>CALMOM010000128.1:1564-6201 GCA_937873305.1 uncultured Terriglobus sp.
CCTGATAGGCGTGAAAGATGACGCACTGAAGGAGCTGAGCGTCGCGGTACAGTTGGACGGCAATGCAGCCACTCGCGATGCGTTGGACGAGCTTACTATTTCACGCGACATTTACAAACGCCAAGACCACACGCAGAACGATCTACGAGTTTCTCTGATGAAGCAGCATTTCTTCGCTCGGTACAAACAGCTACAAGCTGTCCATCCCGACGCACGCGTGTTGTTCAAGTTCGGTGACGTGCATGTACAAAAGGGCTTCAACTCTCTGCGAGAGAGAGATCTTGGCAACATGGCCGCAGAACTTGCAGATGCCGAAGGCACTCACTCTATGCATCTCTTTATTTTTGGAGCAAGAGGAACGCACGCGGGCTTTGCAGGTTTCGGCAAGCCCCTGGCTCACAAGGCGTTCGTTATGGATGCTGACAAATCTGACAAGTGGCTTGCACCGGCTATCGCCGATTTGTTTCCGCAAACCGGAGGTAGTTCCGGCACGACCTACACGGTTTTTGATCTGCGACAGTTGCGCTTCCGCAATCTAGACATGCCTGAGAAATGGAAGCACGTCGTTTTTGCGTATGATCTGTTCGTCCTCATGCCTGAAATCACCCCAGCACACTTGATTGAGTAGCATAAGGCGATTTACTAGCTGCTGGATCTTGAAGCTGTTTCTCATGACTGAGCATTTGCGAGAACATCTGCCAGAGTATGGCAGTGACCCCTTTTCCGGCAAAACGACGGTGTTACGTTGCCATAGCATTTACCCCCACTATGCATCAGAACGCAGGTTGCGCCCCTCTGTACGTGGATCTACGTGCTGCTGATCGTCCTTCT
The DNA here is from genome assembly GCA_937873305.1 of uncultured Terriglobus sp. Classification (GTDB taxonomy): domain Bacteria; phylum Acidobacteriota; class Terriglobia; order Terriglobales; family Acidobacteriaceae; genus Terriglobus. The sequence continues at coordinate 2,396 of CALMOM010000128.1, forward strand.
ACTGTTGCCGTTTTCTGCGTATGCGAACCCCAAGTTGCTCGTTACTGCGCGCTCTGGTCCTCATCTTCTTATGCTGCCTTTTCGGGCGTTCCGGCCAGACGATCCGTGCTCTTCTGCAGGCCCCTGAGAGCACTGAGAAAGGCGAGAAGGCCGCCCACTGTTCGAGCGACATGAAAGTGGAGCCAGCGGTCACGCACGGCAGCCCAGTTCTCGGGGAGGGCGTCGACGTTCCAAGTCGCTACAGTGCGATTGATCGGCACCTCTACCACTACCGTAACGATCAGACTACCAAGGAAGATAACAGCGGCAACAGCGAAAAAGAAACGGGCGCGACCACGGCTAAACACCGCCGCGACAGCTAAAAGGGCCGTTGTAAGGTTCCAGGAGGGCGGTAGCCAGCGGCGAAACAGTGCGTCCATCACCTGGTGCTCCGTGACCCAAGCACCTGCGTTCAAAAGGCGATGCGTGTACTGGTCCATTCCGGTTCCCAGCATGAGCCCCGACATCAAGCCGGTGAGGACGACAGCGAGAAAACAAAGAGCGCCTCTTACATCTTTCCGCATATCCACCTCTTCGCCTCGCTTCCGGACCGCTCTGCTTGTCACCGCGACCGCGGGGGCGCGAAGCACCCATACAACGTTGTGCTGCTACTTGCTAGGTCCGACGGCACTGCGTGGACTTTCGACCGGCGGCGCTGATACGTGCGAACGCGCAGGATCGTGCTTCGCCGCCTCATGGTCGACCGTCGTGTTGTGCCCGGAACGAACCAGCCACTCCCCATCGTGCCGTATCAGCACCCACGTCAGGCGGCTTACGTTGTTCACCATGCGCCGGCCATCCTGCGCGGTGTAATCGTCCATTTTCACGGTCGTTACCGCCAGCGCGACATCCGGGGCAATGATCTCCACCTGCTCGTCGACGATGTGCTGCGGAAAACCGTGGTAGCGCGTGGTGAAGATGACACGATGCGCTTCTACGACCTGCGCCTTGCCCTTCCAGTGCATGCCGACGACATTGACGAAATCCGCGTCGTCAGTGAACAGCGTAGCGAAGGTGTCGAAATCCATTCGCGTCAAAGAGTTGCCGACCTGCTGCAACGTAGCGTCGATCGCTTTCACATCGGCGGATGTGGCCGGGGCGGCTTGTTGAGCACAAGCAATCAGTGGACTTGCCAGGAGTCCGGCGCAAAGGCCGAGCATGTGGAGAGAGAGTGCCATGAAGATCCTTTCAGGAAGTTACTGGACGTTGACGGTATAGCTCTGGCCGTAGGCTGGTGTCGTAAAGCCCCCGGGCTGCACGAGCGAGAGTGTAGCCGTGCCGGTGCTTTTCGCGGTACCGCTAGAAGACACGTCGTTGGTATACACCGGCACGGCGACGCTTGCAGGCCAGGTAAGAACGGCGGGGTTGGAGTTCGCGATGCCGACGTTCACACTGCCGGCCTGCGGACCGACAGGCAGAACATACGCGATGCTGCCATCGTTGTTGAGCGCGTACGACGTAAGGTAAAGCCCTGTGGAACCGCCCACGCCGAGGGTCTCGCTCGTGGGTGTGTTCGAAGCGCTGTAGCCGGGCCTGTGGAACCCGAAGCCGCTGTTCAGAATTGTGACCGGCACCGTCGCCGGCGTGTAGCCCGGTGCCGATACCGTAAGGGTCGTGGTGCCTGCCGTGACGCCCTGCACGTAGTACGTCAGACTACTGGTGCCGGTCACGTTGGTGAACGTGACCGAGCTTGTGCCCTTCACTGTCGGGTCGGCCGACAGCAGAACCGCGGTGCTGTTGCTCATGACAGTCACGCTTTCGCCCGCGGGCGGAGCCGTATCAAGGTGGACCGCGTAGTCGTTTTCAAGGTTGACGCCCGTAGAGTTGCTGCTGGACGCATCGATCAACGGCGCGGTGACTGTTGCGACATCCACCTTGTAATTAGAAGGCTGCGAGTAGCCGGCGGGCTGGGCCGCCACGGTGATCGTGGTGGTTCCGCTGGCTTGCGGAGTAAAGCTCGCATACGCCAGAAGACTTCCGCTGGAAATCGTGACCGATCCAGTCACGGTGCCGACCGCCGGGTTGGAGCTGGTCAGGTTGACGGTTGCGCTCACGCCGGGCCGCAGCGGCTGATTGGCCGCAACGCTCAGGTCAGACGGGTTCAGCGGCGACGCGTACACACCCACCTGCGTGGGTTGCGAAAACGTAGTCGTGCTGAAGCTGTTGGGAGACAAGGCAAAGCCGGTCGGGTAGATGCTGATCGTCTGGGCCGCCGACTGGTACGCAGTGGCAGAGGCTGTGATGTTCGTGGTGCCCTGCGTGACACCCTGCACATAAAACGCCATTGAGTTGTTGGTGGTGACGTTCGTAAAGCTGATGCTGGATGTACCTACCGCCGTTTCGATAGGCGAAAGCAGAAGGTTGCCGTTGCTGCTGGAGAGCGTTAACGTGGTGGCGCTGCGCGGAGTCTGTTGCAACGCTACGGAACAGGCGCGATAGGTGTTGTACCCGACGTTGTTGCAACTCAGGCTGATCGTGGGCGCGGTCACGGTCACGGTCACGTACGTCTGGTTGGCAGGTGCGGTGTAGCCTGCGGGCTGTGTCACCTGGACCCTCGCCGTGCCCGCGTTGCCGGAAGCCGTTTCCGCGAACGAAACATTGGTACCGCCGTTCGCGCCGCCGTTGAGGGTGACAGTGGCCGGAACCGTGACGATGGTCGCGTCGCTGCTGCTGAGTGGAATCGTGGCGGCGACGCCCGCCCGCAGCGTCAGGCTGCGGGACTCGCTTTGGGCGTTGCCGTTGGCGTCCAGCCGGTACACCTGCACGTAATTCGTGACGGTGTCGACCGTGCTCAGGTTCTCGGAGGTGGAAACCGGCAAGAAGCCTGAAGGTGACACGGTGACGGTGCTGGTGGCGGTTGTGAAGCCCGGCGCGGCGACTGTGATGGTAGCCGTTCCCTGCGCGGTCCCCTGCAGATAGAAGCTGCCGGATGTACCGGAAAAGTTGGTGAAGGTGAGTTGCGACGAGCCGACCGTGTTGCCGTCCGCGGGAGCCACCAGCACGGCAGGGTTGCTGCTGGTCACGGTGAGCGTGACGGGACTGGAGGGGGCGGCATCGAGGTTGAAGGAGCCGAAGCTCTGCGTGTTGTAGCCCAGCGGCCGCGCGGTGAGCGTAATGGCCGGAGCAGTGACGGTGACCGCCGTGCTCTGACTGGTGATCGGCGTCTGGAAACCTGCGGGTGTGTCGATCGAAACCGTGGCAGAGCCCGCGCCGACGGGTGTGAACTGCGCGGATGCAGTGGCGGCGCGGTCGGCGAACGTCACCGACGCGGGTACCGTGCCAACCCCTGCATTGGAGCTCGTAAGATGCACGGTGGGATGCACGCCGGGGCGGAGGTTTTCCGCGATGCTCAGGTTTCCGCTGGAGTTCAGCACATAGGCCGAAACGGTCAGGTTCGTCGGGCTCGACAACGTGGTCGTGCTGAAGCTGGCAGGCGTCAGCACAAGGCCGCTGTTGTATACCGTAACCGAAACAGACGTAGTGTCGAAGTTCGACGCAGTCAGCGTCAGCATCGTGGTTCCCGGCGCGACGCCCTGCAGGCTGAACGAGGAGCCGCCACCCGTGTAATTTGCAAACTGAATGGATGCCGTTCCAGATGTGACGGCATCCGGCGCGAGCAGCAGGACGCCGGGGTTGCTGCTGGTGAGGGTGATGGTGGTCGCGCTGCGCGGAGTCTGGTTCAGGCCGAAACTGCCGACGTATTCGAGATTAGCTCCCACTACACCGTTGCTGAAACAAGATCCTGCGTCGACGGTAATCGTCGACAC
>CALMOM010000128.1:6211-7207 GCA_937873305.1 uncultured Terriglobus sp.
CTGGTGCTGCCCGCAGATGTGGCCGTCAGCTTTGCGGTGCCGTCCGCGATGGCCTGCACGGGGATCGACACGCTGGTGCCACCGGCAGCGATCGTGACCGACGCCGGAACGGTGAAGATGCTGGTGTTGCTCGAAGCAAGCGTGAAGGTGAGGCCGCCGGGGGGCGCAGGATTGGACAGCGTCAGCACCTCGGTGTTGGCGCCGATAGCGGTCGCGAGGCTTGTTGGCAGGGTGGCGGTGAGCGAGGCAACCGTGACGCTGGACGTACCCGAAGAAAAGCCGGGCGCCGTCGCGGAGATGGTCGCTGAACCTGCGGCCTTGGCCGTGACCTGCGGGTTAGCCGCAGGAACGCGCGAGCCTGCCGGGATGGTGATCGTCGTCGGCGCGATCGTTGCGATGGCTGTATTTGAGCTCGCCAGCGTGACGGTGACGCCACCGGCAGGGGCATTCTGGCCGAGGCTCAACGCAATATCCTGCACCGCGCCGACGCTCAACGTGCCCACACTGCCCAGGCTCAGGATCTGGTCGGTGGAAACGAGTGTTCCGGTGCCACTCGCGTAGCCTCCAAGCGTCGCGGTCGCGGTCGACTGCCCTGCCGACACGCCGTTATAGGTGAAGCTGACGCTGGTCTGCCCGGCGACGATCTGAATAGGCGAGTTCACGGTCACGTAATTCGTTGTGGAACTCGTGATCGCGACGCTCGCGCTGCCGGCCTGCAGCGGTCGACTGAGCGTGACGGTGCCGGTCGTAGAGCCGTTGATGGCAACAGGATAGGCAGCGGGCGTCACCGTCAGCGTCGCCTGCGGAATGATGTTCCAGTCGGCCGGCGCCTGCTTCGGCGTGGGTTGAAACGGCGCGTTGGGGGAACCCAGATTGAAGATGTCAGCCACGTGAAGCGTGGGGTTGCGCTCGATCGAGAGCAGCGCTTCGATGGTGTTGGCCGGAGCGTTCCCGCCCGCAGGCGTCGCGTAGTAGAACAGGTCGCCGCAGGCTGTG
>CALMOM010000129.1 GCA_937873305.1 uncultured Terriglobus sp.
CCGTATACCCTCCAGAGCAGCTACCGCGTCTCGGCGTACCAGTACAACTACATCTACACGACCAACGTTGCGAATACCAGTACGATGCTCGATTCGAATGTGATCGGGACGGTTACCAGTTCCAATCCAAATACGGCAATTGTGTCCGGCAGCGTCGAGTTCGGAACCGCTCCGGCGCTCGGCAGCACGTCCGGCCTAACAACCTTCACCATCCAGCAAGACCGCCGTTACGCCTTTTCGCCCTCTAGCCTGAGTTGGGCTTTCACCGGTTCCACAGGAACATCGACGGTGGGCACAGGCGCGGCTTCTGTGAATATCAACGCGTCACCCACCTCAGCTTCGTACGGCACGGCCATCACGATCTCTGCGACACTCTCCTCGACCGCGACAGGAACTGTCACTTTCTTCGACGGTCCCGTACCCCTTGGGACGGCGACACTGAGCGCTGGATCAGCCAACCTTGCCGGGATCGTTCTGCCACCGGGGACACATAATCTCACTGCCGTCTACAGCGGCGACACCACCTTCGCCTCCAGCTACTCCAGCCAGGATCCCGTCACGATTACCAGCGCAGGTGCAGTTGCGAACTGCGCTGGAATGCAAGAAAACGCCCTTGTAGTTTGCTTAGCAAATGCGTTCGAAGCCACCTTGACCAGTTCGCAGATCTCCACGCTACAGCTCAGCTATACCCTGGCAAATGCGGAGCACTGGTCGAATTTGCCCATCTCGATTATCGCCCGCAACGGTTTGTCTTTTGGATCTCTCAGCAGCACGCAGCTTGCTGCTGCGCAGGCTTTGGCTCAGGCCGCAATGAGTGCGCAGGGTTATGAGCGTCTTCAAAACATCCGCGGTGCTGACAATCTGCTCAGCGTCTACAACACCTCTATGGGTTTTGGCTCGGGAAACTATTACGTGGCGTTCATCGGTACACCCTCCACGTCGAACCCTTGGCAGTTGCAGTTCGCTGGTCACCACTTCGCCTTCAATCACACGTTCAATGGCAAGTACATCAGCGCCACGCCATACTTCATCGGCACAGAGCCAACGGTAGTCCCAGTTGCAGGCACGAATTACTTGCCTCTGAAAGGACCGCAGACTGCAGCTTATGATCTAACGCGTTCTATTTACGGCAACAGTGCGGCCCTGCTCAGCGGGACGTTTGACGACGTTGTCGCAGGAGTGAGCAGTAGCACGGACATCGATACGAATTACCCAATCAACTATCCAACGACGGGTCGGGGCCTGCTCTATTCTTCCTTGACGCAGGCGCAGCAGGCACAGGTCAAAGCCATGATCGAGGCCTGGTGCACGGATATGGACAGCACCACATCAGCAAGCCTTCTTAGCGCGTATGAGGATGCATCTGCCCTCGCACAGACCTACGTCGGCTACTCCGGTGATGGCACGCTTACAACACAGGGCGATTACATTCGCGTAGATGGACCGCGCGTTTGGATAGAATTTGTTGTCCAGAATGGGATTGTCTTCACATCGAGCTATCACTACCACACGATCTGGCGCGACAAAACGGCCGACTATGGTGGGGACTTCGCCAGCAACTAGGGTGGCCACGTCAAGAACAGCTCGTTGGTAGGAACAAGCCGCACAGCATGATCAAGGTGTTGGCGGCTTTCTCCTGTAGACCTCATCAGCAGATGGCACGTCCCAGGCGTACAGAGCACCGATCATCCGCCCAACACTAGGCGAGCACATCTGCAAAGAGCACCGATCTACTTCGAGGCCTCATGCGTAACTTTTCTTTGTTTCTCTCCAACTCCTTGGGTGGGGTGGTAATCGCTGCGACGCTCAGCTTCGCTCCCTTTGCCCTCCAGGGATGCGGAGGTGGAGGCAGCAGTGTCAGCACCAGCGGCGCTACAACCACCACCGTCACACCGTCTGCTACGTCAGCGGCATCTGGAACCTCTGTGACCTTGACGGCGGCTGTTTCTCCGAGTGGTGCGACAGGCACGATCACGTTCTACGACGGATCTACTTCGCTCGGAACAGGAACGCTGGCGTCCGGCAGCGCTAGCCTGGCAACATCAACTCTTTCGGTTGGGGCACACAGCATCACGGCGGTCTATGGTGGGAATTCCTCTTACACCACCAGCACCTCAGCTGCCGTGACGGTCACGATCACTGCAGCATCGACAACGGCAACCACGACCACGCTGGCGACTTCTATGACGGCACCCAGCTACGGGGCTGCGGTGACGTTGATGGCAACGGTCTCGCCCAGCGCCGCAGCCGGTTCAGTCACGTTCTATGACGGAACGACTTCCCTTGGGGCCATAACGCTAAGTGCGGGGACGGCAGCACTTAGCACCTCCGCTCTTACGGTCGGCACTCACTCGATCACGGCAACGTATGCGGGAAACACGACGTACGCTTCGAGTACGTCTAGTGCGGTGACTGTCACGGTTGCTTCCGCCACCACGACCAGCACCAACTGTTCGAGTAGCACCGGTACGGCTCTCATCGTGTGTCTAGCGAATGCGTACTATGCGACGCTGAGCACCACCCAGCAGACAGCTACGCTTTACTCCTATACGCGGGCGAACGCCGTTATCTGGTCAAATCTGCCGACAGCAATGGTGTCACGCAACGGTGTCAGGTTTGGCGCTCTCTCGTCAGCGCAGTCAACTGCCGCTCTGGCACTCATGCAGGCAGTTCTCTCGAGTGATGGATACACCCGCTTCAGCAATCTTCGGATTGCAGATGACTACCTGGCGGCGAACGGCGGTGGCACAAGCAGCTACGGTGCCGGCCTCTACTACATCGCTTTCCTCGGCACTCCATCCACCACGGCGGCTTGGCAACTGCAGATCGGTGGCCATCACTATGCATTGAATGTCACCTACAACGGCAATTACGCGAGTGCCACGCCCTTTTTCTTAGGGGTTGAGCCGCCGTCCTTCACGGTAAGCGGAGCAACCTACGCGGTCATGGAGAAGCAGCGGGCAGCAGCCTATGCGCTTGGACAGGCCCTGACGAGCAACAGCAGCGCAAAACTTTCTGGAACCTTCGACGACGTAGTTCATGGTGCCAACGGCAGCACGAGCCACGACGACAACTACCCACAGGCCTATCCAACCAGCGGTCGCGGTGTTCTGTATTCTTCTCTTTCCACTGCGCAGCAGGCTTTGGTGAAAAGCTATATCGAAGCCTGGATCAACGATCAAAACAGCACGACAGCGGCTCCGCTACTTGCGCTTTATGAAAGCGACACGGCGCTTGCGAGCACTTACGTCGGCTACTCAGGAACGGGCGCGTTCACGACCCAGGGCGACTACATCCGCGTGGACGGTCCGCGTGTCTGGATCGAGTTCGTTGTCCAGAATGGCATCGTGATCCAGGGCGGTATCCACTATCACTCCATCTGGCGCGACAAAACAGCCGATTATGGTGGCGACTTCTAAACGGCCATGTTAGCCATCCATCCAATCCAAATGGATCGTCGCATTCTCCAAAACCGGAGAGTGCGACGGTCTCTCATAGTATTCGCTGCCATCTTCATTCTTGGGCTGCTCAGCGGAAACATGCGGCCGGTCTCGGCGCACGCAATGTACCAGACAGCCGTGCTACTCGACTTTGACGGCAACAGGGTAGGAGCGGAATTGCAGTTGCCGGTGGACCGGCTTTCCATTTCTTTCAAGCAGACTGTCGATGCGGATCACTTCCCTGCGGAGAAGGCTCAACTGCGGGCCTATGTACTGGACCATGTTCACCCGGTCACACCACTCGGGAAACCCTTTCGTGTTGACTTTCTGGATCAATCTATTCAGACGGTGGAAAGGGCTCCTTACCTTGTCGTGCATCTCATGCTGACGCCACCACCCGGCGCAAGTGTCGATCACTTTACGCTGAACTATGACGTCATCGCGCATGAGATCGTAACGCACGTTGTCCTTATCTCGATTCGCAGCGATGCCCAGCACCCTATACCCGCCGACGATCCAGTTCTCCTGGGCATGATTCGTTACACCAAACTCACCCAGGATGTAGATCGCTCTAAACGCTGATGAGGATGCGACAATCACTCCCGTTCAGCCTTGCTCTCTGTTTGCTTTCCAGCGTTTGCTGGAGTTCAGCCTACGCCCACTCGATGTATCAGTCCTCTGTCCTGCTGGAGTATCACGCTGCGGCAGTGGACGCGGAACTGCAGATGCCGCCCTCACGCCTCTCGCAAGCCATGGGCGTCGCGCTGACCAAAGAGAATCTTTCCTCACTCCAGCAGCAGATCGAAAACTACATACTTCCACGCTTCCGAATCCATTCAGAGAACTCTAGCGACTGGAAGTCTGCGCCAAGCGCACCTGTGTCATGGGAGCAGATCGACGGCGCTCCATACGTCGTAGCGCGACTTCATTTCACTCTCCCGTCCGGTGTTTCCGTCCGGCGTCTCACAATCCAAGATGATGTCATCACCCAAGCATTACCCTCTCACGCGGTGCTGGTCTCGATACGATCCGATTGGAACAGCAGCACCTTTGCCAATGAGCCTGAATTGGTAGGGGTCCTCAATGGCCAAGAGGGTTCGATTGATATCGACCGAAGCCAAGGAGGTTGGGCCAAAGGCTTCGGGAGTGTCTTCCACCTCGGAATTCGGCACATCGCAGAAGGTACGGATCACCTGCTCTTTCTTTTGGCGCTTCTGCTTCCCGCACCACTGCTCTGCATGTATGGGCGTTGGGCTGGGTTCGCAGGGCTCCGCCACGGCTTTACACAGATCCTCAAAGTAGTCACGGCGTTCACCATCGGACACTCCATTACGCTTGTCCTGGCAGCTACGGGCATCGTTCGAGTGCCAGCGAAACCCATCGAGGTTCTGATCGCTGGTTCGATTCTGATTTCGGCTATTCACGCTTTGAAGCCGCTCTTTCCAGGTCGCGAGTCGTTCATCGCAGCCGGTTTCGGTCTCGTGCATGGATTAGCATTCGCTTCGACGCTCGCAGAACTCGGCCTTAGAGGATGGGAGCGCGCTGCCAGCATCCTTGCGTTCAATCTTGGGATCGAATCGATGCAGCTCGTAGTCGTCCTCTTCATCATGCCGTCTCTCATGCTGCTCAGTCGGACCCTGCTGTATCCCGCGTTTCGTATGACAGGAGCTCTTTCCGCGGGACTAGCAGCATGTGGCTGGATTTTCGAACGTCTCTCGGATCATTCCTTGCGAGTAGATGTCATCGTTGGGGGGTTAGCCAAACACTCCCTTACGCTCGCAATCTTGCTGCTCATTCTGTCAATAGCCTCATTCAGCTTTCACTCCTTCAAGCTAGTGTCCCCGGATGAAGCAACTAGGGCCTGAGCAAGCGAGCGTTTCGCGATGGTGGGCTCCATCAAGTCTCGGCAAAGACTGGATTGAACTGTTCATCGTTGCGAAGCGCAGAGCACAGCGAGAAGAGGATCACTATTTACAACAAAACCGTACGAAGCTCTCCAAGAGGTTTGCGATGGACTTTCGCCCCGGTTTGTTCTTCCTCATCGTTGCAAATATCTCTCTCCTGGTAGCCCAGCAGCCAACAATAGTTTCTACATCCAGCGTGGAGCTGACGGATCAAGCTCGGCCTAAAACAGCGGCTTCCAAGTTGACCGGAACAGTAGCCGACACTTCGGGTGCAGTCATCGCAGCAGCAACGGTGTCAGTGGGAACCCGTGACGGTTCGGTGCAGAAGACCACCCAGACGGACAGAAGTGGCGCCTTCACGTTCTCTAGACTTCCGCTCGGCAACTATCGCCTCGTCGTTTCGGTTGTCGGCTTTCAGACGACAGAGATGCCGGTGATCATCGGCACGAATGAAGCCGAGCTACGAGTCGTTCTGGCAGTAGGCGGTGTGAGCACGTCAGTCGAAGTGCAAGGGCGTGGAGAAGATCTTACCGGCGTTTCCAGCTCCGCAACACAAGGTACTGTGGGTACAGCCCAGCTGCGCGATCGTCCCATGCTTCGCGTCGGAGAAATCCTCGAAACAGTGCCTGGCCTCATCATCACGCAGCATGCAGGTGGCGGCAAAGCGAACCAATACTTCCTGCGCGGCTTCAATCTCGACCACGGCACGGACTTCGCCATCTTCATCGACGACATGCCCCTGAACCTGCCCTCCCACGCGCACGGCGAGGGCTACTCGGACATGAACACCGTGATTCCCGAGTTTGTGAAGCGACTCAACTTTGAGAAAGGACCGTATTACGCCGATGTCGGCAACTACGGTTCGGCGGGATCGGCGCACCTGGAGTTCTTCAAGACCTTGCCGCAGAACTTTTTCCAGGTTGAGGGTGGCATGTACGGCTACGGCCGAGCCGTCTTCGGTGCGTCGCAGAAGCTCGGTCGGGGTAGTCTGCTCTATGGCGGCGAGGTCTACCACGACGACGGCCCATGGACCCATCCCGACAACTACTACAAGTTCAACGGCCTGCTCACCTATAGCCAGGGAGGCCCCGCCGGTGGCTTCAGCGCAACCGCCCATGCGTACCATGGCGCCTGGCACTCAAGCGATCAGATTGCTGCAGATGCC
>CALMOM010000130.1:0-7610 GCA_937873305.1 uncultured Terriglobus sp.
GCGAGCCGGTCTGGAAGGCAATCAGCATCGCCGTGCCCACCGCGCCGCCCAGCGCCCCCGCCGCAAACCCCGCCCAACTTGATCGTTCCTTGAATGCCATCGTCGCTCTCTCCACCTGCTTCTAAAGCCGAGCTTTGATCTCGTCGATGCGTCCGTCCAGCTTGCCGGTAATGCTGTGAAAGCCCTTTAAATCATCGTCGATGCGGTCGATGCGGCGATTGCCCTCTGTAAACTGCCGATTCATGTCAGCTTTCAAATCTGCAAAGTCACGGCGATTTAACCAGATGCCGCCCAGGATGCCGAGAAATACCAGCAGCATAGGTCCATATTCATGCATGCCTCTTCTCCTTCGATCGTGTTCATGCTAGCAGGCCTTGCACTTGCCAGCCCAACAAAGATCGCCAGCTATACCCGCGCGCGAGTGGCGGCCTTCATCTCTTCCACGGTGACGGTGCGCCCCGGGCCTGAAAGCTGCCTTTCAGCTTTTTCACGGGAACGACTGGTAGCAACACAACCACACCGTCCGGCTGCAGGAAAATTTCAAGCGGTCACCCGGTTTGAGGTGCAGGTAGTCTCGCACCTGCTTGGGCGTGGCGGCTTGGTTCTTGCTGCTCAGAGTAGCTTCCATCCACAATGCTCCCTTTACATTCATAGAATGTAAAGGCTAGAAGCTGAACAGGGATTACAGTAAACGCTAACTGTGGCGTCGCCACCAGTGACGTACCGCACCGGGGTGGAACCATGCGTCGCCTGTTCAAGATCCTTTGTTGTCTGTTCACCTGGCAGAGCATCGTAGGTCAGGTTCCGTCATACCAGTCACTACCAATCGGACGCGGCGTCATCATCGGTGAGGTTCGATATGAAGGCGGGAGTGCTGCGCATACCGGTCGCGACATCGTCTCCGAGATCGCAGTGAATGTGGAAGTACAGACGGCAGGCAAGTGGACCCGTTTTGGCGGTGCTGCACATACAGACGCTGAAGGCAGGTTCCGCTTAGAAGGTTTGCCGGACGGGAAATATATCGTTTTTGCAGCCTTCTCCATGTCAATGGTGAGGGTCACTGGCGGGTTGCAGGCAGCAGGTGGGCTCTGCTGTTTGCGCCTGGAACACCACGACCAAGCAAAGCCCTGATCGTTGAAGTGAAAGGAGGAGGCACTGTGAACGGTGTGATGATTCAAGTTCCTCCCGATAGCAAGCACGTCATCAGTGGTCAGGTTCTGAACGCTGCGTCACAGCCGATCACTCGTGGTCTTGTGCGAATGTACGCATCGGGAGAGGAGGGCCTGTCCCGCGCCACTCCCGTCTCACCCGAAGGTAGATTCAGCTTTAACGATGTGGGGGATGAGGAGTACACAGTCTTTGCATCAGAAAGCGGCATCATGTTTCCTGACTCGACTTCCGCGACAGCAACAGTTCGCGTCCGTCGAGGCGAGGACCCTCAGCCGATCCGACTGGTTTTGCCTCGGCAGTGAGACTCCGCGCTTGATGCGCCTTGATCAAGTAGTGGACCAAGCACCGGTCTGAAAGAAGCGGTCCACGGCGTCCATTACCTGTTCGCCCTGCTTGGCTTCGAAGATGCTTTTGCGCAGGGTGCTGCCGCCGGGTACGCCGTGGGTGAACCAACTGGCGAACTGCTTCATTTTGCCGATCACGTCGCGGTGGGCGCTTTCGCGGTCGCGGGCTTGGTGGCGCAGGCGGTTGTGCGCGGCTAACTCTGCTGGCGTGAGGGCTTCGAGGTCGATGTGCGTAGGGACCTCAACCTCCGGGTGTTCCTGCTCCATTTCGGCGAACAGCATGGTGAAGTAGGTGCGGATCATGCGGTAGCGGTCTTCGGCTGTGGCCACGTCGTAGGCGTGAGTGGAACCGGGCACACATGCAGATCCCTCCGCTTCGCTGCGGGATGACAGACCGAACAAAGGAGATGAAACACCAGTAGATCGGAATGACGAGTTGTGCAAGGCTGCGTGGTATGCGGTGTACTGCGCGATCTGTCGGAAGATCCATGGGTTGGCGGGCGCGGCGCGGCCGATCATGACGGCGTCGCAGCCGGTTTGCGCGACCATGTTGGCGGCGTCCTCGGGGGTGCGGATGTCGCCGTTGCCGATGACAGGGATTCGGACCGCGTCCTTGACGGCGGCGATATATTCCCAGCGCGCGGTGCCGGTGTAGCCCTGCTCGCGGGTGCGGGCGTGCAGCGCGACGGCGTTCAGGCCGCAGTCCTCGGCCATCTTCGCCAGCGGCACGCAGACCAGGTTGCTCTCGTTCCAGCCCATGCGGAACTTGACGGTGAAGGGAATCGTGATGGCCGCGCGCACTCGCTCGAAGATGACCTGGATGAGCGGCAGGTCGCGCAGGAGTCCGCTGCCGCCGTTGCAGCTGACGACGCGCTTGGCCGGGCAGCCCAGGTTCAAGTCGACGATGTCGAAGCCCGCGTCCTGGCAGATGCGCGCGCTATCGGCCAGCGTTTCCGGATTGCTGCCGAAGATCTGCGCGGAGATGGGGTGCTCGTCGTCGTAGTAGGTTAGGTAGCGCTTGCGCTTGGTTTCGCGCATACGGCTGAGGCCGTCGGCGGAGGTGAACTCCGTCATGATGAGGCCGCAGCCACTCTGCTGGTTTGAGGCAGCCTGATCGACGTCGGTACTGCCGCTCTCAGGCGAGAAGAGGGAAGCATTTTTGATGAAGCGGCGGAAGACGGTGTCGGTCACGCCCGCCATTGGTGCAAGGACGGTGGCAGGGGCCACGCGCACGTTGCCGATGGTGAACTCCGCCGGCACGGCAGCGGGCAGCGGAGCCGCCGGAGGGCGGTCGATGACGGCTGCGGCGTAGCTTTCCCACTCTTTCTTCATCGGTCCTCAGTACAACAGAAAGCCCCCGGCTGGGCCGAGGGCTCCTGTTCCATGCAGGGTTTAGTTACTTGGCGGCGGCCACAGCGGAGTCGCTCTTGGCGAACTTGCGCTTGAAGCGCTCGATGCGGCCCGCAGTGTCGATGACCTTGCTCTTGCCGGTGTAGAACGGGTGGCAAACGCTGCAGATTTCGAGCAGGATGTCGCCCTTGTGCGTGGAGCGGGTCTCAAACGTGTTGCCGCAGGCGCACTTGACGTTGGTGGTGTTGTAGTTCGGGTGAATACCTTGCTTTGGCATGGTGTACGTCTCGATTCCTGTAAGGTCTGGCTGCCCCGGCTCACGGTTCGCTTGCAGCGGTCTGTTCACGCCACATCGATGTTCCCGTCGCTCTGCCGCTCTGCAGCCTTGCCAGCCGCGCTGACTCTTATCAGATGCGTGTCGTCGGCAATAGCACCATGGTACGTTCCATTTGCACAAGCTGCAAACCGGGTTCATGATGTTGCAGACTGCTAGGGTACCGCGTTGAAGCACACGGTACCTCTGCGGGCACCCTGCTGAGCGGAGGACGGACACGATTACAAGCCAGAGTGGTGAGTTGGAAACAGTCTGCCCACACTGCGAGGGGCAGGGCATGCGCATTGTGGAGGACGCCGCGGGCGGGCGCTCTGCCGTGCCGTGCGTCTGCCGGGCGCAGAGGCGGCTGCACCGCACGTTTGTGCAGGCACGCATTCCGCGGCGGTACGAGCACTGCACGCTGGACTCGTTCGAGCCGTCCTATGCAGGTGGCGGCAATCGCAGCCTGAGCCGGGCACTGATGGCGGTTCGCCGCTTTGTGGCGGACTACCCGCTTGAGACCGACGGTAAGGGGCTGCTGCTGACGGGCAGCATCGGCGTGGGTAAGACGCACCTGGCCGTAGGCATGCTGCAGTCGCTGATGCAGGAGCGTGGCGCGCGCGGCCTGTTTTACGACTACCGCGAGCTGCTGAAGCAGGTGCAGAACAGTTACAACGCGCGTGTGGCTGCCACGGAGCTCGAGGTGCTGGCGCCGGTGTTTGAGGCAGAGGTGCTGGTACTCGACGAAATCGGTGCGTCCAAGCCGACCGATTGGGTGTGGGACACGGTGGCGCACATCCTGAACACGCGCTACAACGACAAACGCACCACCATCATCACCACCAACTATGCAAACCTGCCGCCGCTGGGCATGACGGCAGACACCGCGGGCAACAACGCGCGTAGCGCGGTGCGCGAGGAAACTCTGGGTGACCGCATTGGCGAGCGCATGCGATCGCGCCTGCAGGAGATGTGCACCGCCGTCGAGATGACGGGGCAGGATTTCCGGCAGAGTGTCAAGCGCGCCTCCTTTGTGTAGCAGGCGGTATCGCGGCAGCCGGGAGTAGACTGCCAACCATGATAGACAAAGGCACCAGCCTCGGATTGCTGCCCCCGGAGCCGGAGCGCACGATGTCGCCCCGCATTTGGCTGCTGGCGGCGCTAGCCGTGCTCGTCGCGCTGGTGGTCGCCGCGCTAGCTACGGTGCACCACACCGCCGGAGCCACGGGCGAGGTGCGCACGCCTGCGCCCTACGCACCGCAGCTGCACCTCAGCGGACTCCAGGTGTCAGAGGCGACGAACGGCACCGGTGGCAAGTCGGTCTATGTGGACGGGATCCTGCGCAATGTGGGCAGGGAGACGCTGATCGCAGCGGATGTGCAGACGACCTTTCAACGGATGGACGGCAGCGCGCCCTACCGCGAAGTGCTGCCGCTGATGCTGGTGCGCACACGCGAGCCTTACGTCGACCTGCAGCCCGTGTCCGCTGCACCGCTGCCTCCGGGTACGGAGCGGGAGTTTCAGCTCATCCTGGATGCGGTGCCCACAGCTTGGGACGAAAAGGTTCCGGACGTCCGCGTGACACGGGCAGACGTTCGCTGATAGTCGCTTGCTCCGGCTGCGCGATCTCGTCGCGTGGGCACGTGCTGGGCCGGACTGCACTCTGGGCGCTGCTTGGAACACAACCCGGTCAGCAGTTCAAGCAGCTTGTCCCATCTCGAACGGGAAGGAAAGCGGCACTGTGAGTCGCTAGAGCACGTGCTTGCAATGTTGCTACCTGGAGGTATTGGCAAACGACTGGGAAGAATTTTCTCGCCGAGCGATCCGCAGGGGCGGCCTTTCCGTCTGTAACGCACCAGCTAAGTTGAGGCCAGGCTTCGATTTAGGACGATCTGCCGGTTTGGCCTTTGCCGTGCTCTAGCCACCTGCGTAGACATGTACCCCTCTCCCAGAAAAGACCCCCAAGTGCGTCAAGGAGCTTACAAACGCATGAATCAACACGCCCGTACGACCTATACCCTCGCCCTCGCAGGCGTTCTGCTGGCTGCAGGCGCGCTCACCACGATGCACGCGCAGGCGGCAGATGCTGCATCGGCCCCGCAGACCCAGCCCGCAAAGCAGGATGCAGTCGACAGCAGCACGTATTCCACCGGCCAGCCATTGCAGATGCAGTCCAAGGAAGGCTTCTGGGGCCACATGAATCCGCTTGCCCGTAAGAAGTGGGTACGGCGGCAGATGGATCCTGTGCGCGATCGCGTGAACGAATTGGACCAGCTCCAGGCGAAGAACGCCAATGACATCCGCGATGTGGACGCTCGTGCGACCGCTGGCATCAAGCGCGCCAGCGACTCCGCGGCGCTGGCCGACCAGCACGCGCAGGATGCCTCGCGCCGCGCCGACGCTGCCAACGGCACTGCGACCGCCGCTTCCACCCGCACCGACGCGCTGCACACCACGGTATCCAATCTGGACCAGTACCAGGCCGTGGAGACGACGCCGGTGAAGTTTGCGGCTGGCCACACAGCGCTGGGCGCGCGCGGCAAGGCAGAGTTGGATGAGCTCGCGGCCAAGCTGAACGCCGAAAAGGGCTACATCGTCGAAGTGCAGGGTTACAGCCGCAGCGGTGTTGCAACCTCACAGGCGATGGCCGATTCCGTGGTGCGCTACCTCGTGGTCGAGCACCAGGTGCCGGTATACCGCATCTACCGTTCGGGTCTGGGCCGCGCTTCCACGAGGACCGCTGGCGACGGACAGGCATCAGTGGTCAATGGCGTTCGCGTGACCCTGTTGCACAACAGCCTGGCGTCGATGGACGGCGGATCGCCAGTTGCACCCGCTGCGGGACCTGCAGGCGCGTCGATGTAGTCGCACACACATTCTAAAGATTGGCGGATACCGCCAAAACCCCTCTCCTAAGCAGAGAGAACCAAGGCAGATTGGCCCTCCCGAAAGGGAGGGCCGTTTTTTGCCTGGCTAGCGAACGGTTACGCTGGTGAACCCCAACCCGCGCAACAAGCTTTCCATGCTGCCGCGAGCGTTGGCGCGCGCAGTGTCCAAGATGCCGTCATTTGTGGCAGCCTGCAAAATCTGCGTCTCCGCAGTCTTGCGAGTGTCGCTTTCCAGATTTGGGTCAGCGGGCGTCAGAATGCCGGTCGTGCGTGCGAAGACGCGTGTTTTGCCGCTGTCGATGCGGGTGGTGAACACCTCGGACGCAGGCAGGTCCACGGTGACGGAGCGGCCATTGACCTGCACTGATTCCGGTTTGAGCTTCGATAAATCGACGCCTGCGATGACCTGTCCGTGTACCACCAGCAGCAGCCGGTCGCCAAACAGGAGGTCTGGAAGCACCGCGTTAGTGTGCTTGCCTTCCACCACTGTGTCTACGGAGTAGCTGACCGTCTCCAGCCGGTTTAGCCGTTGGATCTGGATCACTACGTCGGGTGCTGTGGTGTTGAAGGTGGTACGCCCGCTCAGCAGCAGCCCCGCAACTCTCGCCGCAATGCCACCGCCGGTGCCTGCCTGGCGCAAGAGGTACACGGCTGCGCCGACGCCCACAGCAAAGAAGAGCAGCAGCCCGAGCAGGATGGCTCCGGCGCGGCTGCGAGGCTTTTGCTTGTACGCCATGCGCTGTTGCCGTGCGACTTGTTCCTGGCGGGCGCGCTCGGCGCTGGACGGTGCTGGGTCGATACTCATGCCGGGTGAGATGCGTGGTTGCGCGGAGACTTGCTCTTTACTCCAAGTCTTTCCAGTTTCTCGCCACCGCAAGGTCCTGAAGGACTGGTAAGAGGAAGGTACAGTGGTTCTCAGCGAGGTGGCAGAACTCCACCTCCAAATGAGTCAAATCTCTTCTGGTCAGACCAGCCGCAAGCCGTCCCAGGCGCAGTTCTAGACGAAAGGTCTCCTCATAAATTTCAGGAACATGCAATCCGAGTGCTTGAGTGTAGTCTTCGCGTTCCCAGCCAAACGACAGCTTGGCAAGGCCGGACGGCGTGAAGTCAACAAAGGGGATTGTATGAAGCGCAGTCGTGTAGCGCTGCCTGTAGGCAGCCTCCCTTGAGTTACTCGATGTGAACTGTTGGCTTTCGGCCTTCCGATCTGATTGACGGTAGAGGCCTGGTAGCACTGCCATGGTGAGCAGAAAATCCTGGTACACCGTTGTGGCTGCAATGAGCAGATCGAAGAAGTACCTGCGACAACTTTTCGGAGTAGCGAGACGACGCGAGAAGGCTTTGTCTGCTACGCGACGGTACTGCTGAAGGTCATTGATGAAAGCGCTTGTAGGAAGCTCTGTCATGCTCTACCTCGCGATGGTGTCGAAGCTGACCTGACTTAGCGCCCTGCCGCGCCCGACGCGGTTGCGATAGCTGGCCGCCACAAACTCGCGGAAGAGCGGGTGCGGCTCGAGCGGCTTGGATTTGAACTCGGGATGGAAC
>CALMOM010000130.1:7620-7887 GCA_937873305.1 uncultured Terriglobus sp.
AAGTAGGGGTGCGAGGGGATCTCGACAATTTCCACGTAAGTGGCGTCAGGTGTGGTGCCGGTCAGACGCAGGCCCGCGCCGGTCAGCACCGGTTCGTACTCGCGATTAAACTCGTAGCGGTGGCGGTGGCGTTCGCTGATCTCGGTGGTGCCGTACGCTTTGGCGGCCTTGCTGTCGGGTTCCATCACGCAGGTCCACGCGCCCAGACGCATGGTGCCGCCCATCTCTTCCACGCCGGTCAGTTCGCGCAGGTTGTAGATGACGCGG
>CALMOM010000131.1 GCA_937873305.1 uncultured Terriglobus sp.
AGGCGATTGCCGGAACCCAGCTGGGGACGGGCGGAATCCATGAGGGTGCGGGGCGGTGGTCCTGGGGAGAGCGCGGCTTTAGCCGCTGAGATAGACAGGCGTTGCAACAGAAGAAGCGGCTTCAGCCGCTGAGATGAGAGTTCCCGGTGATGGTGGACACCACACTCTCGGTGGCTAAAGCCGCTCCGCCATCCCAGCGTGCTGTATAGGAGCCAATCAAGATAGCAATCTGATTGAAGACGCCCTTACTCCTCCGGCTCCTCCTCCGTCAGCAGCGCGGACTCAACGTCATCAGGTGACGAAGAAAAGAACTTTTCTAGTGGTCCCTCATCGAGAATTGGTGCGGTTCTACACTGCTCCCTAGCGTCCTTGGCAGTAACATCTACTTCTCGAAAGCGATTAGCTAATTTTCGGAGATTCGCGTAGGCTCCGATGTCAATCATGTAAGCCGTAAAAGTCCCACTCTGTGTTTTATGGGTTAGAGCACCACCTACATGGTGCACAATTCGGTAATCCACAAGGCGATTGAGCAGTTCTTTAATGTCGGACTTTGTTTGTAAGGTCTTGTCGGCTACAAGGAAAACATTTACCTGCCGCTCCATACAGAAGCTACGGATCGCATAAATGCCACGCATCAGTACGTCGTGATCCCTCTCTTCGGAATCGGCTTTGAGCTCCTCTATACGACGCTGAAACGTACTCAGACTAAGAGACCTGACATCATCCTTGCCGATTCGCTCATCCCCTTCTGACTTGTTTGCCAGTGCCTCGAGCAGCAGAGACAAGAAGTCGCGTGGAACTCCTCCTGACGCAAGCACTAAACGGTTAAACCCTTCGCCTTTGAATAGAGTGTCGACAGGTGACTGCTTCATATGAGCTTTCGCTGCATACTCTTGAAGAGTTTTACCTAGCTGTTTTGCAGTTTTGTCGTACTGCGCAAGTGTGTAGTCGATGTTAATCGGCTGATAGTCGTGGCGTTCTTGCGCGCCTATTGGTTGATGATTACGGTCAGCATAGAGTGAGCTTGCATGGCGCAATGTTCCTATCTTGAAGAAGAGAGGAACATCCTTGCAGAGTCGGTGCACGTAATCTGTCACATAGGGCTGTATTGGCCTCTTGAGCTGATAAAAGTCGTCCAACTGTACAAAAATAACCTGCACCTTGAGCGACAGAGCAAAGAATCGCTCTATTATTTTCTTCAGTTGTGGCAGCAACTGATTCAAATCTTTTATCTTGTCATCAAATAACTCATATTCGCTTTCGAGCGAAGACCTTCTCGTGCTTGAAAGCGATAGATCGCCTTTGACGTGAGCTACACTCCCACCGATTCCTGCTTTTTTTCTCCGGCCTGCTCTTGCTTTTCTCGTATCTTTCGACTAAGTTCGTCCTGCTGCTCACGTAGAGTGGCTAGCTTCTGCCGTAGTTCTCTAACAAGTTCTCGCAATTTCGCTTTCTTACCAAACCAAGAAGTGAGATGGCTCTCCATCTCACTAAAAATTGCGTCTAGGATTTCGATCAAAACATTCGGGAAGGAGTGATGCTTGTAGTCTTCGCAATTTATGTAAACTGCCCGAATATCGTCTGGAACTTTGTTTCGTACCTGCTCCAACAGAAGACTTTTCCCGCAGCCCCGACGGCCAAACACAACGTGATTCTGTCTCGCTAAAGCGTCTGCCAAGGCATGTGTAACATCGACATAGTCAATCTGTATCGAAGAGCCTTTTTGGATTCTTGCGTTTTCTTGAATCAGCCGACGTAGTTCAACCACGTTGTTTGACATAAGGGCCTCGGAGCCAAGTTATACGCTAGAGTTTGCTGACGCGCTGGACTTCTCGTACGCCTGGGATTCGTTTCATGTCTACGGTGAGTTTGTTCAGGTGGCGTAGGTCGAGGGTTTCTACGACGAAGTCTACGGTGGCGGTGGTGCCGTCTTCGTTGACGCGGCTGTCGACGGAGCGGATGTTGGTGTCGTCGTCGGAGATGATGGCGGTGAGTTCCTTGAGCATGCCGCTGCGCTCGTCGCAGATGACGATGAGGCGGACGGGGTAGCGGGTGGGCTTGCCCGCGCCGCCCGGTGCGCCGGTGGTCATGGGCTTGCCATCCTCGCCCAGCAGCGGTTTGCCGTCGGTGCCCAGTAGCGTTTTGCCGTCGGGTGCGAGTTTGCGCTTGCCATCCGGGCCGACGAGCGGCTTGCCGTCTGGGCCGGTGAGGGGTTTGCCGTCGGGGCCGAGGCCTGCCTTGCGCAGATCTTCGGGCAGCGGCGCCCACTCCACGGTGATGCGGCGGTCGCTTTCGTACAGCAGGTTTTGCACGTTGGGGCAGCTGCGCGCGTGCACGGCGACGCCCTTGCCGCGGGTGACGTAGCCCACGATTTCTTCGCCGCGGATGGGGTTGCAACATCGCGCGCGGTAGACGAGTAGGTCACCCTGCCCTTCCACCTGCAGCGAGTCGGAGCCCTTGCCGAAGTAGACGCGCTTGACCGCGTCGGACATCTTGCTGAGTTCGCTGGCGGGCACGTTGCTCAGCGAACCTGCAGGCGCGGCGGCCTGTGCTGCGGAGGGAATGTCTTCTTCGCTGGCCTCGATGCGGGTGCTGCCGGGGACTAACTTGTTGAGCGCCTGGCGCGCGGAGTACTTACCGAAGCCGATGCTGCTGAGTAAATCTGCCTGATTACCCAGGCCATAGATGTTAGCGACGCGTTCGTAATCTGCGTCGGTCAACTTAGCCAGACTTACCTTGAACTTACGCGCCTCGCGGTCGAGCAGCTTACGGCCAATCTCCATGGCGCGCTCGCGCTGGTGCTCGTTGAGCCAGTGCTTGATCTTGTTGCGAGCACGGCTGCTCTTGGTAAAGGTCAGCCAGTCGCGCGAGGGCGTGTGGCCGGACTGCGTGGTGATTTCGACAATGTCGCCGTTGCGCAGGCGGTGGCGCAGGGGCACGATGCGGCCGTTGACCTTGGCACCGACGGTGGTGTGGCCCACCTCCGTGTGGACGGTGTAGGCGAAGTCGACAGGGCTGGCGTCCTTGGGCAGCACGACGACCTTGCCCTTGGGCGTGAAGGTGTAGACCTCCTCGGGGTACAGGTCGATTTTGAGGGTCGACATGAACTCGTTGGGGTCGGTCATTTCGCGCTGCCATTCCATGAGCTGGCGCACCCAGGCGAGGCGCTGCTCGTCTTTGGCGTTGACGCTTTCGTTGGCCTTGTACTTCCAGTGCGCGGCGATGCCGTCTTCCGCGATGCGGTGCATCTCCGCGGTGCGAATCTGCACTTCAAACTGGGTGCCGCCGCCCGCCACCAGCGTGGTGTGCAGCGACTGGTAGCCGTTGGGGCGCGGCATGGCGATGAAGTCCTTGATACGGCCGGGGACGGGTCGCCACAGGTTTTGCACGATGCCGAGCAGGTGGTAGCACTCGGCCATGGTGTCGGTGACAATGCGGACGGCGTAGAGATCGTGCACCTGGGAGAGGTCGTCTGACCCGCCGCTGGTGACGTGCGCGTTGACCTTCATGCTGATGCTGTAGAGCCGCTTGATGCGGTACTCGACCTGGCCTTGGACGCCATGGCGGGTGAGCTCGGTTTCGAGCTTGTCCACGACCTCTTCAATGAAGCGCTCGCCGCCCTGGGTGCGGAGCGCTTCAACCTGCTGCGCGAGCTTGAGATAGCGAACGGGATCGACATACTGGAAGGAGAGGTCTTCGAACTCGCCGCGGAGCTTGCCCATGCCGAGGCGGTGGGCGAGCGGGGCGTAGATTTCGAGGGTTTCGCGAGCGATGCGCTCCTGCTTTTCCGGCTTCAGGTGCGCCAGGGTGCGCATGTTGTGCAGCCGGTCGGCCATCTTGATGAGCACGACGCGAATGTCGGTCACCATGGCGAGGAGCATTTTGCGGATGTTTTCGGCCTGGTGGTCTTCCTTGTTGGCGAACTTGATGCGGTCGAGCTTGGTGACGCCCTCGACGATGTGGGCGACCTGCGCGCCGAAGCGGCGGCTGATGTCCTGCGTGGAGACGTCGGTGTCTTCGACGGCGTCGTGGAGCAGGCCCGCGGCAATGGCGGTGCTGTCCATCTTCATTTCGGCGAGGATCTGGCCGACGTCGAGCGGATGAATGATGTAGGGTTCGCCGCTGGCGCGCTTCTGTCCCTCGTGCTGCTGCATGCAGAAGAGCCAGGCGGACCGGATGATATCGAGGTCGTCGCCGGGGCGGTTTGCGTGCACGGTGGCGAGCAG
>CALMOM010000132.1:0-10728 GCA_937873305.1 uncultured Terriglobus sp.
GCGCTGGCGTCCGCAGACCCTTCACGCCCCGCGAAGGTGGCGGTGAGCGTAGACCCTTTACGCCCCGCGAAGGTGGCGGTGAGCGTAGACCCTTTACACCCCGCGAAGGTGGCGGTGAGCGCAGACCGTTCGCACCCCGCGAGGGTGGCGGTGAGCGCAGACCGTTCGCACCCCGCGGCGACCGCCCATTTACACCGCGTGGTGATGGCGAGCGTAGACCCTTCACACCCCGCGAAGGTGGCGAGCGCCGTCCATTTACACCCCGCAGCGACGGCGAACGAAGACCGTTCACACCACGCGTTGAGGGTGAGCGTAGGCCGTTCACACCCCGCGAGGGTGGCGGTGACCGGAAGCCGTTTGCACCGCGCGGTGACCGCCCATTCACACCCCGTGGCGATGGAGAGCGGCGACCGTTCACCCCCCGTGAAGGTGGTGGTGAGCGCCGTCCATTTACACCACGTGGCGATGGCGAACGTCGGCCCTTCACACCGCGCGAAGGTGGTGAACGTAGACCATTCACACCTCGCGGTGACCGTCCGTTTACACCGCGTGGCGACCGTCCGTTCACACCACGTGAGGGTGGCGGCGGCAGCGAAGGCCGTCCAGCATTCCGCCCCAGCGGTGGGCCAGGTGGAGCGAGGTTCGGCGGTTCAGGCTTTGGTCGCGACCGCAAGGGTGGCGGCGGCTTCAGCAAGCCCGGCTTCTCGCCCGCGCGCCGCGGCCCCGGCTCTGGCCCAGGCCGTGGCGGCGCGCCCAAGCGTCGTCCTGAATAGGCAGAGAGCAAGGAGGCAGCCATGGCTGCCTCCTTTGCCGTTCAGCCCCGCTTGGAAGCCACACAGGGCGAACACGCTGCGGCACAATAAGAAGCGAATGACTGACCCAGCAGCAGCACCTCACCCCTTTGTGGTGGCCATCGATGGACCCGCGGGCGCGGGCAAGAGCACCGTGGCGGCACACCTGGCAAGCCGTTTCGGCCTCCTAAACCTGGAGACAGGAGCCATGTACCGTGCGCTGGCCCTCAAGGCGCTGCGCGGCGGCACAGACCCGGACGATGCCGCCGCAGTCACCGCGCTGACGCACACCACCCGCATCGAACTGCAGCCGCAAGCCACGGGTAACCGCGTGCTGCTGGATGGCGTCGACGTGACCGGCGAAGTCCGCATGTCAGAGGTCACGGCGGCCGCGTCACGTGTCTCCGTGCATGGCCCCGTGCGCGAGTGGATGGTCGCCGCTCAGCGTGCGCTGGCGGGCACGGCCTCGTCCGGTGTTGTGATGGAGGGCCGAGACATCGGCACCGTTGTGTTTCCTGATGCCCCGGTAAAGATTTTCCTGGATGCCTCACCAGAGGCACGCGGCGAACGCCGTTTTGAGCAGGCGGGTCCAGCAGCAGCCTCGCGAGAAGCTGTGGTGCAGGATATGCGGGAGCGCGACCGCCGCGACCGTTCGCGCGAGCAAAGCCCGCTGGTTCCCGCGCCCGACGCCGTACTGGTTGATACCACCAGCCTCTCCCTTCCAGAGGTAGTGGCAATGGCAGAAGCCATTGTGGCCGCGCACACTCCACAGCACGCCTGAAGCACAACGGGCTGTAGGCACCCATGTTTTGTACGGGAGCCGCGCACACGACAATCCCGCTAAATAGGCCGTCCGCTGGTGCAATTCTTTGCTACTCTAGGCCCAATCGACTGAGACAACGTGATCCCGAGCTGCCCAAAAGGCGGCCCTATCCCTTTGTCTTCAGCGAAAGAAGCAGCGGAAGAGAGGACCTTTATGGAGCAAGGCACAGTGAAGTGGTTCAACGACGCAAAAGGCTTCGGCTTTGTAAGCCGCGAGAATGGCGAAGACGTGTTTGTGCACTACTCCGCCATCAACAGCAGCGGCTTCAAGAGCCTGCAGGAAGGCCAGGCCGTGCAGTTCAACGTGGTCAAAGGACCCAAGGGCTGGCAGGCCTCGGACGTGCAGCCGCTGTAGGGAATCATTAAAGAGCGCAGAACAGCGGAGTGAAAACGCAGGGCACGAAGAGGCAAGACGCATCAAGCGCGAAGATTGACTCTGCGACCTCTGCGCAACCTCAGCGTCCTCTGCGTTTTGCTCTTACGCATGGTTCCTGAGAATGGGTGCGACCTTCGCTCCCAGTAGTTCGGTCGAGCGCAGCAGCCGGTCGTGCCGCAGCGCCGCCACCGACATCTGGAAGTCGATCTGGTCGATGCCGCCCAACGCGCGGCTCATAAACTGCACCTTGCTCGCCACCGTTTCCGGCGAACCCACCATCAGTGCGCCTGTCGGTCCCAGCAGCGCGTCGAACTGGCGCCGTGTCACCGGTGGCCAGCCGCGCTCCTTGCCAATCTTGGTAAACGCGGCGGCGTAACCGGGAAAGAAGTCGTCCGCTGCCTGCTGGTCCGTCTCCGCCGCGTACCCCAGCGCGTGGATGCCCACCTGCAAGTCTTCCGGCTTGTGTCCGGCGCGTTCGCCTGCCTTGCGGTACAGGTCAATAAGTGGGCGGAAGCGGTGCGGCTCGCCACCAATGATGGCCACCGTGAGCGGCAGGCCCAGCATGCCAGCGCGCGCAAATGACGCAGGTGTGCCGCCGACACCCAGCCAGATGGGCAGCTTCGCCTGCACCGGCCGCGGGTACACGCCCTGCCCCGTCAGCGCGGCGCGGTGCTTGCCGCTCCAAGTAATGTGGTTGCTGTCGCGCAGTTTGAGCAGCAGGTCCAGCTTCTCCGCGAACAGGTCGTCGTAGTCCTCCAACTTAAGGCCGAACAGTGGAAACGACTCAATGAACGAGCCACGGCCCACGATCATCTCCGCGCGTCCGCCGCTGATGAGGTCCAGCGTGCTGAACTCCTGAAATACACGGACGGGGTCCGCCGCGCTCAGCACGGTCACGGCGCTGCTCAGCCGGATGGTCTTGGTGCGTGCCGCAGCCGCCGCCAGAATCACCGCAGGCGCAGAGTCGAGGTACTCCTCGCGATGGTGCTCGCCCAGGCCGTACACATCCAGGCCGACCTGGTCCGCAAGCTCGATCTCCTTTAGCAGGTGCGCCATGCGCTCCCCCGCTGAGATGATGACGCCGGTTAGCGGATCAGGAACCAGCGCTGCAAAGCTATCGATTCCAATTTTCATGCGTGTTGGATGCAGCCTCTCGCGAATAGTTCCACGTCGAATGATTAAAGCAGGCGCAACGCCTGCCATGGTTCAGGCGGCGTAACCACGCGGATCGTGTCACCCGCCTTCACCTCGCCGCCACTCAGCACAACAGACATCACCCCAGCCCGCGCCGGTCGCTTGCTGGTCTTTTTACCCAAAATCAAAGGCTTCATCAAGCCGGGCTGAAAGCCATCGATCTGCTTGCACGGCGTACGCAGGCCGGTGAGTTCGATCACCGCTTCAGCACCCAGATGCAGCCGTGTACCGACTGGCAGCGCAAGCAGGTCGATGCCACAAGTCGTGATGTTCTCGCCTAACTCGCCCGGCTTCACTGTGTGTCCAAGAGCATACAGTTCCGCAAACAATTCCTGCTGGATGAGGTGCACCTGCATCCGGTTGGGCGCGTGCGGGTTTTTGCGCTTGAGATACAGATGCTGCACGGTCGTCCCGCAGTGCGCATCGCCCTCCACGCCCAAACCTGCAAGCAGCCGTATGGACGTCTGCGGCTGCTTGCCGAAGCCATGCTCCGGACTTAGGCACACCGCAGCAATAGTCGAATGCATTTTTAGGACAACACAGTTAGCCCACATACAAAAGGTACGACAAGCGCAGCGGCGAAGGCCGCTCGTGTTCTGCTTGATCTGTGCCCGTGAAGGGCTATGCCGCTGCAGATGATGGCTGCAGGAGACAGGATGAGCCAGACCACATCCATCATCTTGAGTAAGAGCGGTGCTGGCGTTATGTCGAAATATAATGCGGCGAATGCTACTGACCACATGAACAGAAATTCGAACCCACTCAGCGTAAACGAAATAGTCGCTAGCAAGGTTACCTACCTACAGCCGGTGTTGCCGTCCCAGCATAGACGTTACACGTTAAACTTGAAGAACAGGATGTCGCCATCCTTCACCACATACTCTTTGCCTTCAGACCGCAGCAGACCCTTTTCCTTCACGGCCTGCTCGCTGCCCAGCGTGAACAGGTCACTCGACGCATACGTGTCCGCCTTGATGAAGCCGCGCTCGAAGTCGGAGTGGATGACGCCTGCTGCGCCGGGTGCCTTGGTGCCCTTGCGGATGGTCCACGCGCGCACTTCCTGCACGCCCGCGGTGAAGTACGTGATGAGGCCCAGCAGCCGGTAGGCCGCGTGGATTAGCCGGTTCAGCCCCGGCTCGCTCAGGCCCATGTCGCGCAGAAACTCGTCGCGCTCGGCGGGTTCCAGCTGTGAAATCTCGGCCTCCAGCGCGCCGCAGATCATGACCACTTCGCTGCCCTCTTCCGCGGCACGCTTCTGCACGGCGGCGGTGTACTCGTTGCCGTTGGATAGCGCGGCCTCGTCCACGTTGGCCACGTACAGCGTCGGCTTCATGGTGATGAGGAACAGGTCGCGCGTCAGCGGGCGCTCCTCGTCGGTCAGCTCGATGGCGCGTGCGGGCTTGCCCGCGTTCATGCCCTCGCGCAGCTTGCCCAGCGCGCTGAACTCATTCTTGATCTTCGAGTCCTGCGACGTGCGCGCCAGCTTTTGCGACTTCTCGTAGCGCCGCTCGACCGTGTCCAGGTCGGCCAGCAGCAGTTCGGTGTTGATCACGTCGATGTCGGACAGCGGATCGACCTTGCCCGCCACGTGGATGACCTCGGGGTCGTGGAAGCAGCGCACAATGTGCAGCGTCGCGTCGGTCGAGCGGATGTTCGCCAAGAACTGGTTGCCCAGGCCCTCGCCCTTGCTGGCTCCGGCGACCAGGCCCGCGATGTCCACGAACTCGATCGTCGTGGGCACGATGCTCTTGGGCTCGACGATGCTGACAATCTTG
Organism: uncultured Terriglobus sp.; assembly: GCA_937873305.1. Lineage (GTDB taxonomy): Bacteria > Acidobacteriota > Terriglobia > Terriglobales > Acidobacteriaceae > Terriglobus. The sequence continues at coordinate 4,959 of CALMOM010000132.1, forward strand.
TCCAACCGCTCATCGGGCACGGTCACGATGCCGACGTTGGGGTCGATGGTGCAGAAGGGGTAGTTCGCTGCGACCGCTTCAACCGAAGTCAGTGCGCTGAAGATGGTGCTTTTGCCCACGTTGGGCAGGCCTACGATGCCGACGTTCAATGCCATAACTGTTCCATTGTCGCAGGCGCAATTCCCGGCATTGGTCGGCCATCCGCCGGACGCACATGAGAAGCGGCGTCAGGCACTTTTTTCACGTGGCGCAAACATGAGGTTTTGCAGCCTGGGTTCTAACGCGAACAAGCATCAAAAAGCGCAGTACGCTAAGCCCGACCTCCCTAGCAACACTCGTCGATCCGAACAACAAGGGCGTCCACTTCAACACCAAGGCACCAAAGCCACAAAAGGATTTCTGTGATGAACATGCAAAAAACGGTATCAACCCTGACCACCGCTGTCGTTCTGGGTACCTGCCTCATGGCACACACGCTCCAGGCCCAATCCGCCACTCCCGCTTCGTCTGACGACAAGAAGTTTTTGCATGACCTTGGCGAGGACTCCAACTTCGAGATGGCCTCTGCACGGCTAGCCCTGCAAAAGAGCCCCAGCGCTGATGTCAAGGCGTATGCGCAGATGGTGCTGACCGATCATCGTAAGCTGCAACAGGAAACATCCGCGGCCGCCCGAGCGGTCCAGGTCACACCGGTCGGAGCCGGCAGCATGTCGGTGTCAAGCAATGCTGAAATGCTGAAGCTCAAGGTCCTCAGCGGTACCACGTTCGATTCGGCCTACATCAAGGGTCTGATCAGCGGCAACGAGGACATCCAGAAGCAGGAGAAGGCTGAGGCTGCGAGCAGTTCCGTGCCTGCCGTCAAGGCGGTAGCCGCGCACGGTGACCAACTGGATACAAAGCACGCCGACAAGGCCAAGGCACTTGCCACGGCGCACCACGTTCAGAGCTAACCGCACTCTCAGGGGCGCGACAGGGAAGGAGTTCCTGGCATCCCCATCGCGCTCCTGCCCCTGCAGGCCCATCGCTTCGCTTCGCACTCAGAGATTTCAAACGTCGGACCTGCAGCATTTCTCTCGCAAGTAAGCACGCAAGAAGGCAAAGCTGCAGGCGGCGCGGCAACTGTGTCGCATTGTTTCGTCTCCAACTGCATGACTCACGCGCAAGGGCGCGGACTCAGGGAGAAGTCATGGCACTGATGGATGTGTTGCTCGACGAAATGCGCGATCTGTATAGCGCGGAAAACCAGCTGGTAAAGGCTCTGCCCAAGATCGCGAAGGGCTGCCAGGACAGCAGCCTGAAGTCACAGATCAAGAACCACCTGGAAGAAACCAAGAACCAGGTGCAGCGCCTGCGCGAGGCCTTTGGCCACCTGGGCAAAAAGCCGACGGGCCAGCACTGCAATGGCATGGAAGGCGTTGTGGAAGAGGGCAAGGACGCGCTTGAGAAGGATGAAGAGGGCGCGAACAAGGACCTTTGCATCATCGGCGCATCGCTTCGTATCGAGCACTACGAGGTTGCTGGCTACACCGTCGCCATCTCGCTGGCCAAGGCGCTGAAGCAGGCTGACGTCGTCGCGCTCTTAAATGAAAACCTGCAGGAAGAACTCGCCGCTGCCAAGGCACTGCAGGCCGCCAGCAAGCCTTTGCTGAAAGAGGCTGCCAGCGAAAAGGATGCGAGCGAAAACGAGGACGAGAAGAAGCCTAAATCTGCCAAGGAAAAGCAGAGCGAGCAGGAGAGCGAAGAGGACGAGCAGGAAGCCGCCCCTGAACTGCAGGCAAAGACCGCGCCCAGAGCTGCAAAGACCAGCAAAAAACAGTAGCGCTGCTGCTGCATACGGTCCCCGCCCCAGGGCGGGGATTCGTGTTTGTGTCCTTACGAACGGAGGCTGATGATGAATCACCCATTACGACTGCTGGCCATGATGATGGTTGGGCTGTACATCACCGCCACAGGTACGTCACAAGCGCCGCAGCCCGCGCGGCCTGGCTGCACACTTGACTTCCAGGACCACTACCGCTGCAAACGCGATGCTTTTCAGCAGCGGCTTGCCGCGTCCAAAACCGTCCGCATCGACACGGACCGGCTGGATCTGTTTGCGCACACGCGAACGCAGCAACTTGTGAAGTCACTGGGCAAGACACCTGTTGGGCCGGAGCAGCAGCCAGACCTCGTCTTTGACCTGGCACCCATCGATCGCACTGGTCGCGTGGACCTAAGCCCGGCCGCAGTGCCGCTGGCCACGCTCACGGTCTATGACACGTCCATGGGCGCTGGTGCGCGTTCGCGCATCTGGGTAGAGACCATCGATGGTGATGCGGACAAGCCGTGGCCTGGCATCGTCGCCGACCTGCTTCGTAAATTTCAGGCGGATGCGCTACCGCATTGACGCGGTGTGGCGTCATAGCATCGTCCTCTTTAAAGGGAACCAAGGGAGCTGTATGAAAACATTGTTGCTTGCTGTGGCGCTTGCCATGCCGTGTACCGTCACCGTTGCCCTGCACGCGCAGCCGGGCCGCGGTGCCAACCTGCCCAGCCCCGGCCGCAAGGCCGACGTGACCGTTGGCAAGGCCCAGATCAGCGTGGACTATGGCGCGCCCAGCCTGCGCGGCCGCAAGGCTCTTGGCGGCGACCTGATGCCGTACAACACGTGGTGGCGCACCGGTGCCAACGAGGCGACAGCGTTTGAGACCACGGGCGACGTCGAAGTCGGCACCCTTCATGTGCCCGCGGGCAAGTACACCCTGGTGACGCTGCCCAGCGAAGGCCAGTGGCAGCTGGTCATCTGCAAGCACACCGGCCAGTGGGGCACAGACCGCTTCGAAGCAGACGACCTTGGCAAAGTGCCCATGATGAAGGCCGCGCTTTCCGCACCGCAGGATGTCATGTCCATCGGCTTTGAGAAGACCACGGGCAAGGGCACGCAGATGCACATCAAGTGGGAAACCACGGACGTCTGGGTGCCGATTTCGTCGACCACCAAAGCGAGCTTCCGCACTGACCCCGCGCAGAAGGGTAAGTACCAGCCGTTGACCGCAACGCGGTAGACAGACAACCACACGCACAACAAAGTCGGGTGCCCCACATCTCATGAGAGATGTGGGGTTTGTCCTTTTTCCCCATGGACATCCCTCACGTTAATCGACACGTGGCAGATACCGCACTGACTTTCGGAAGGGCACAGCTTCAGCTGTGCCACCAAATGCTTTATGACGTTAGGCTTTGTCTTGGTAATGGGGGGCAGCATGGCTGAAGCCATGCCCTTCCGAAATCGCCCGATTCACTTCGCTGCCGTGTCTCGTTCACGACATGTGGTCTTAATGACCCGGTCACCCTCTGCTTGTCAGTCCTCAGCGCAGCGGAGGGACTTGCATGTGTGTACGTCCATGCGCGTCGTTGGGTGGGCGCAATAGAGAATGCTTGTTCGCGCCTCGCGCGAAGGATGTGTGCCTGCAACAGCAATCCATTTTAGCGGCCCGGCGAACATGCAGCTCCCTCCGCTACGCTACGGGATGACAAGCCAGATGTTGCGTGAACAGGAGCGACAGATAAGCTGTTCCTGGGGTGATGCGAATGGATTTAGAACGGATACAAGAGGCGCTGCGAGAGGCAGAGGTGGATGGATGGCTGTTCTATGACCACCACGTGCGCGACCCGCTGGCTTACCGCATTCTCGGGCTAGACCCACGCATGCACGTCTCCCGGCGCTGGTTCTATCTCATTCCTGCCACGGGTGAACCGCAGAAGCTGAACCACCGCATTGAGGCAGGCAAGCTGGACACATTGCCCGGTGAACGCACGCTCTACAGCACGTGGCAGGAGATGGAGGCGGCGCTCGAAACCATGCTGCGCGGCAGCACGCGGCTGGCCATGCAATATTCACCGCGCAACGCTGTCATGTATGTGTCGATGGTGGACGCGGGCACGATCGAGCTGCTGCGCGACATGGGCAAGGAGCCGGTCTCGTCCGCCGACCTGGTGAGCCAGTTTGAGGCGGTGCTGACAGAGCGGCAGGTGGAGTCGCACTACATTGCACAACGCAAAATCGACCGCATTCTCGAGGACGCATGGCGCGAGATGGGCGCGCGTGCACGCAACGACCATGGCACAGATGAGTTCGCCATGGTGCAGTGGCTGCAGGGCGAACTCGAACGCGAAGGCCTCGAGTGGGAGCATGGCCCCAACGTGAGCGTGGGTCCTAATGCAGCCGACTCGCACTACGAACCCATCGCTGCAACCGCAGCCCGGATTGAGCGTGGCAGCTTCATCTTGGTCGATATGTGGGGCAAATTGAAAGATGATCCGCAGGCTGTCTGGTACGACGTCACCTGGACCGGCGTGGTGGACCGCGACCCCACGGAACTCGAAGGCCGCGTCTTCAAAACCGTTGCAGGTGCACGTGATGCGGCTATTGCGTTGGTGCAGAACCGTTTCCATGCAGACGAACCGATTGCGGGTTGGGAGCCGGACGACGCCGCGCGGGAGGTCATCGTGCGGGCCGGATTTGGCGAGTGGTTCACGCACCGTACCGGCCACAACATCGGCACGGAACTGCACGGCGCGGGTGCGCACCTGGACAACTTCGAAACTCATGACGAGCGCCGCATCCTGCCCATGACCTGCTTCTCGGTGGAGCCCGGCATCTACCTGCCTCCTGGGCCGGAATCTTTCGGCGTGCGCAGCGAGGTCGACATGATCACAGGACCCGTGAGTGCGACCGTCACAGGCAAACAGCAATACGAACTGATACGCATCTAGTGGCTGCTATCATCAACAACGGAATGGCAGCCACCCAGACGACCGTAGTGCCCGTGCGCCGCAGCACGCTTTCTCCCACGCTGGTGCTGCTGGCCGGCTGGCTGGTGCCCGGGCTGGGCCACCTCCTGCTCAAGAAGCCAATCCGCGCGGCGCTGCTGTTTGTGTCGATTGTGGCCATGTTCATGATCGGCATGGGCATGCATGGCAAGCTGTACACGGTGGACGGCGACATGCTCAATTTGCTGGGCTTTGTTGGCCAAATGGGGTCGCCGCTGCTGTGGGCTGCGGCTCACACTTTAGGTGCCGGTGCTGCACAACTGTCCGATACGGTTTCCGACTACGGCAGCAAATTTGCCGTGGTGGCCGGGTTGCTGAATGTGATGGCGGCAGTGGATGCCCAATCGCTGGCCAACGGCCGAAAGGCGGGTCTGTGATGTCACACTTTTCTGCCGTGCTGCTCTATGCGCTGTTCGCGTCGGTCGTGTTCGGCATCACGCAACGGGCTGAGGCGAAGATGATGATCCGGTTTGGTGCGTACTGCTTTGCCCTGTTTGTCCTGGCGACATTTGTTATCAGTTGGGGCATGTGGGCGATCAAACATTGACTTTTAGCATGCAAATTCGAGCGCTGAGAGGTGCGAAACCTGCCAAAAGACATCTCTGCGTGGCACAAAATGCGTGCGAAACGCACTTGTTTGCACGCTAGCTACGCGCTTTTGTCCATACATTGGCAAAAAAGCTAAGCCGATCGTGAAATCCGAGGCTGCGGTACAGTTTCAGCGCTGGAGTGTTCGCCTCTGTCACCGTAAGGGTCAGCGCGCGAAAGCCACGTGATGCCAGCTGCGTTGCAGCGTGCCGCAGCAGAAGCCGGCCTAGGCCGTAGCCGCGCCTCCGCGGAGCCAAGCACAGCTGCGTCACGTGGGCCACGTCAGGCTCCACGCGCGACACCAGCAGCAGCGCCTCCAGCTGGCCGGAGCGCTCATTCGTCACCACAAACGAGTGCTCAGCGTCGAAGA
>CALMOM010000132.1:10738-30559 GCA_937873305.1 uncultured Terriglobus sp.
CCCGGAAAACGCACGATGTTATGCAGAAAGCGCAGCGACCCCTGCACGGTGCGGTACTGGTCGTTGATGTGCGAATCACCGTGCCCCTCGTAGCAGCGGTGGATCAGATCGCCTGCGGGCTGGTAGTGCGAAGCCAGCCAGCGCTGCAGGTGCAGGCTGCCGGGCAGCGCTGGCAGCGGCTCGTCCGGCCGCCGCACCAGGCCGTGTTCCGGCAGCAGTTCACGCGGATCAGGCAGCTCCACCTCCAAAAACAGCCGCCGCTCGGCCTGGAAGCCGTGCTCCTGGAATGGCTCCTGCACGGCTTCGCTCTCCAACATCAACTGCGATTCCACCCGCTCCACGCCTGGGGTGTGCTGCAGCATGGGCAAGAGGTGATTTAACAGCAGCACCTGTAGCGGAAGCTTCTCTTCGCCGCGCGCAAACACATCGCCCACCACGGCCTTTTGTGTTTCGTACACCGAGAAGCAGTATCCTTCCACGGCACCTGTTTCGCGGCTCAGTGCCACAAAGCCCGGCAGGATGCGCGAGTCCAAATACCCCAGCAAAAGTTCAACGGACCCGGTGTAGTCCCACCGCAAGCGCTGCCGCCAAAGCGCGGCTTCGTCCAGCAGCAACGGCCGCAGCGCACCGCCGGTAAACAGCCTGAGGTCGCGAACATCGTAACGGTGCAACAAAGGTGCGGGTCCTGTGCGTGTAAAGTTCTTTTAGCCTACCGGCTTCTGCCGTACCGCTGACAGAAAGTCGCAGCAGGGAACCTTACTTGTCTCCAGTAGGAGCTGGCACGGCAGCCGCTACCCGGTACACCGCGAGGCCCTGCCAGTCGTCCACCAGCAGCCGGGTGTACTGCCTGCCGGGCAGCAGCGTGGGCAGGGTAGCGTAGTCCTCTGCACGCAGCACCACGAGGTGTTCCTCCTGCGGCACACCCGTGATGACTGCCTGCTGTTCCGTGGCGGACGGCTGTGGCACGTAGTGCCGCAGCGGTGCCCGGCGATAGAAGCTCAGGCCATACTCGGTGTCGCGCCGAATGTGCTGCGTCACCAGCGTGTGTACGCCTGGAGCCTCTTCGGCGATCTGCTGGGCCAACGGGCGCGCGGAAAAATTGGCGTCAAGCAGCCAGCCATTGGTGTGGAGCAGAAAGAACAGCAGCACCATGACCGGCAACAGCGTCACGGGCCGGATCCATGGCAGACCAAACCGTCGCGTCACGACAATGACGCCAGCCCCCGTCACCAGCCCCAGGCACAGCGCCGTCAGCAGCACGTGCACTGGTGGCACCAAGCGCTGGTACACCATGTACTGCGGGCAAAGCACCAGCACAAAGGTCAGCAGCCCCGTCGCCGCGCCGTGCAAGCACAGCATGGCGGTGGATAGGCCGGTACGGCGGATGCGCGCCAGATAATCACCCGTCAAGATGGTGATGGGCGGAATGCTGGGCAAGATGTAGCCAGGCAACTTGCTGCCGGAAAACGAGAAGAACAGCACCGGGAAAAAGGCCCAAAGCACCAGGAACTCTGGAAATGCGTCGCCCGCGCGAGAGTGGCCCAGATAGCGCATCGGCTGACGGCGCACGCGCCACTCGGCAACGGCATTACTCACCGAATCCCACAGCGCGCGCAGGGCCAGCACCGTCCACGGCATCAGCGCCACCAGCAGCACCACCAGGTAGAAGAATGGGTTCTGGTGATGCTGGTAACGATCCGTGGCAAACCGCTGCAGGTTCTGCTCAAACAGGAACAACCGGAAGAAACTTGGGTTTCGCAGCTGCACCGCGATATACCACGGCAACACCAGCACAAGGAACAGCACGATGCCCGGCAGCCACACCATGCGCCGCAGCACCTGCCATTCGCGCCGCAGCCCCACAAACAGCACAATGATGCTGAGCGACAGGGCAATGGCGACCGGTCCCTTGGCCAACGTGGCCAAGCCGCCAAAGAAGTACAGATCGAACAGCCAAAACTTCTTGCCCGTTTCATACCAGGCATACCAGCCCAGCATGGCGATGCAGAACGGCGCGGCCAGTTGCATATCCGTGGAAGCGCCGCGGGCGAACGCGATGATGGCCGCAGCAGACGCGGTAATCAGTGCGGGATCCAGGTGGCCGCCCGGCCGAAAGCGCCGCATGTGCAGGAAGGTGAGAAAGACAAGCGCATACGCGCCCGTGGCACTGGGCAGGCGCGCTACCCAGTCGCTTTGCCCAAACTCCTTGTAAAAGCTCATGGTGCGCCAGTAGTACAGCGCTGGTTTTTCTAGCCAGGGATGGCCGTACAGAATCGGCGTGACGGTGCCCGCCTCCGCGCACAGCAGCGATGCCTGCAGCGCCGCCGGTGCCAGCGACCGGGGCAGCACCTTGGTGTGCAGCGCGTGGCACACGTCGGCGTGCTGCCGCAGCATCTCTTCCGCAATCTGTGCGTAGCGGGGTTCGTCCGCGCCCACCAGTCCGATGTCTGGTCGTGAAATGACGGAGCGTCCCACGTGGAACGGCACCAGGCCCCAAAACAGCAGCAGCGCCGTCAGCACGCAGAGCACCACCAGCTCACGCGCACTGCAGGCACTCTCTGTCTGCATCCATTGCCGCAGCGACAAGCGCTGCCGCGGTTCACCGGGTTCGGGCGCGATGCCGCTTGCTTCGAACTGTGGAAAGCTGCTCACTGCGGTTGGTCGAACCTGAGGCTATCAGACTTCGAGGCCGTACTCGTACTCCGTGGGCGAGATCATGGGCTCCACCGGCAGGTCTGCGACGCGCTGCACCTCGAGTGCCAGTTCGCTTAGCACACGCCGCACCGCCGCTTCGAACGGGCCCTCTAACGTGCACCCTGCCGCGTTGCGGTGGCCGCCGCCGCCGCAGGCTGCCGCGGCGCGCGACACGTCCACACCCGACTTCGACCGCAAGGAGGTACGGTAGCGCTGCGGTTCCCCCGCGATCTCCCGCAGAAAGGCGGCAGCTTCCACACCGGCAATGGAGATGAGGTAGTTGACCGTGCCCTCCGTGTCCTCGTCCGTGGCGGAGTAATACTGCAGGTCCGATTGCGTGATGTAGGTCCACGCCAGCGGGCCGGCCATGCTAACGCGCGACAGCGCAATGCCCAAAAGGTGGATGCGAGCCGCGGGCACGGAATACAACACGTCCCGAGCCACGGTGTCTGCCTTTGCACCCAGGTCGATCAGCGCATGCGCCAGCGTAAAGCTTTCGGCGGAGGTGCCGGGATAGGTAAATGAACCGGTGTCTGTCATGAGCGCCGTATAAAGGCAGGTGGCCATGCCCGCGCTCACAGGCACGCCTGCCAACTGCGCCAGTTCATAGACCATGGCCGCCACGCACGAGGCTTCAGGGTCGATCCAGTTCACCGTGCCGTAGTTGCAGCCGGTGCGGTGATGGTCGATGTTGAGGATGAACATGCGTTCTAAGCCGGCAATGCCGGTGCGCTCCGTGTCATCGCACTCCAGAATGACCACGGCATCGTACCCGGCGGGGTCGACCTCACGCGCCTGATGGATGCGCTCGACCTCTGGCAGGGTGCGGTAGACCTGTGGCACAGCGTCGGCCAGCAAGAGGTCCGCCGACTTGCCCATGTGGCGCAAAATCTCTCCCATGGCCAGCACGGAGCCCACGGCATCGCCGTCGGGACGCGCGTGCGAGACGACCAGGAAGCGTTGGCGGTTCTGCAATTCACGCAGAACAATGTCCCGGGGAGTTGACGCACCCCCCGTGCGACTGGACTCACCAGCGTCTGGCACAGCGGAGGCGGCACCGGGCGGGATCATCAGCCTTTCACCGCCTCGGTTGTCTTGGCAGCGCGTGCCTGCCGCTTCTTCATGCGGGTCAGCAGCGTGTCCATGCGCGCTTCCATCTTTTCAGACCGGTCGATGTGGAACGACAGCTCGGGCAGGTGGCGAACGCCCATGCGCTCCAGCAGCTCCGACCGTATATAGCCCCGTGCTGCCATCAAGCCCTCCAGCGTGTCGCGCTCCGCCGCTTCGTCCCCGGTCACAGCGACATACACGTGCCCGCTTTTGCCGCCGGGCTGCAGTACCACCTCGGTCACAGTGGCGGATGCGATCCTGGGATCGGACAATTCGCCGTCGATAATGACGCCAATTTCCTCGCGCAGGGTCTCCTGGACGCGGTTGCGATGGTGTTCCCGTGCGCGATGCTCCGGCATTTGCCTGCTACCCTCTTCGACACAACAGGTTATCAGAATCAGTTCTGACGGCCAGTCCTGCGACCTTTGGGCGTGCCGAACTTTGTGCATTCCAAAATGGTGAAGCCTGCGTACTACACCATGACAGGCGATCCGTGACCCTTTCTGACGATGAGTTTCGCACGCTGGTGGGTGAGCACAGCGCCATGGTGTATTCCATTGCGCTACGGCTGTTGGGCGACCCCGGGCTGGCGGAGGAGGTGGCGCAGGACGTGTTTCTGGAGCTCTACCGGTGGCTGCCACGACTGGAAAACAGCGACCATGTGCGGTATTGGCTGCGGCGAACGGCGACGCACCGCTCGACCGATGCGATTCGCAGGCGCAGTGTGCGGCCGGAGGGCCAGTCGGAGGTTTGGGACGAGGCGTTTGACCGGGCCGCGGTGAGCCAGGGCGAATCGCCCATGGACACCGCCATGGAACGCATGCTGCTGACGCTGCCCATAGCCCAGCGCACCGTACTGGTGCTGCGCTATGGTGAAGACCTGTCGCCGGAGGAGATTGCCCGGACCACCGGGCAGCCGCTGCCCACGGTCAAAAGCAATCTGCAGCGTGGCCTGCAGTTGCTGCGGCGCAAGGGAGCCGTTGTGTTGAAGGAGTTTGTGCGTGGATGAGGTAACGGAGATCGAGGAAAGCCTGCGGGAGGTGCTACGACACGTGCCCGCGCCGGAGGGCTTTGCCGAGCGCGTCATGACTCGCGTGGCGGTGGAGGGTACACCGTCCGCGCAGGCCCCTGCTGTGCGGCGCGGAGCTGGCACACTGCTGCAGATGCGACCCACGACGGCGTGGTGGACTGCAGTGGCGGCTGCGCTGCTGCTGGCGGTGGGCGGCGGTGACGCCGTACATCTGCTGCGGCAACACGAGCGGGAGCGTGAGCAAGCAGCACAGGAAAAGGTGGACCTGGCCATGCAGCTGACGAATCACGCGCTGAACGAAGTCGAAGTGAACCTTGGCCGAAGCCACGCAGGGAAGTTTACAAACCTGTGGAACGAATCATTGCAGTAGGAGGGCAGCTATGAGCAGCATGAGATGTAGGACGTTGGGCGCCGTGGCCACACTGGCACTGTGCATGGGAACGGCAGGGGCATGGGGCCAGATGGTTCCAGTGGCGCAAACCGATGGTGGACAACCGGGCACGGCAGCGGCGGCATATGATCCGCAGGCGAAGGACGACCTGCTGACGGGCCTGGACCGCCTGGGTGTGAATGCCAAGGAACGCAACGAGGTCAACCTGGACAAGAACACACTTGCCCTTGCCGCTGGCAAGAAGGGTGGCCGCTATGGAGATCTGGCGCAGAAGATGGACTTTATCAGCGTGCGCAATTACGAGTTCGCGCAAAAAGGCCAATACCAAAAGAGCGACCTGGACGCGCTGCGCCATCGGCTGGAGGGCAACGGCTGGTCGCACATTGTGCGCAACGAGAGCGGCGACGAGACCAACGACATCGTCATCAAGGGAGACCGTGAGGGCTTCCTGAGCGACGTCGTCATCCTGAACGCCGAGAGCAAGGAGCTGAACATTGTGCACCTGCGCGGCCACTTCCGCATGGAAGACGTGCAGAGTGCGATGGGCAGCGCCATGGGCGCGGGCATGGGCGCACTGGGTGCAGGTATGGGCAACGCCATGGGCCACGTGGCCGCCGCGCAGCAACAACCCCCTGCCCCGCCCGACCCGCCGGAGCTGAAAAAGCGCTAGTCGAGCAGCTCGATGTGGGCGTCCAACACCGTGACGCCCAGGCCCACGCCCAGCCGCTGCACCGCTTCCTCCACCTCGCGCAACTGCCCTTGAAGGTAGTCGCGCGAGGTGTTGATGGCAGCCACACCCAGCGTGGCGCGATTCCACAGCGATGCGTCGTCGAGTTCCGCCACCGACACGTTAAAGCCGTTGCGCAGCTTGTCCTTCAGCGAGCGGACTGCCTGCCGCCGGTCCTTGAGGGAATGCGCTCCCTCGATTTCGAGTTCGAGCAGCAGCGTGGCGACTGGCATGGTTACACCGAGTGCGGCGGCGGCAGCCGATGATCCGGCGGTACCGGCGCGTGGTCGGCCAAGGCAACTGGTTTGCCGCCGGACTTGCCCAGCAGCGTCTGCAGGAGCACGTAGAGTACCGGGATGAAGAACAGGTTGAGGAGGGTGGAAAGCAACATGCCGCCCACAATCGCCGTGCCCACGGAGTGCCGGCCGTTTTCACCGGCACCCGTTGCAAAGTACAGCGGCAGCACGCCCAGGATGAAGGCAAAGCTGGTCATGAGGATGGGCCGCAGCCGCAGCTCTGACGCCTGAATCGCAGAATCGATGATGCTCGCGCCTTTATGCCGGATTTCTTCGGCGAACTCCACGATGAGGATGGAGTTTTTTGCGGACAGGCCAATCAGCATGACAAGACCGATCTGCACATACACGTCGTCCACCAGGCCGCGCAGGCTGACCAGCGAGAGCGCACCCAGCACCGCGGTGGGCACCGCCAGCAGAATGATGAATGGCAGCGCAAAGCTCTCATATTGTGCGGACAGCGTCAGGTACACCACCAGCAGGCCCAGCCCGAAGATCACGATAGCCTTGCCACCTGCCTCGACTTCTTCCAGCGCCAGGCCGGTCCAGCTGTAGCTCATGCCCTGCAGCTTGCGTTGATTAAAGGCATTCTGCATGGCCGTGAGACCCTGGCCAGACGACAGTCCCGGTGCCTGAGAACCATCGATTTCCGCCGAGCGAAAGATGTTGTAGTGCGTAATGACCTGCGGTCCGCTGGTCTCCACAACCGACACAAGGTTGCCCAGCGGAATCATCTGCCCGGGGTCAGACCGGACGTAGAACTCGCGTAGGTCTTGCGTGTTGCGCCGGTACTGCGTATCGGCCTGCACGTACACGCGGTAGGACCGGTTGTTAAAGTCGAAGTCGTTGACGTAGCTGGACCCCATGTAGGTGTTCAGCGCCGAGGTAATCTGCGACAGCGGCACGCCGATCGCCTTGGCCTTTTCACGATCGATGCTGACAAACACCTGAGGATCGTTTGACCGGAAGGTGGTATTCAAGTTGCTCAGACCGCTACCGGGGCGGAAACCTTCCGCAACCAGCTGGTGGGCCACGCGGTCGATGTCGCCAAAGGTGTTGCGGCCGCTGTCCTGCAGCATGAACTGAAAGCCGCCGACCGTGCCGATACCCGCAATGGCTGGCGGTTCTGCGGCGAACAGGATGCCGCCCGGCACCGCGAACAGCTTGGGTGCGGTGCGGGCAACGATGGAGTGTGCATCGTGCCCTGGGCCGAGCTTGGTGCGCTCATCGACCGGCTTAAGCGGTGCAAAGATGATGCCGGAGTTGGGGGACGATCCACCCGCCAGCGAAAAGCCCATGATGGAAAAGGTCGCAGCCACATCGTTGTCCTGCCGCACAATCGCCGTGCCGCGGTTCGCCACCTCTGTGGTGTAGGCCAGCGAGGCACCCGGCGGCGTTTGCACGATGATGAGCAAGTAGCCCTGGTCTTCCTGCGGCACAAAGGCCGTGGGCACGTGCGTGTACATGTACGCCGTTGCACCAAGCGCCCCGGCAAACAGCAGCACCATGGCATAGCGCCAACGCACCACAAACGTCACTGCCGCTGCGTAACCGCTGATAAGCCGCCGCAGACCCGCCTCAAACCAGCCCACCGGGTACCCTGCCCAGCGATTGATCGGACCAAAGAAGCGCGGCAGCAATTGCTTGTCTCGATGCAGCAGGATAGCCGAGAGCGCGGGCGACAACGTCAGCGCGTTAAAGGCAGAAATGGCAATGGAAAACGCGATGGTGAGCGAAAACTGCTTGTACAGGATGCCCGTGGTGCCCGGAAAGAAGCTGACCGGGATGAACACGGAGATGAGCACGAGCGACGTGGCGATGACGGCGCTGGTGACCTCGGCCATGGCGACACTGGTGGCCTCGCGCGAGCTCTCGATGCCTTCTTCCAGATGGCGTTGCACGTTTTCAATGACGACGATCGCGTCGTCCACCACCAGGCCTGTGGCCAGCGTGATGCCGAACAGCGTGAGTGAATTGATGGAAAAGCCGAAGATCTTGATGAACGCAAAGGTGCCAATGAGGGACACCGGGATGGTGACGGCGGGGATGATCGTGGAGCGCCAGTCCTGCAGGAACAGGAAGATCACCGCGATCACGATAACGATGGCCTCGATGATGGTGACGACCACCTCATGCACGCTGTCGCCGATGACCAGCGTAGTGTCGACGGCGATATAGTCCTTCAGACCGGGTGGGAAGCTCTTTTCGAGCTCCGTCAGTACCGCGCGGCACCGCTTGTCCACGTCCAGCGCGTTGGCATTCGAAAGCTGCTGCACACCGATACCCACGGCCTCGCCGCCGATGTTGCCATAGTCGAATTGGAGACTTGTGTTGTAGTTTTCCGCGCCCAGATCGGCGTGCCCCACATCCTTCAGCAGCACCAGACCGCCCAGGTTGGGATTGTTCTTCAGAATGATGTTGTCGAACTCATGCGGATCACTCAGCCGGCCCACCACGCGCACGGCCATCTGGTAGCTCTGCTTCGGATCACTGGGTGGCTGTCCCAGCTGGCCCGCGGCCCCCTCCACATTTTGCTCGCTCAACGCGTTGGTAACATCCAGCGCGGTCAGCTGGCGGGCGGCCAGGCGGTTGGGATCAAGCCAGACACGCATGGCATACTTGCGCTCGCCAAAGATCTGCACATCGCCGACGCCGGGTACACGCTTCAGCGCGTCTTTCACGTAGACGTCCAGGTAGTTCGACACAAACGCCTGCGACAGGCTGTGATCCGGCGAGATGAAGCCTGCGGCAAACACGAAGTTGCTGTTGGCCTTGGTAATACTGATACCTGTCGCGTTCACCGTTGCAGGCAGGCGCCCCTGCGCGGTGGCTACGCGATTCTGCACGTCTACCGCTGCAATGGACAGGTCATACCCGGTCTGGAAGGTAACCGTGATGGAGGATGTGCCGTCGTTGGAGCTGGTGGACGACATGTACCGCATGCCTTCCACACCGTTGATGGCAGTTTCCAGCGGAATGGTGACGGCGCTCTCCACCACCTGCGCGTTGGCACCCACGTAGTTGCAGGCGACGATGACCTGCGGCGGTGCCAGCTGCGGATACAGCGAGATAGGCAGCGACGGGATGGACACCGCACCGGCCAACACGATGAGCAAGGCGCACACCGTGGCAAAAATGGGCCGCTTGATGAAGAACTCAACCATGGATGCTTCTTTCTGTGCGCGCGGCTAGGCAGTTGGCGGGGCGCTTGGCGAGGGAGGACCCTGGCTCAGCGGCTTGACCGGTGCGCCTTCCTGCAAAAACTGCAAGCCAGACAGGATGACGCGATCGCCCGACTTGAGGCCGGAAAGCACAGGGTAGTTGTTCCCCACGGGGTCGCCCAGCGTCACGTTGACCAGGTGCGCGGCATACCCCACACCCTGCGGCGCAGCCACGTACACAAACGACGCGCCACCGATCTTGGTGACGGCCAGCACCGGCACCGTGGCCTGCTGCTTGGTATCCCACGTCACACGCGCATTGACGATCTGCAGGTTGCGGATGCCGCTGCTGGGCGCGATGGGTGCCTTGGCCAGAATGCTCTGCGTGCCGTTGTCTACCTGCGGTGAAACGAAGTAGATATTCGATTGCGCCAGCGGGTGCCCGGCGTTGTCCAGCAGCTGCACCGGCAGGTTCATGTGCACCTGCGAGGCGCGCTCGGTGGGCAGATAAATGTACGCCTCCAGGTCGCGGTCCTCATCCACCGTGGTCAGCACGGTGGTGGGCGAAACGTAGTCGCCCTGGTGCACGGGAATGTCGCCCACGATGCCTGCGAACGGTGCGCGAATCTGGTAATACGCAAGCTGCTCCCGCTGCGTGCGCGTGGCGGCCTGCGCTGCGTTGTACGCGCCCTGATTGGTGCCAAAGGACTGGGTGGACAGCTCGTATGCCTGCTTGGAAATGACACCTGCCTCAAACAGCTGGCGCTGCCGTTGTAGGTCGGCCTGGTTGTACTGGAACTGCGCCTTCTGCTGCAACTCTGTCTGTACGCCCTGGTCCACGGTGGCCTGCTGCTTGAGCGGGTCGATCTGTAGCAGTAGCTGGCCTGCCGCTACGTTCTGCCCGCTGTGGACAAGAATGCGCGTGATGCGGCCGTCCACCTGCGGCTGCATGGTGGTGGTACGACGGCTCTTGATGGTGGCCACGTAGCTGTCGCTCTGCGCCACGCTGCTGAGCGTAACCGGCATGACCGCAACCGGCATGGCCTGCGGCGCGGGCGCAGGCGGCGGAGCCTTGTGGCAGCCCGCCACGCCCAGCACGAGCAGGCCAGCCAGCAGGCCGCAGAGTATGGCTCGCCCCATGCGGCTGGCTACGTTGGATGGCGTATTCTTTGCCGCGAGAACGGCTTTCGGAGGGAACAAGCGAAACTCCTGCTGCGTGACTCGTGTCTACGGGTCGCACGCTTGTGGGTCAAAGTGTCTGTCTTTAAGCAGATGTGGTGCGGGCCGTTCGGATGCGGCGAATGTGCACGGCGCCGACCCGGGAAGTGCCACAACAGCCCTCGCATTGCCTACCGTTGAAGCGGGGTGCAAGAATACGGGTGCGCGCCCGCCGCTCGTTCTGGCTACGGAGTTCCCCTGCATGTCGTTCCGCCGCATCTGTTTGCTTTTGCCGTTGCTGGCGCTGTTGCCGCTACTCGCGGCTGGCCCCACCAACGGGCCATCTGCTGTGCCGGAAGGCTCAACGGCAGACCTGCCACGCTGGGCGTACCCCGTCCTGCCGCCTGCACCGGTCGCACCCAAGCCGACCGTGCCGGACACGATGGGACACGTGCCGGGCAGCACCGCCGAGTACAGCCTACGCGCAATCCCCAGCCTGCAGGTGGTGCCGGACTGGTTTCCAGATGAGCACCCTGCCATGCCGCCCATGGTGGCGCATGGGCGGCTGCCTAGCCTGGGCGCGTGCGGGCACTGCCACTTACCGACCGGCATGGGGCGGCCTGAAAACCAGAGCGTCGCCGGTCTGCCGGAAGCCTACATGCTGCAGCAGGTGGAGGACTTCCGCAGCGGTGCACGCAGGAGCTCGGAGCCACACATGGCCTCGGTCAACAACATGATCCTGGCCTCGAAGACGGCCACGCCAGACGAGATGCGCGCAGGCATCGCGTATTTTGCGTCGTTAAAACCGCACAAGTGGATTCGCGTGGTCGAGACGGACACGGTGCCCATGATCAAAATCGGCGCGCTCATGCTGGTGGTCACAGACCCGGACAAGCGCGAGCCCATCGGGAACCGCGTGGTGGAGGTTTCAGAGGACCAGGAGCAGACGGAACTGCGCAACCCGCACTCCGGCTTTGTGGCGTACGTGCCCACCGGCAGCCTGCAGATTGGCGAGTCGCTGGTGCGCACCGGCGGCGACGGCAGGACGATTGCCTGCACCACCTGCCACGGCAGCAACCTGCGCGGCGTGGGCAACGTGCCCTCCATCGCGGGCCGCTCACCTAGCCAAATGGCACGGCAGTTGTACGACTTTCAAACGGGCGCACGCAATGGTGCCAATGCCGTGCAGATGAAAGGCCCCGTCGCAAAGCTTTCGGCGAGCGACATCGTTGCCATCACCGGCTACCTGGCGTCGCTGGAACCGTAGCTACGCGTCAGCCTCCAAAGGCATCGCCTATGGAGACGTGACGTCTGGCTTTCGGAAGGGCACAGCTTCAGCTGTGCCACACAGAACCGCTCGTGTGAGCGGACTTTAGCCGCTGAGGTCGGCCTCCAAAGCTGACCTCGGCGGCTAAAGCCGCGCCCTGGAACGTCGCATACGGCATGGGTGAAGCCATGCCCTTCCGAAAGCATCGCGTCGCATCCTGCGTAACTGTAACGACGCGCGACCTAAAGCTACGAGAGGGAATGCAAATACTTGTAGTCCACCGCCGCAGCCTGCATGGCGGGCATCCGGCTGTACGGGCCTTCCTGCTCCACGAACACGTGCTGGATGCCGGTGCCCTTCACGCCCGCGAAGATGTCCTTATAGTTGACGACGCCTTGGCCAATCTCCGCGCCATCGGGACGGATGGGACCGCCGGTGCTCGCACCCTTTGGATAGGGCAGAAAGTCCTTGATGTGTAGCATCTTCACGCGGCCTGGGTACTGCTTCGCGTAGTCGCCGGGCTTGTAGCCCGCCACCGTCATCCAGCCGCAGTCGATCTCGAAGAAGACCAGGTCCTTGTCCGTGTGCGACAGGAGGTAGTCATAGCCCGGCTTGTCACCGTCCATGGCGAATTCCATGGTGTGGTTATGCGCGCAGAACTTGAGCCCGGCCTTTCTTGCCGCCTCCCCCACTTTGTTCATGTCGTCGGCCAGCGCCTTGAACTGGTCCGGCTTGAGCGGAGCAAGGAAGGTGCTGCTGGCCTTGGACAGAAAGGCCTTCTTCTGCGCGTCCGTCATGTTCGGGTCGGGCGGCGTCATCGACGACAACCACATCTGCGGCACGGACGACGTGGCATACGTGCAGCCCAGGGCATGCGCATCGTCAAACGAGGCCTGCAGATCGTTCAGCTTCAGCGGCACGTGCGCGCTGGGGCATTTCAAGCCGTTGTCGTCTAACGCCTTGCGCAACTCTTTCGCGGTCTTGAAGGAGCCAAATCCTGCCGTCTCCACTTCCTTGTAGCCGATCTGCGCAATCTGCTTGACCGTGGCGGCGGCATCCTTCTGCATTTCCTGCCCAACGACGTACAGCTGGATGCCAATGGGCAGGCCCAGCGGATCGGCCCATGCAAACGAAGGCAGAGCGGCTGCAGTAGCCACGCCGGTTGCTGCAAGGGCGCTGCGGGAAAGGAATTGACGGCGATTCAGGCTTTGCATGGATGCTCCATCCAACGGGGAATACAAACCAGGACACTGTAGACGGTGCCGGAAACAGGTGGCAAGCCGAACCTTTCTTCCCACGCTCCAGAGTCATCCTGAGCGGAGCGAAGGATCCTAACGCACTGACGAGTGGCAATGCAGCTTCGAACTCTTTTCGCGAACCCCGACTGGCTTCTCCCCGTGCTGGAACGTGAGCGGGGATCCTTCGTTGCACTCAGGATGACAGACTACTTCGCGTGGAACTGCAGGTTCTGCTCCATCTTGCCACTGGCAGGCACGGTCACGGTCGCCTCCTGCGTGCCCAACCCTTCGTGCCACGCGGTTACGGTGTAGGTGCCGGGCGGCAGGTTGGGCAGGTCGAAGCTGCCATCGTCCTTGGTTACGGCAAAGTAGGGTGAGTCCACCACGTTGATGTCTGCGTGCATCCAGCCGTGGATGTTGCACTTGACCGGGATGCCGATCTCCACGTGCGAGAACTTGCGGTGCATGGGCGGGTCACCCGGGCCCTGGCTGTGGTTCCACTCGCGGTTGTCGTGCGGCATGGGGTGGATGTTATGCGTGACCGGGTCGGAGTTGGTGACGTCGAACGCCTGTCCCACCTGCACGCCCAGCACGCGCGGACGGAACCAGCAGCCCCGCTGGTCGATGGTGACCGGCTCAGAGGGCACGGCGAAATGCTTGCCCTCCAGGCCCTTGCTGACGTAGACGAACGCGTTGGCCAGGTCACCCTTGCCGTTCACCAGCAGCGACTCGCCGTACTGCTTGCCCCCGTGCGCTTTCACGCATTGCGGGTCGCCGCTCATGTCGATCAGTTGCGGCTTAGGCTTCGCGCCGTCGTACGTCACCGCGCCGTGAATCGAACCGGCGGTCGCCGGGTCCACCTGGAAGGCGGGCGCAGACGTCTCTGGCGTGGTCACCGCCGCGGCGGGGGGCTCCGGCTGCTTCGACTTGCAGCCTGCCACAACGGCAGCGGTCACGAAGAGGCCGGCAGCGGCCTGCAAAAGCACTTGTCTGATCACGGTTTACTTTCCTCCCGGCGGACCGGTGTTCGGCGGCATGTCGCCGGTCAGGCTTCCTAGAAACTGTACAAGGTCAGCGCGGTCCTGCCCGGACAGGTGAATCTTCTTCATCTCCGGGTCAAGATAGGCATTGCTGTTGCCACCGCCCGCGTAGTAATCGACCACATCGCTCAGCGTCTTCAGTTCCCCATCGTGCATGTACGGGGCGGTCTTGGCGATGTTGCGCAGCGTGGGCGTCTTGAACGAGCCATTGTCGGTCGCGACCTTCGTTTCGTGGAAGCGGCCGGTGTCGCTGAAGTCGCCGGAGTCGTTCACGCCCACGCCGATATTGTGGAACTTGCCGTCAGTAAACAACGCCGAGTGCGGGCCGATCGTGTGGCACGCCGTGCAGTTGCCGCGATTCGGGTCCATGTACACCTGCAGGCCGCGCTGCTGGGCAGGCGTCAGCGCTGTTTTGTCGCCACCGTACTGGTAGCGGTCATAAGCAGAATAGCCGCTGAGCGCCGTGCGCTCGAAGCTGGCCAGCGCCGCCTCCACGCGTTCGATGGTCACGTCGTCCGATCCAAAGCTCTTCTTGAACAGTGCGCGGTACGCCGGGTCGTCGCCCAGCTTGCTCACGTCGGCGGCGTGAGCTTGGCTCATCTCCGCCGGGTCGGCGATGGGGAACGCGGCCTGCTTTTCGAGCGTGATGGCCCGGCCATCCCAAAATTGAAAGGGCAGGTACGCCGCATTCAGAATGGTGGGTGCGTTGCGCGTGCCCAGCGCGCCGCGCACGCCGCGCGAAATATCTTTACCGTCGGTAAAGTAGTCACTCGGGTCATGGCAGCTGGCGCAGGACATGCTGCCATCCACTGAAACACGTCTGTCGTAAAACAGCCTGCGGCCCAGCGCAATGGTGTCCACGGTGGGCGGATTGTCTGCCGGAAGGGGCAGTTGCGGCAGTCCTAACGGCACCACGATCTGCACGGCATTCCCTACTGGGCGGTTGCTGATCGGATGCTTGCAGCCCGCGACGGCTGCGCACAGCGCAAGCACGAGCACCGCATGCCATTCTCGCGCTCGTACCGGACCAACCATAGCTATTCGATGCGTGAGGACGCCGTTGGAAAGCAGCTACAGCCAAGCACGCAGCGACTACGTCGCACAAACCAGGCCAGCCTGCAATGACGGGCACCTGTTTGAAGCAGCCCCAACAAGGAGGCAAGCAAGACACAAACATTCCTGAGTACCTGCATCCGAAGGGAGTGGGCCCATGGGTGGGCTACAAGGAACCCATCGCATTGAAGACAGTACAGAAGGCAACATCGGATCGCCGTTCTTTCTTGGAACAGCAACGTGTGACGAAAATGTCAGAGTCCGCGCACGCGTATGTGCGCGGCAACACCATCCGATTTTACGAGTGGCTGGACAGCGAAGCCGTCAAAGGTGCGCTGCCCTGCGGTCCAGATGTGTGGATTTGCGGCGACTGCCACACGGGCAATCTTGGGCCGGTTGCGGACCTGCATGGCAACATCGACATCCAGATTCGCGATGTGGATCAGACTGTTGTCGGCAATCCCGCGCATGATCTTCTGCGGCTGGGACTCTCGCTGGCAATGGCGGCGCGCAGTTCCGACCTGCCGGGCGTGACCACCGCGCTGATGATTGAGGAGATGATCGAGGGCTACCTTGCCCGGCTCGCGGGTCGCTCCGCGCGCGTTTCCGCAGATGAAATCGAGCCCATCCGCCGCGTGATGCGTGAGGCAAAGGCGCGCCGGTGGAGACACCTGGCGGAAGAACGCATTGAGGACGTGACACCCACTATTCCGCTTGGCCGTAAATATTGGGCGCTTGCACCGGCGGAGCGAGAAGCGCTGGATCAATTCTTTGAGCAGGAGGAGTTGCACCGGCTGATGGACGGTATTGATGGCCAGCAGAGCGAACAGTTTCGGCTGGTGGACGCGGCCTACTGGATGAAGGGCTGCAGTTCACTGGGCAAGCTGCGCTACGCCGTACTGGTGAGCTCAGGCACCAAGAAGCGCAGGCGCTATCATCTCCTCGACTTGAAAGAGGCCACTGCTGCTGCCGCTCCCCGGGCCAGGAACGCAACGGTGTACGAGAACCATGCGGAACGGGTGGTCACCGGCGCACGTGCGCTTTCTCCATTTTTAGGCAACCGGATGATTGCTGCCTCGCTGCACAAGACACCGGTTATTGTGCGGGAGCTGCGTCCACAGGACATGAAGTTCGACCTGAACGGCATTTCCCGGGACCAAGCCATCCGGACCGCACGGCTGATGGCCGGCGTGGTCGGGCGCGCGCATGGAAGGCAAATGAGCGCGGAAGACCGGACAGCGTGGACGCGGGAACTGCGGTCGCGCCATTCACGCGGGCTGGACGCACCGCGCTGGCTGTGGAGCGGCATTCTCGACCTGGCCGCGTTGCATGAGGCGGCCTACCTGGAGCACTGCAGGCGCTACGCGCTGGGTGAAAAGGCGGCGTAGCGGTCACCCTGCGAACCACGCAAAGAAGCCCGGCTTGATCTGGGCTTCTGTCTGTTATGCGAGTTACCAGGCCAGCGTGGGCGGCAGGAACTCTGCGAACAGGTCGTCGTAGTACGGCTTCAGTTCAGCCATGATTGGCTTCTCGTGGCCCTTGCTGTACAGGTCGTACTGGTTGAATTTCAGCACCCACTCCAGCATGCTGCGGTCCTTGTCGGTGCACAGGTGGTCATAAGCGCCATGCCGGTGCCACGGGTAGAAGCTGTGGAAGCGCAGCATGTACAGCGACTCATCGCGCAGGTACGGCTTCATGACCTCGCCAATGTAGCCATCGTGGCCGAACGACATGTGGATGTTTTCAAGGCCGCAGTTCGGTTCGTAGATGCCGTATTTGGTCTGGTACTCCGGCACGTTGCGGTCCGGGTTCTTGGCGAAGTACTCGGGAAACACGATGTCCTTGGACCAGGCGCAGCCCACCGGGAAGGTGTCGCCCACGACGCCCCACTGCGGCTCGCCGTACAGGCACAGGCACTTGCCCAGGTCGTGGATGAAGCCCGTCAGGATCATCCAGCGCGGCAGGTTGTCGCGGCGCATGGCCTCACTGGTCTGCAGGAGGTGCTCAATCTGGGTCAGGTCGGTGTCCGGGTCGCTGTCGTCGACCAGCGTGTTCAGGAACTCCGCTGCTTCCCAAATCGTCTTCTGGCTCTTGTTCAGGCTGAAGTAGGTATTTTCCTTATCCAGCACGTACTCGACGGTCTGGTTCTCATGGTTTAATCGGTAGAACTCGGCCACGCCGGGCGTCGCAGTGGCGTCGTAGACGCGGAACTCTTCTTCAGACTTGCCTTCCTTGTACCGGCCTTCCAGAAAGTCGTCCCACTCATCCATGTCGCCGAGGGGTGCGTTGTCCAGAACGGGTGCGGGTGCGTGGGTGGCCATGGAGAAGTCTCCTGAGCTACGGGAGTAGCGTAAGCGGTAAAGATACCAGGGCCTTACAAACT
Organism: uncultured Terriglobus sp.; assembly: GCA_937873305.1. GTDB lineage: Bacteria > Acidobacteriota > Terriglobia > Terriglobales > Acidobacteriaceae > Terriglobus. The sequence continues at coordinate 28,287 of CALMOM010000132.1, forward strand.
GTGGCAAGGACTCTCTTTCGCCGGGCAGCTGGTGTGCCATGCAGAAATTTCGAATCATTCCGTCCAAGGTACTGCGCTTCCCTGCCCACGCCTGCAACCAAGTACCTTGACAGGGAGGCGGCGCGCTGGCTACGGTAGCGCAGCGCACAAGGACGCGGTGCAAGGACATCCATGCCCTACAAGATGACCGGCTCGGAAACGGCGCGGGCCGTGCTGACCGATGTACAGTTCTGGATTCCAGCGGCAGTGCTGATGGGTGGCATTGCGCTGCTGGTGGCGCTGCACTGATGTTTGCCCGGCGAGAGGGATACGACACCACCGCTCGGGGCAGCGACGCACGCACCACCGGCCAGGGTGGCCTGTCGCTGCACGGTATGGGCGTGATCTGCGGGCTGGCCGCGGGCGTGTGGCTGGGCGCGGCGGAGGCACCCACCAAGCTGGTCAACGCGGGCTTTTCGCCCTTTGCGATTTCGCTGTGCATGGTGGCTGGCGTGTTCACCGCGCGCTGGACATTTCCCACGCTGCTCAAAGGCACTTCATATGTGTTTGCCGATCTGCGTGCGAAGAAACACCTGATCGTGTGGGCGATTCTTGCTGGCGGCCTGTGGGCCGTTGCAAACACGCTTACCGTCTTTGCCATACGCGATGTGGGCCTGGCGACCGCGTTCCCGCTGTGGAACACCAATTCGCTCATCGGCCTCCTGTGGGGTCGCGTGCTGTTCCGCGAATTGGAAGGTGCGGGCGCAAAGAACATCGCCAAGGTGGTGTCCGGCGCGGTGCTCATTGTGATCGCGGCCGTGATGCTGGGCTTCAGCACCATCCATGGCGGTGGCACAGCCGCGCCGCATGCCGCGCAGGGACTGCTGGCCGCGGCGGGTGCCAGCCTGATGTGGGGCACCATGTACGTGCCGTACCGCAAGGCGTACCTGAGCGGGATGAATCCGCTGTCGTTTGTGACGGCGTTCACCGTGGGCGAGCTGCTGACCATGTTCGTTTTGACGTGGACGCTGGATGGCGGCAGGCACGGCTCCGTAGTGCAGCTGCTGCACAGCCAGCACCTATTGTTCTGGCTCTTTCTGGGTGGGTTTGTGTGGGTCATTGGCGACCTGTTTCAGCAGTTCGCGGCCAAGTACCTCGGCATTGGGCGTGGGATCCCCCTGTCGAACACGAACCAGCTTTGGGGCCTCGCGTGGGGTGCGTTGGTGTTTGGCGAACTTGTCACGGCGGACTACAACCATAAGCTGCTGGTGGTGGCGGGTTCGGTGCTCATGATTCTGGGTGCGCTGCTCATCAGCACCGCGGTGGCTTCATCGCGAGAACATCTGTCGAACAACGCCGCCATGGAGCGTGAGTGCAACCGCTACGCCCTCGACTATCTGGAGGTACTGCGCGCGCAGAGCGGCGATGAGTTTGGCAGCCGCACGGAGAAGCGCCGCTGGTGGGACGTCGTCATCGTGCTGCTGGCGACCGGCGTGTTTGTGTGGCTTGGGTTGCGCGCCGTGATTCCGCCCATCGCTATGAATTTGCAGTGGCTGCTTGCGCTAGGCGTGGTGCTGTTGGTGTCGCTGGTGGGCGGCGGATACGTGCTGTGGCGCAACACGCGCTTTAGCTAGAGCAAAGCAGAACGCGACGGGCGCGAAACACATGCACGCGAAGATCGCGACGATCGTTTCTGCAAGAGTCCTCGCGTCCTTTGCGAACCTTTGCGAACTTCGCGTTTTGCGTTTGCACTCTATTCCGACTCACACGGATGCAGCGCATCCAAGCCTGACATGAAGATTCTAAGTGCCGCCGAAATGTCCGAGGCTGACCGCACGACTGCCGAGCACTTCGGCGTACCTTTTGCAGACCTGATGGAGCACGCCGGCATGGCCCTAGCGCGCTTTGTGCTGGCGCGGTATCCGAAATCAAGGCGCATCGTTGCCCTGTGCGGCACAGGCAACAACGGCGGCGACGGCTTTGTTGCGGCACACCACCTGCAGGCTGCGGGCCTTGAGGTTTCGGTGCTGCTGACCGGCGATGCGGCGAAGCTGCAGGGCGCGGCGGCGGAGGCGTTCAAGCAACTGGACCAGGAGTTGGTGCCGGTCGGCACCCTTCCGGAGGGTGCCAGTCTCGGTGGCATCCAGCAGCTGTTTGCGCAGGCGGATGTGGTGCTGGATGCCGTGGTCGGCACCGGCTTTAAGCCGCCGCTGCGGGGCGTCGCCGCCGTTTTGCAAAAGGCGCTGCAGGACACGACTGTGCCGGTGGTGTCGGTCGATTTGCCCTCGGGATGG
>CALMOM010000133.1 GCA_937873305.1 uncultured Terriglobus sp.
GGCTGGAAGCGCTCTTCGGCATCAAGTCTGCCTTCGCACGGACACCGAAGTACCGGGTGCAGAACAAAGGTGAGCGGAACCTTGCAGCTACAAAATATCGTAAACGGCTGGGCATTATTCCCTGGATTGAGTTATCCATCGGATGCTACTTCGCGTTTACCGTCTGGTACGCCGTCACCAGCGAGAACTATTTCACGGTTCCGTTTTTGTTGCTGTTTGTCCTTGGCTATTGGTACACAGGCCTGCTCAGCCTGCTGCAGGGCCGGTTCGAACGCCGCAGTAAACCCGGCAGTGAACTCCACGAAAAACCCTATCCTGTAGGCATTTAGAGCGCGAACGACGGAACAGCATGAAAGCCATACCCACCGCCATCCCTGAAGTTGTCGTGCTGGTTCCAAAGATCTTTGGGGACCAGCGCGGGTTTTTCTTCGAGTCCTACAACGAACGTGTCTTTAACGAACTTGGGCTGCCGACGCAGTTTGTGCAGGACAACCACTCCAAGTCCTTGCGTGGCGTGTTGCGCGGCTTGCACTATCAACTCAACACACCGCAGGGCAAGCTGATCCGTGTGCTGCAGGGTCAGATCTACGATGTCGCAGTTGACCTGCGCCGCTCGTCACCCACCTTTGGGCAGCACGTCGGTGAACTGCTGGACGACCAGGACAGGCGCATGCTTTGGATTCCGCCCGGCTTTGCTCACGGCTTCCTGGTACTGAGTGAGACGGCAGAGGTCGCGTACAAAGCATCTGCCTTCTACGCTCCCGAGCAGGAGCGCTCCCTGCTGTGGAACGACCCGGCCATTGGCATCCAGTGGCCGCTGCACCTGATTGGAACGGGACCCATTTTGTCTACCAAGGACCAGGCTGGCGTCGCACTACAGTTGGCAGAAACATTCCAGTGAACACCGACCACTTTTCCGCAGCGCAGCACACGGCCAAGGAGCAGCATGCCCAACCCACCCTCTGACGCGCTTGTATTTTTTGGCGCCACCGGCGACCTTGCCTACAAAAAAATCTTTCCCGCGCTGCAATCCATGGTGAAGCATGGCAAGCTGAATGTTCCCGTCATTGGGGTCGCGAAGGCAGGCTGGAACCTGGAGCAGTTGAAGGCTCGCGCCCTAGACAGCCTGCGCACGCATGGCGGTGTCGACGAGGTTGCCTGGCCAAAGCTGGCTGCGCTGCTCAGCTATGTGGACGGCGACTACGGCCAGCTTTCCACCTTCGAAGCCATCCGCAAAGAACTTGGCAGCGCCGCCCGGCCCGCCCACTACCTGGCCATTCCTCCAGCACTCTTCGGCACAGTGGTGGAGCAGCTGGTCAAAGCGGATTGTGCTACCAACGCCCGCATCATCGTGGAAAAGCCATTCGGTCACGATCTTGAATCAGCACAGGCACTGAACCGGATTCTGCACACGTTCTTCGACGAGTCCGCAATCTTTCGCATCGATCACTACCTTGCGAAAAACTCGGTGTACAACCTGGTTTCGTTTCGCTTTTCAAACGCGATCTTCGAGGGACTCTGGAATCGCGATCACATTGAGAGCGTGCAGATTACGATGGCGGAGGACTTTGGCGTGCAGGGCCGCGGAGCGTTTTACGATGCAACCGGTACGATACGCGACGTGGTGCAAAATCATATCTTTCAAGTGCTCTCAAACCTCACCATGGAGGCGCCAGCACGGAACGACAGTGAGTCTCTGCGGGATGAGAAGGTGAAGGTTCTCAAGTCCATTCCGCCGATCACGGCGGAAAACCTGGTGCGCGGTCAGTTCGAAGGGTACTTGGATGAGCCAGGCGTGCGGTCGAACTCCACCACGGAAACGTTTGCCGCGCTTCGCGTGGATATCAACTCGTGGCGGTGGCAGGGTGTTCCGTTCTTTATCCGCGCCGGTAAGAATCTCCCCGTCACCTGCCTTGAAGTGATGGCCCGTGTGCGGCGCCCACCCATCACCGACGTCAGTCCCGAGAGCACCCCGCAGAACTACCTGCGCATCCGCCTGAATCCAGAAATGGCCGTGGCCATAGCGCTGTCTGCCACGCCTGCCACGGGTTCCAACCGGCAACTGGTAGAGTTGGTGGCCGCACAACATTCACGGCCCGCTGAGATGGAGGCATATGAACGGGTGCTGAGCGATGCCATGGCGGGCGACGCGACCCTATTCGCCCGGCAGGACTACGTGGAAGAGGCGTGGCGCATCGTGGACCCGGTGCTGAAGCAGAACACGCCCGTGCTGCCGTATGCACCGCACACGTGGGGACCAGCGCATACCAACGACATCATCTGCCCACCCGGCAGTTGGCACAATCCTGTCAATGGCGGCAACGAGAACGTGCGCGTTGTGCAACCAGTGTTGCCAGCCGAGCTTGCTACTGCACTGTGAGCGCCCGCACCTCCGCCAGAGCGTGCAAGAAACTGAATACGTCGGCCCTCAGCGTTGGAGGGTCGACGCTGTACTCGTCGGCAAGCTGCTGGAGCAGGGCCCGCAGTAAAACGGGGGTTTCAATCAGTTCCCAGACGCGCCCACCGGTCTCTGACAGGCTCACACAGGTGCCTGTCTCGGCACTCATCATCACGTGTTCGTCACCCACCCATGCACTCAGCCAACCAGCGCCCCTGGCAATCACGCTGGTGTCCAGCAATTCAGCACTCATCCTGTAAGTTTAACGTGCTGCGAGACACCGGGCCGTTTTGAGATTAGCCGTTGCGCTGCGCCGTGCCGCGGGCTGGTGTTCGCGCGACATAACCGATTTCAACGCAGTCGTAGGCTACAGGAAAGCCTGTGACCTCAACGCCTGCGCTGCTCAGCCAGGCATGTGTTTCCCTGCCCAAGCCCGCGCCAGCGTTGCGCGGTTTGCCGAAGTGCAGCCTGCTGTACACACCGCGGCGGTACAGCATTTGCCAGGCCGCCAGCGCGCGCGGCAGGCACACCATTTCAGTGGGCAAGTGGTGTGCCGCGGCCCGCACCGCTTGCGCCACCCGAAGGGCGGTATGCGTTGCCTCTGCAGACGGTGCAGGTTCGGCAGCCGAAGGTGGCTGCATGGTTCCAATGTGAGCTGCCAGCCGCGGAAAGGGCACCAGACGGATAGCCAGCCGGGCCACGCACAACCAGCCAGCCGCCTCCAGACGCAGCAGAAGCTTCGGCAGGGGCAGCCGAACAGCGCGAACGAGTAGGCTGGGCTTCAGCATAGAACCGCCCTCGGGTGCCCTGCCGGCAGGATTCATCCTTGTCAGCTTACAAAGGGCGACTGATCGAAGTTGCGCAGGATGTCCGACACGTCCACGTACACGGCGATCGCGCCCGCCTCCTGCAACTGTTCCCGCGTCCAGCCACCGGACTGAACCGCGACAGTGGCAACGCCGGCCTTTTTTGCCGCCTCTATGTCCCACGGCGTATCGCCCAGTGCAAGTGCCTCGTTGGCAGAGATCTCAAGAGCCTTCAGCGATGCCTCAAAAATATCCGGATCGGGTTTACTTTTCTCCGCGTCGTCGGCGGTCAGGTCTTCCTCCACCAGGTCGTGAATTTTCAGCACCGTCTTGAACGCTTCCAGATCGCTCTTTTCACTGGACGTGGCAACAGCGATGCGCAAGCCCTGCTGCCGCATCCGCTCCAAAAGCCTGCGGGCGTCACAGAAGGGCACAACTCTGTCAATGTATTCCCGGTGGAACAGCTGTTTTCGAAAGGCCTTCAGTTCGTGCTCGAGCGCCTGGAGCTTGTCCTCCGCAACAAAGCAGGGCAGCAGGTTTTCGCCACCTTTGCCAATCTGCTTGACGACAGCCTCGAAGCCCACCTGGATGCCAAAGTGCGCCAACGCCCGCCGCCAACACTCCGCGTGCAACGCGTTGCTGTCCAGCAGCGTGCCGTCCACGTCACACAACACAGCCTTGTACATTGTCACATCACCCCGCAGCTATAGGATGCGTCGAAGCAAGCGTTATGGAGCGATGCTTTCCGGCAGGTGAACGGTGAACTCCGTAAAGCCGGGCCTTGACTCCAGGGTCAGGCGACCGTTGTAGCTCTCGAGGATGCGCTGAACAATACCGAGACCGAGTCCACTGCCCTTGCCCACGCTCTTGGTCGTAAAAAACGGCTCAAAGATGCGTTCCTGATGTTCTGCCAGGATACCCGGCCCGTCATCGCGAATAGCAACTCGGATTTCACCGTCGACAAGCGACGTACGCACCCCAATGTGGCCACCCGCGGGAACGGCGTCAATGGAGTTGTCCAACAAGTTGGTCCAGACCTGGTTTAACCCTGAGCAGAAGCAATGGAGGCGCGGGATGCCCGCCCCAAACTCCTTCTGGACGCCGATGTTTTTTTCGCGCATCTTGTGTTTCAACATGACCATGGTGGCGTGGATGCTGCTGTTGACATCCACATCCTGCACACCGCCCTGGCCCTCGTGCGCGTAGCTCTTAACAGCCTGCGCCAGCTCCGCCACGCGGGTGACACTTTCCTCGACCAGGCCCACCATCTGCATGGACGACGCCGTCGCCTCAAGCCATTCAATCGGCTGCACCAATGCCGCGCCGGTGAAGGCCGACGCGAGGCACTCCAGGTCAGACAATTCGACGCCGCTGCTGACAAAGGCAGACGAGATTTCCCAGGCACGCGGAACGCCGTGTACGTCCAGCCACGCCCCAAGTGCCTCTTCCGCGTCACTCTGTTGCATGGAGCTCAGGCAAACGTCATTGCGCGTCGCCAGCACCCGCTCCTGCAGCGCCGTAAGGCAGGCACGCTGCTCTGGCGAATGCCCTGTCTCTGAAAAGCTGCGAGCCAGGTAGTGCATGTTCCGCAAGTTTCCCCGTAACTGTGCCGCGGCACGGCGCGCGGCTGCACCGGGGTTGTTCAATTCGTGCATGAGGCCGGCTGTCATGGTACCCAGCATGGCCATCTTGTCCTGCTGGTTCTGCTGCGCCTGCATGCCGCCCACACGGGATGTCATCTCGGTAACGATGATGTCGCGCAGACGCGGGCAGCGTGACAGCAGAAACCAGAAGGCCTCCCGATTAACTCGCAAACCCTTTGTCGCAGTCTCTGTGCTTACCCTCATCCACGAGGGCAAGCCAGTCAATAGTGGCATTTCGCCCATAAACGATGGTGCGCTTACCACCTTGTTGGTAAGCAGATTGCCCTTGCCGTCGCTGCGTGAAACGCGTACGCGCCCGTCCAGCAATACAAGAAACGTGTCCAAAGGACCGCTTTCTTCGACAATTACCTCGCCCGCCCCAAAGTCGTGTTCAGTGGCTGCGCTTACAAGCAGGAGCAACTCCTCGTCGGGCGCGTTGAGAAAGAGCCGCGAAGCCCGTAGCTCGTCCACAAAGGCGCGCTGTTGGCTTGGGGCGATCCGGGAGTCCAGCTCAGGCAGAGTCACACCTACACCCCCGCTGCCAGATACTGGTGAACGAACTGAATCGCAATGGAACCCTCGCCCACGGCAGAAGCTGCCCGCTTCACAGAGCCATGGCGAACGTCGCCAGCAACGAAAATGCCGGGCACGCTTGTCTCCAGCAGGTAGGGGTCGCGGTCGGGGGCATTAGCGTTCGAGCGAAAGCGCTCAATCCCTGACCGTTTGAGATCCGGTCCCGCGAGAACATACCCGCGTTCGTCACGGGCAATCTCTGCGGGCAACCAACTGGTCTGCGGGGCCGCACCGATGAAGATAAAGACGGAACTGGCGACCCGCGACTCGATGCCCGTAGGCGTTTTCACCAGGATGCTCTGCAGGTGCCCTTCTCCGCAGAAGCTTGTAATCTGCGTCCCGGTTTCCACCCGAATGTTGGGCGTGGCCGCGATCTGGTCAATCAGGTATTTCGACATGCTGGCTTCCAGCCCCTTGCCGCGTACCAGCATGATGACGGAACGGGCATGCTTCGCAAAGTTCATGGCAGCCTGCCCGGCAGAGTTGGCCCCACCCACCACAAAAACATCCTCGTTACTGCATGTGGCCGCCTCTGATTGCGAAGCCCCGTAATAGATGCCGGCACCGATAAAGCCGTCGGCTCCTGGAACGTTGAGCTTGCACCAGCTCACCCCTGTGGCTACCAGCACCACGGAGCAGCGGACATCGCGGCCATCCTCCAACTGCACGATGCGATAGTGATCCTCAACCCGGATTGCAGCAACACGCTGCGTCAGGAACTCCGCGCCCAGGCGCTGCGCCTGCAAGTGACCGCGTTTGGCGAGTTCGTCACCCCGCACACCGTCGGGAAATCCAAGATAGTTTTCGATTCGGGAGCTTGAGCCTGCCTGTCCGCCCACCGCGTTCGGCTCAATGACCAGCGTGCGGAGACACTCGGACGCTCCATACACGCCCGCTGCCATACCAGCCGGTCCGGCACCGATGACGACAACATCATAGAAATCTTTTTCAGCCTGTGTCCGCAGGCCGATTTTGCTCGCCAACTCCATCTGCGTTGGCTGAACGGCCGCACTCCCGTCGCTGAACAGGACCACCGGCAGCTTCGCGTCATCCATGCCGCGAGCCTCCAGCGCCTTCTGCGCCTCGGGTGTGCTCTCTGGATTCAGCCAGCGATACACCACGCCGTTTCGCGACAAGAAGTCCCGTACGGCATAATCCTCGGCGCCCCAACGCGTCGCAATGACCTGAATCCCCTCAAACGGGGGCCTGTATCCCTCGTGCCAGCTAAACAGCAGGTCGTCCAGCACCGGGTACAGCTTGTCCTCCGGCGGGTCCCATGGCTTGTTGAGGTAGTAGTGAATCTTTGCGGTGTTAATGGCGCGGATGGCTGCTTCGGTATCCGTGTAGGCCGTAAGCAAGACGCGCTTGGCATCTGGGTACAGGCTGATGGCCTTGCTCAGGAAATCGACGCCCGTCATCCCCGGCATGCGCTGATCTGACAGGAACAGAGCCACCGGCTCCTCGCGCTGCTTCAATTGCACGCAAGTATCCAGGGCTGCCTGGCCAGACGCCGCTCGCACCACGCGGTATTGCTGCGCGTATTTCCGCCGTAGGTCCTGAACCACTGCCTCCAGAACACTTGTGTCGTCATCAACGGCCATGAGAATGGGACGAGCCATGCGTGTACGATAAGCCCCTTCCGCCCCGCTTTGAGCGCACTACACCTAATTTCGATGACTCAGTTTCCGTCTTGATTCATTCTTGCTGCGGCACGCCGGTTAGGCCACAGATGCCCCGCTTCTGATGCATACTCAAAAGGCTGGCGCAAGGCTGTCCTGCCCTCACGTGTTTCTATGCATGCATCCAGGCGAGTACGCGTCGCAACACTTTGCCGTGTGTTGCGGGCAGACGATCAGGCAATTTTTCGCGCAGGCATCGCC
>CALMOM010000134.1 GCA_937873305.1 uncultured Terriglobus sp.
TCGGTGGTCTTCGACACCAGCATGGGCCGCATGACCTGCCAGTTCTTCGAGAAGGAATCGCCCATCACCGTGGCCAACTTCATCGGCCTCGCCAATGGCACAAAGGAGTTTACCGACCCCATCACCGGTGCCAAGATGAAGGGCGTGCACTTTTACGACGGCACCACGTTTCACCGCGTCATCGCCAACTTCATGATCCAGGGTGGCGACCGCGCGGGCAATGGTACCGGGGACGGCGGCTTTTACATCAAGGACGAGTTTGCACCCGGCCTGCGCTTTGACCGCGAGGGTCGCCTGGCCATGGCCAACGCCGGGTCCGGCACCGGCGGCACCCAATTCTTCATTACCGAGGCACCTGTGCCAGAGCTGAATGGCAAGCACACCATCTTTGGTCAGTGCGATGCGCACAGCATTTTGGTGGTGCAGTCCATCGCGCGTGTGGAGAAAAACGGGAGCGACAAGCCGCTGACACCGGTGCTGATCAACAAGGTGACAATTGTGCCGGATGGCCAGCCCATGCCGCCGGAGCCGGCCGCCGCGCCTGCAACCGCAGCACCACCCGCGCAGTAAGCCTGACCTGAGCGACGCGCATCCAACAGCCCAGCATACGAAAGGAACCATCATGGCAGAACGCACACCCGGTACCTACGCCATCTTCACCACCAGCGAGGGCACCATCGTAACCAAGCTCTTTGAGAAGGACGCACCCGAGACCGTCGCCAACTTCATCGGCTTGGCAGAGGGCAGCAAGAAGTGGGAGAGCCGCAGCAAAAAGGGCGACAAACTGTACGACGGAACGGTCTTCCACCGTGTGATTCCAGAGTTCATGATCCAGGGCGGCGACCCCGAAGGCACCGGCATGGGCGGCCCAGGCTACAAGTTCGCGGACGAAACCAAGGGTTCGCCGCACGGCTTTCAGCAGACGGGCAAGCTGGCCATGGCTAACGCAGGCCCCAACACCAACGGTTCGCAATTCTTCATCACGGTTGCGCCCACCACCTGGCTCACTGGCCGCCACACCATCTTCGGTGAAGTGACTGAGGGGTACGACATCGTGGAGAAGATCAGCAAGGTGGCACGCGACGGCATGGACCGTCCGAAGAAGACGGTGACGCTGAACTCTGTTGTGATCGAGCGCGTCTAGCTTCGATGAAGGCTCACACCGCCGCGACTGCTGACAGCGCGGCACAACAGACAGGGTCGGGCCGGGTGAGCTGGGATGGAGTCCTCTTCGTCTTGGTCAGCGTGCTGACCCTGTTTGCCCGTTTCCGCAACCCGGCGCTACTTCTGGGCTCCTACCAGGATGACTTCTTCTACTACCTGCAAGTAGCAAAATACATTGCCACCACAGGTCGCAGCACCTTCAACGGCCTCTACCTGACGAATGGCTACCACCCGCTTTGGATGGGCGTACTGGTGTGCCTGTATCGCCTGTTCCACGGCACTGCCTTTTTTGTAGCGCTGCAGGTGGTGAGCCTACTTGCAGCAGGGGTGACGTATGTCCTGCTGACACGAACGCTCAGGCTGCTGTTGCCGGGCGACACCGCGCGCTCCGGTGCCTTCTTTCTCGGCATGGAGGCGCTACTCCTGATTCGTTACGGCATGGAGGTGACGGCCACTCTGCCGCTCGCCATGCTCTTGCTCTACCTGCTGCTGCGCGATGGCGTGCCCACGTCGTTTTGGCGTTCGGCGGGGCTGGGCCTCCTGGCTTCGCTTGTCATTCTTAGCAGGCTTGACGCAGGCCTGCTGGTGGCGCTGCTGTGCCTTGCGGTGTTGCTGCCGCGCCTGCGCACCGGCCTATTGGCAGCCTCGATTGTGGGCTTTCTATGCGGTGTACTGCCGTTGCTGCTGCTGTACTTCGCCATGAATGTGCACGTGTTTCACCTGCTGACACCGGTCTCGGGCCTCGCCAAGCAAATGAAGTACACGAACGGCTTCTCGCCAGAGACCTGGCGCTCCCTGCTGCCCACGGACCGCATGCGGCGCTTTGTGCTGCTGCCAGAGCTGGCGCTGGTAGCGGCGGGCGCTCTGGGTGCCGTGTTGCCTGCAGCAGCGCCCCGGCGGATACCACCAGAGGCGACTACCCGGCATGTGCTGGCCGCTATTCTGGTCTTTCCTGTGCTGCACTTGGCGTTGCTCAGCTTCCTGAGCGATTGGACTGTGTGGCCTTGGTATTTTTATTCGGTCACCCTTGCTGCGGTGGCTGCCTTTACCTTGCTTGCCCAACGTCTGCCGCAGCGATTGGTTTTGCCGCTTGTGGGTATGTATGCCGCTGTACTGGTGCTGTATGCCGGGGCGTACGCCTGGCGCGGTCCCAGTTCCGTAACGGTCTACCAGTCCTCCCTGGAGCTTGCGCGGTACATGGACGCGCACCCAGGCGTGTACCTGATGGGCGACCAGGCGGGTACCGCAGGGTACCTGTCGCACCAACCCATTATCCAGACCGAGGGCCTGGTCATGGACAAGGGATTTCTGCGGCAGATGCGCGCGGCCACGCCACTGCCACAAGTGGTACAGCAGTACCACGCAGACTTCTACGCAAGAATCGGCGGAGCGTACAACGGTGCCTGCCTGCACCTGGCCGAACCTGCGAATGCCGGGCCTGGGTCACCGCGCATGCGTGGGCAGATATGCCAGGCACCGTTGGCTATCTTTTATCGCGAGGCAGACCACATGCCCATCCGCGTCTTTCCCGCAGATGCGATTCGGCCTGACTGAGCCGCTCCCTCTCAAAGCTCCAGCCGGGTTGCAGTCTGCTGCTGGATGCGGGCGAGCAGGTCAGGATCCTGGCTAAGAGAGCGTCCATAGCTTTGGACCAGGGTGCGCAGAGCCTCTGTCGAGCTGTTCTGCGGTTCCAGCACTGCGATGCCCTTGGCGACCAGGTCCAGCATGATGGACACCGCCGTGGACGCACCGGGCGATGCACCCAGCAGCGCTGCCAGCGAGCCATCGGCCGAGCGGATGACCTCGGTACCGAACTCTAGCTTGCCGCCGGTCTTTGCATCAGGCTTGATCAGCTGCACGCGCTGACCCGCGATCTCTAGCACCCAGTCTTCACCGCGCGCCGAGGGCACAAACTCGCGCAGCGCCGCAAGGCGGTCGTTCTGCGACTGCAGCACCTGGCCGATCAGGTACCGGGTCAGGCTCACATTGGTCGCACCCGCACCCAGCATGGCAATCATGTTGCCAGTCCCGACTGATTTCGGCAGGTCGGCGAACGAGCCATTCTTGAGAAACTTCGTGGAAAAGCCGGCAAAGGGTCCGAACAGCAGCTCACGCTTGCCGTCGATGACGCGGGAGTCCAGGTGCGGCACGGACATGGGTGGCGCGCCGAGCGCGGGCTTGCCATAGACTTTGGCGGCATGCTGCTCAATGACGGCTCGATTGGTGCAGCGCAGCCACTGCCCGCTGACTGGGAAGCCGCCGTAGCCGCGCCCCTCCGGGATGCCCGAGGCCTGCAGCAGAGGCAGCGCGCCACCGCCCGCACCCAGGAACACGAAGCGCGTCGTGATGCGGGAGCGGCGTTTGGTCTGGAGGTTTTCCACGTCCACGTACCACCGCCCGTCCGGCAGGTGTGAGAGGCCACGAACACGGTGCCGCATGACTACGTTTGCGCCGCTGCCCTGCAGCGAGTGGAGCATCATGCGGGTGAGCGCGCCAAAGTTCAAGTCTGTGCCGCTTTCCGCACGGGTGGCTGCAACGGGCTCGCTGCCGTTGCGGCCCTGCATCATTAACGGCATCCACTCTCGCAGCACGGCCGGGTCGTCGGAAAACACCATGTCCGTGAACAGCGGACTTTTGTGCATCGCCTGGTACCGCTTGCGCAGGAACTCCACTGCCGGGCGGCCGGAGACAAAGCTCATGTGCGGAACGCCGTTAATAAACTGCTTTGGACCATGCAGCACGCCGCGCTCCACCAGCGCGGCCCAGAACTGCCGCGACTGCTGAAACTGCTCGTTGATCTTGATTGCGCGGTCGATGGTGACGGAGCCGTCCGGTCGTTCCGGCGTATAGTTCAACTCGCACAGCGCTGCGTGGCCCGTTCCCGCGTTGTTCCACGCGTCCGAACTCTCGAACGCGGCCTCGGCTAGCGAGTCCACGAAGGTGATGCGCAGCGAGGGCGCGAGTGCCTGCAGCAGGGTACCAAGCGTGGCCGACATGATGCCCGCGCCCACCAGAAGAACGTCGGTCTCAGCGGGCAGCGGTAGTGTGCTTTCCATGACCCTTTAAGGGTAGCAGCGGCATGAACACTGCTTCAATTCTGAAGAGGCGAAACGTGCGGTCATCGAAATGCTCTGCTTATAGCGAGACCTCAACAGCAGCACGCAAATGAAGCTAACGGACTACGAAGGATGCGCCTTTGCGTTCTTGGAATGCACCCTTGGCGACCCTCCGCGTTCTGCTTTTCAGGCGTATTCCGCCGTGGCACGATGCGCCCGCTGCATGGTGCTCAAAACATCGGTGTACTTGTTGCCACTCCCCGTGTTGAAGATGACCACACGATCACTAGACTTCAGAAAACCATTCTCGATCAGACGGTCATACGCAGCGGTCGCGGCAGCGCCTTCTGGCGACAGCAGGATGCCTTCGTGCGCGCCCCAGTCCTGGATGGAGGTGAACATCTGCGAGTCGGTCTGCGAGAGCACCGTGCCGCCGCTCTCACGCACCACGTCCAGAATGATGTAGTCACCGTAGGGCTTGGGTACGCGCAGGCCGCTGGCCAGGGTGTGCGCGTTCTGGAACATTTGAGATGTAACCTCATCCTCACGAAACGCCTTCGTCACCGGCTCACAGCCTGCTGCCTGGATCGCGATCATCCTGGGCCGCTTGCCGCTCACCCAGCCGAGCTCTTCCATTTCAAGGAAGGCCTTCCACATGCCGATCAGGCCCACGCCGCCGCCGGTCGGATAGAAGACCGCGTCCGGGTACTCCCAGCCGAGTTGCTCGACCAATTCGTATCCCATGGTCTTCTTGCCTTCCACGCGGAAGGGCTCCTTTAGCGTGGACACGTCGAACCAGCCCTCGCGCTCCTTGCGCTCCGCCACAATCTTGGCGCAGTCGGAGATCAGGCCGTCGATCAGCGTCATGTGCGCGCCGTAAGCGATGCACTCCACCTGGTTGGCCAGCGGCACATCCTGCGGCATAAAGATGTGAGCCTCGATACCCGCAGCCGCGGCGTACGCGGCCAGCGCGCCACCGGCATTGCCCGCGGAGGGAACGGCTAGCTTTTTAAGCCCGTAGTGCTTTGCCATGGTCACGGCCAGCGACAGGCCGCGTGCCTTAAAAGTACCGGTGGGGTTGGCACCCTCCTCCTTGAGGAAGACGTTGGGATTGCGGCGGCTCGGCAGCATGGGCGTCCAACCCTCGCCCAGCGTGACCGGTTCCACCGACGGCAGCACGGGCTGGTAGCGCCACATGCTGTGCACGTCCGGCAAGCGGTCGCGGACGGCGGTACCCTTCGCATCGGTCAGGTCGTAGCGGACATAAAACGTACCAGCACACACCGGGCACAGCGTCTTTGGCGTCAGTGCATCCTCGCGGTGGTGGCAACGCGAACACTCCAGGTGGTCAATCTTCGGCATGGCCCTAGGATAGAGCGTTCGCCGTAAATACAAGAGCGTCCGCAAAGTACGCCAAGGTCTCGCAGAGTGTGCAAAATATCGTTGCGTACTTGGCGGAAACTTCGCGGACTTTGCGGAAGCTCTTCAGCACTCACGCCAGCAGCGGAATTGCCTCATCCTCGTGGATGTGATTCTGCGTTTTCACCAAATCCTGGTACAGGCCGCCCGCGTGCATCAGGGTGTCGTGCGAACCGCTCTCGATAATCGTGCCGTCACGCAGGACGTGGATGCAATCTGCCTTGCGCACTGTGGACAGCCGGTGCGCGATGACGATGCAGGTTTTGCCCTCCATCAGACGGTCCAGCGCCTCGAACACCAGGTGCTCACTGTTGGCGTCAAGTGCAGAGGTCGGCTCGTCGAGAATCAAAATGGGACTGCGGCGCACCATGGCGCGCGCAATGGCAATGCGCTGCCGCTGCCCTCCCGAGAGCAGGATGCCGCGCTCGCCCACAGTGGTGTCGTACTTCTGCGGCAGGCACTCAATGAACTCTGCTGCGTTTGCTGCCCTGGCGGCCTCGATGATTTCCTCGTGCGTGGCCTCTGGTCGACCGTAGCCGATGTTTTCCCAGATGTTGCCGCTGAACAGCACCGTGTCCTGCAGCACGTAGCTGATCTGGCTGCGCAGCGAGGCCTGCGTCACCTTGGACACGTTTTGCCCGTCAATGCTGACCGTGCCGTGCTGCGGCTCGTAGAAGCGCGCAATCAGGTTAATGAGCGTCGTCTTGCCAGAGCCGGTTGGTCCCACCAGCGCGGCCACCGTGCCGGGCTTAATGTGTAGCGTTACGTCGTGGATGATCTCGCGGTCCGCACCATAGGAAAAGCTCACGTTGTCGAAGTCGATGCGGCCCTCCGCGATCTTTAATTCCTTCGCGCCGGGCACATCGCGCATCTCGTTGTCGTTGCCGATGATTTCCTGGATGCGCTCGTAGCCGATGTCGGCCTTCGAGTACGAATCCATGATCTTTGAGATGTCCTGCATGGGCTTGTACATGCTGACGATGTACGCAATGAAGATGTAAATTTTGCCGCCCGTCATGCCGGAGGTGAGCGCTAATCGGCCGCCGAAATACAGCACCAGGCACGTGCCCGCGGCGGTCACAATGTTGACGATCGGCACCAGCTTCGCTTTTAGCGTGCGTGCGCGCAGGCTGGCTTCGACGGTCTCCAGACTTTCGCCTTCCAGCCGGTGTACCTCGTAGTCCTCGCGTGAAAATGCCTTCACCACGCGGATGGAACCGAGCACCTCCTGCACCACGGAGATCATCTTGCCTTCCTGCTTGCGCACCTCACGCGATGCCTTCTTCACGCGGCGGGTGTAGGTGTACACAATGGCAAACAGGATGGGCACCACGGCCAGCGCGATGAGCGTGAGCTGCCAGCTGAGATAGAACAGTACGCTAATCATGCCCACGATGGTGGCGATGTCAACCAGAATGCTGAGCAGACCGGACACGATGAAGTTCTGAATGGAATCGATGTCGGTGGTGACGCGGCTGATGAGGTCGCCGGTGCGGCTGGTGTCGTGATATGCCAGCGACAGCCGGTGCACCTGGGCATACAGCGTGCGGCGCAGGTCGTGCGTGACCCACTGGCCCACGCTGGTGGTGGTGTACTTTTCCCAGTATGAGCAGAAGGCATCCGCCATCGCAATGACGATCACCGCGGCGCAGGCAAACAGCAAAATCTGGTGCGGCTGAGTACCTGCCGTGCGCTTGATGACCTTGAACAGCCAGCCGTGTGACGCCCTGTGCGCGATGACGTTATCCAGCACAATCTTCAGCGGCCAGGGTGAGGCTACGTCGGCAATACTTTCGCCCGCAATGGCCACCAGGCCGAGGATGAGGGCGCGGCGATGGGGACGCAACAGGTCCCTGATGGTGACCTTACGAGGAGTTTGCGCATCACTCAAGACTGCTCTGCTCAATGCTTCTCCGGACGCTCCCATGAGTGTGACTCCTGATAGAGAGCACCCGCTTCACTCATTCTGTTGCGCACTCGAAGCCTGCCTTCGTTGCTCGACCGCGTCAAAGTCAAGTTCCCAAACGGTACAGTACAGAAATCCGTTTCAGTGATGAACAACTTTCTTCACTGGGGCAACGGACTGCCACGCAGCGTTCAGGGTAAACTTTCGCTCGAAGTCAAATTTTAGTGGCAGCGGTCCCCCAAACGAACTATCCGCGCCATCCACTGCTCCACCTTGCGGTTTCTTCCAAATCTGGCAACTGCCGAGCTTGATGCAAGCACTCGCGCACCTGTGTGGGAACGGGGATTTATGCTCCCGGCATCCCCGCGCCGTCGAGTCTTGCTCACCTCATCAACAATCACGTCGATAACTTCCCTATTCGGGCCGAAAGGAGTGACAAGGTGGACCTGTCACGGCGTGACGACTCTTTGCGCTCCCCGCCTGACCAGAGCACACCCTTGCCGCGCCTTGGCACACAGCTGCGCCGCTACGCGCAGGACCATGGGCTGGCGCTGCTGTTGGGTGGGCAAGGCATCGCAGCGTTGCTGCTGGGAACCGCAGTGCTGCCCCTTCCACACCGGCTGACGACCGGCCCAGCCTGGCTGCCGCTTGTGGATGTGTGCGGGTTCGCGGCTCTGTGCGCCGCGACCGCGTATGCGCTGTTCTCTCTGCACCGGCAGCGCACCGTCGAGCGCGGGATGCTGCACAGCGCCTATCACGACTCCGGCACAGACCTGCCGAATCACGCAGCCATGGAGCAGATGCTGGAGGTGTGGCTGGAGGCCAGGGAGCCAGTCAGCTGCTTTCTATTGCAGCTGTGTGGCGATCCTGCGTTACCGGTGGACATTTCTCCAGAGCTCGATTTGATGCTGATGCAATCCATGGCCACGCAGCTGAAGCCAGTCATCCGCGGGGGAGACGTGCTAGCCAAACTGGGCGGTGACCGCTTCGCCATCCTGCTGCGTGGCGCGCATACGCGGCAGGCGCTCTCTGCGTTTGCAGACCGGCTCCTCGTACTGCTCACGTCGTCAGACGTGGTGAGCAGCGGGCCTGGGCGCGTCAACATCGGCGTTGCAAGTGCTCCGACAGATGCCACGGACGGGCGCACACTACTGGCCGTTGCCACCAGTGCCATGACCCTGGCCTGCAGCGCAGAGCGCCACGGCTTTTGCTTTGCAGACACGCTGCTGCATGATAAGGGGTACCGTGCTCGCCTGCTCCATGCAAAGCTGCGGCTGGCTGTAGGAAGCGGCAGTCTTCACCTGGTATACCAACCCATTTTCTCTCGCGATGGCCGCATGGTGGCCGCGGAGGCGCTAACTCGTTGGCATGACATCGAAGAGGGCAACATTTCCCCAGGAGAGTTTATTCCCGCGGCTGAGAGCTCAGGCCTGATCTTTGCGCTCTCGAACTGGGTCTTGCGGAGCGCGTGCAGCCAAATGGCGGAGTGGTCCGCGTTGGGCTGCTACCTTCAGCGCATTGCCGTCAATGTGTCCGTCAAGCAGGCCAGCCGTGAGGACTTCGTTGCCACCGTGGTGCAGACGCTGCAGGAAACGTCGCTCGCGCCTGCACTGCTGGAGCTTGAGGTGACAGAAAGTGCGTTGAGCAGTGACTTCGACGCGGTCAATCGCAACCTGCAGTCGTTGCGCAGCCTGGGCGTGCGTGTATCCATCGACGACTTCGGCACCGGCTACTCCTCACTGGGCCGGGTTCGCGAACTGGCTGCAGATGTGCTCAAGATCGACCGGGTGTTCATCCAGGGCATCGGTGTCTCAGCGGACAGCGAAGCACTGGTGCAGACCATCATCAACATGGCGCATACACTTCACCTTGTTGTGGTTGCAGAAGGTGTGGAAACACAGGAGCAGATGAAGATTCTGCACGGCATGGCCTGCGACGAGATCCAGGGATTTCTGCTGGCCAAGCCGCAAACGGCCGAGGCCCTGACAGCAGAGATGCAGCAGGCGGCGACCCCACCGCCGCAGACGACCCACCGGCGCATGGTGCCGCGCATCGCTTAACTAGACGGCTAAAAGCGAAGACAGACCCGGGGTTGGCGCGCCTGTCTCTCGCGGTGGTGAAATTACAGCGAACTCATGTTGTGCAGGAACTCGCTGTTGTTGCGTGTCTTGCCGAGCTTATCGGTAAGCAGTTCCATGGCTTCGACGGGCGACAACGGGTTGAGCACCTTGCGCAGAATCCAGGTGCGCTGTAAGTCCTCCTTGGGAATGAGCAGCTCTTCCTTGCGGGTGCCGCTGCGCTGGATATCAATAGCCGGGAACACGCGCTTGTCGACCAGCTTGCGGTCCAGGATGACTTCCATGTTGCCGGTGCCCTTGAACTCTTCGAAGATGACTTCGTCCATGCGGGAGCCGGTGTCGACCAGCGCGGTGGCCATGATTGTGAGCGAGCCGCCCTCTTCAATGTTGCGGGCCGCGCCAAAGAAGCGCTTGGGGCGCTGTAGTGCGTTCGAGTCCACACCGCCGGAGAGCACCTTGCCGCTGGGCGGCACGATGGTGTTGTAGGCGCGGGCAAGCCGGGTGATCGAGTCGAGCAGGATGACCACATCACGCTTGTGCTCGACCAGGCGCTTGGCCTTCTCGATGACCATCTCGGCTACCTGCACGTGGCGCGCGGCGGGCTCGTCAAAGGTGGAGGAAATGACCTCGCCTTTGACGGAGCGTTGCATGTCCGTCACTTCTTCCGGGCGCTCGTCGATGAGCAGGACGATGAGGACGACTTCAGGGTGGTTCGCCGTGATGGAGTTGGCGATGGCCTGAAGCAGCACAGTCTTACCGGTGCGCGGCGGCGCGACGATCAGGCCGCGCTGCCCTTTGCCGACGGGCGTCAGCAGGTCCATCACGCGACCGCTGATGTTGTCGCGAACGGTTTCCATCTTCACGCGCTCGTCGGCGTACAGCGGCGTCAGGTTGTCGAACAAAATCTTGTTGCGCGTCTCCTCGGGCGACTCGAAGTTGATCGCCTCGATTTTGACCAGCGCGAAGTACTTTTCACCCTCGTGCGGCGGCCGTACGTTGCCGCTGATGGTGTCGCCTGTTTTGAGGTCGAACTTGCGAATCTGCGAGGGTGACACGTAGATGTCGTCCGGGCCGGGCAGGTAGTTGTAGTCCGGCGAGCGCAGAAAGCCATAGCCGTCGGGCAGGATTTCGAGTACGCCCTCGGCAAAGATGTGGCCCTCTTTTTCGCTCTGAGCCTGGAGAATTTTGAAGATCAGGTCCTGCTTGCGCAGGGCGCTGGTGCCCTGAATATCAAGGCCGCGTGCGAGCTTGCCGAGTTCGGCAATGCTTTTCTCTTTGAGTTCTGAGATTGTCATGATTCCTGTGGGTCTTGCCTGGGAGGAGTAGGTGGTTCAGAAGGGTTTGGTGCGGAGGGTGGTGCGGCTCGTGCAGAGTGTAACGGGTTACAGGCGGTGTGTACAGCAAATGAGGTGGTGTGGGGAACACCACACTCGGATTATGCTGCGCGACGCTCTTCGATGGTCTCGAGCACTGCCGCCGGCTCTGGACCCGTCTTGAGGTCAGACGGTACGGTCTCGCGGAAACGGTCCAGCACTTCGTTGGTGGTGTCCTGCAGACGGGTGTTCGGCTTGTGCAGCTTGCGGGTCGCCTTGCTGGCCAATTGACACAGTTGGTAACGATTCTGCACGTGCGTCAGCGCGCCAAAAATCAGGTCGGATCGCATGAAGTGTTCTCCTTGGTCACATTCGGCACTGCGCCTGGCTGGCACCTGCCTTTTCAGAATGTGAGTTTGCTAAATAATTAGACGGCGTAAACCACGCCAAAGGTGCAAAGTGTACTGGACAAAGCGGATGCGACGTATGTTGACGCGGGAGTGTGGTGAGGAATGTGTGCCTGTGCGGCATAGGCTGCATGGTCGAACTGCCCTGCTTGCTGTGCTAAATCCTTTCGTACGGTAGTGCGATTCACGCAGAAAGGCAATACCTTTTCTCCGAATCGTGTGTCAGAGTGGACCAGCTTGAACCAAATGTGCGGCGGAGTACATCCGTGTGTTTGATAGCAGGCACAGCGTCAGGCCCAGTAGCTCCGGTCCAGGGTGCGGTATTGAATTGCCTCGGCGATGTGCTTGACCGCAATGTCCTGCGCACCTTCCAGGTCGGCCACCGTGCGCGCCACCTTCAGAATGCGATCGTGCGCACGTGCGCTCAGGCCCTGCTGCTGCATGGCACGTTCTAAGAGGCGCTCGGCGTCACTCGACAGCTCACAAAAGGCGCGGATCTGCTGTGATGTCATCTGTGCATTCGCAAAGATGGGCCGCTGGCGTCGGCCGCCTGCCTTCTCCGTACCCACCTGGGCAAAGCGGGCCTGCTGTCGTTCGCGAGCGGCCAGCACCCGGTCACGGATAGCGGCGGACGTCTCCCCTTCTGTACCGCTGCGCAGCTCTTTGTACTGCACGGCAGGCACCTCAATGTGGATGTCGATGCGGTCCAGCAGCGGCCCGCTCACCTTGCTGACGTAGCGCTGGATCATGGGCGGCGTGCACATGCACTCGCGGCTTTTATCGTTGAAATAGCCGCAGGGGCAGGGGTTCATGGCGGCCAGCAGCATAAAGCGCGCGGGAAAGCTCAGGCTCATGGCCGCACGCGAGATCGTCACCACACCATCTTCCAGAGGCTGCCGCAGCACTTCCAGCACGTTGCGCGGGAACTCCGGCAGCTCATCCAGGAACAGCAGGCCGTTGTGCGCCAGCGACACCTCGCCCAGACGCGGCACCATGCCACCACCAATCAGGCCAGCATCGCTGACCGTGTGGTGCGGCGCACGAAAGGGCCGGTGCGCCACCAGGCCCTCGCTCGGGTCCAGTACGCCTGCTACAGAGTGAATCTTGGTCGTCTCCAACGCCTCTTCAAACCGCAACGGCGCCAGGATGGACGGCAGCCGCTTGGCCAGCATGGTTTTGCCGCTGCCCGGCGGTCCGATCATCAGGAGGTTATGCCCGCCCGCAGCAGCTACCTCCATGGCGCGCTTGGCCGTGTGCTGGCCACGTACGTCCTTGAAGTCGAATGGGAAGTGCTGCAACTCGCTTAAAACGTCTTCTGCCTGCACGCGCAACGGTGCGACGTGCGAACCGTCAAAGGCCATCGCGTTCAGCAGGTCGCGCACCTCGGCCAGCGTCTTGACGGGGTAAACGTCCACGCCATCCACCACGGCGGCCTCGCGTGCGTTGGCGGCGGAGAGCACCACGTTGCGAATGCCTTTTTGCTTTGCCATGACGGCCATGGGCAGCACACCGGGCACGGGGCGCAGACTGCCGTCCAATCCCAGTTCGCCCACGAGCAGGAAATTCGATAGGTCTTTGTTCTGCAAGGCGCCATACGCGCCCAGGATGGCCAGGGCGATGGGCAGGTCGAAGCCGGAGCCTTCCTTCTTAAGGTCGGCGGGTGCCAGGTTGATGATGATACGTGTGGGCGGCAGGTCAAAGCCAGAGTTCTTGATGGCGGCGCGCACGCGGTCGCGGCTCTCGCGCACGGCGGCGTCAGGCAGACCCACGGTGGCAAACGTGGCATCGGTTGCATTGGCCACGCCGGAGAAGTCCACTTCCACATCAATCAGGTGCGCATCGATGCCATAGACCGCAGCACTGCGCGCTTTGAACAGCATCTCTTCTCGGGGCTCCCTTGCCGTGACCGTACTGCCCATCGGCTGTACCAGCGTAGCGCACCGTGTGACTGTTGTACCGGACAGGCCTAGAATGAGCGGGTCGTGACTAGTCTGTTTGAGTTGTTTAAAGTCGGCGTTGGGCCGTCGAGTTCGCATACGGTAGGCCCCATGCGCGCGGCGCTGTCGTTTGTGCGCGGGCTTGCTGCAGCCGGTGTGCTGCCGCGTGTGGAGCGCGTACAGGTAGACCTGTACGGCTCGCTTGCGCTGACCGGCATAGGCCATGGCACCGACACTGCCGTGCTGGCAGGGCTTGCGGGCGAAGCACCCGACACCATTGCGCCGGGACGTAATGAGACGCTGCGGGCAGAGGCGCAAAGCGGTCACCTTATTCTGAACAGCACTCACAGCATTACCTACAACACGGTGACAGACCTGTGGCTGCACACAGCGCAGATGTTTCCCGATCCGGACACGCCGACGCACCCCAATGGCATGCGCTTCTCTGCCTTCGACGCTGACGGCACGCGGGTGGCGAGCGAGGTCTTCTACTCCATTGGCGGCGGCTTTATCGTCACGGCGGATCATTTCGCGCCGCATGGCCCTGCCGTGCCCCAGTCGACGCGCGCGGTACCACTTCCATTCCGCAGTGCAAAGGAGTTGCTACACACAACTGCGGAGGCAGGCCTCACCATCGCCGAGGTGATGGAGCTGAACGAAGCCGCACTGTGGCCCGATGCGACGATCCCGCACCCAGCCACGGCAGATGAAGGCTCGAATGCACAGCAGGTGCGTAAGGGCGTGCTTGCGCTATGGCGTGTGATGGACGACTCCATCGAACGCGGCATGCAAACGTCCGGTGTCTTGCCTGGCGGCCTAAACGTGCGACGGCGCGCACCGCGGCTGGCAGAGCGACTGCGCACACTTGGTTCGGCTGACCCACTGGCACCGCTGGACTGGGTTACGGTCTTTGCCATGGCTGTAAACGAGGAGAACGCAGCAGGTGGTCGCGTGGTGACGGCACCCACCAACGGCGCTGCGGGCGTGGTGCCAGCCGTGGCACGCTACTATCGCGACTTTATTGCGGGGGCTGACGAAGCAGGTCTGCTGCGCTACTTTTTGACTGCGGCTGCGATCGGCATTCTGTACAAGGAGAACGCCTCCATCTCTGGCGCTGAGGTGGGCTGCCAGGGTGAAGTGGGTGTGGCCTGCAGCATGGCTGCGGGTGGACTGGTCGCGGCGCTGGGCGGCACGGATGCGCAAGTGGAGCACGCCGCGGAGATCGGCATGGAACACAACCTGGGCATGACCTGCGACCCCATTGGCGGGCTGGTGCAGATCCCCTGCATCGAGCGCAATGCAATGGGCGCGGTCAAGGCGGTGAACGCAACACGCATGGCCATGCATGAAAGCGATGGCCATAAGGTCTCGCTGGATCAGGTGATCCGCACCATGTACCTGACCGGGCTCGACATGCAATCGCGCTACAAGGAAACATCGCTTGCAGGCCTTGCGCTAAACATCATCGAGTGCTGACAGCCAACGCATTGGTACAGCACAGGTGAGGCAAGCACAGAGAACGCTGCATGCGCTTTGCGCAACTCTGCGAAGCTCCCCGTGCTGCTTGGATAGCCGTTGCGCTCCTTCATGAGCACCTCTTACGAACACCGCTTGCAGACTCGCAGCATGCACTCGCACTTTTCTGTTGACACTGCGTGCACAGACTTCTATACCTTTCGTTAGTCGCAACAGTGATGGTGCGGCAAGCATGTCTTCCTCTCAGGGAGAGTAGACGGCGGGCAAGATGCGACGCGGTGGCAAAGGCCGCGGAGCAACAAGAGAAAGCCATACACGGGGAGCGCGAGAGCGCTCCCCGTGTTGCGTGTGCAGCCGCTCTGCAGCCCTACACTGAAGGCATGACACGCCGCCGCTGGATTGCCGATACCTGGGATGAACGACGCACCACCGCCGCGCTTACCGGCGACCAGGCCCAGCACCTTTCGCGCGTGCTGCGGGCCGAGCCAGGGCAGGTCTTTGATGTGGTGGCAGGTGGCTTCCTACATCGTGCGGAGGTGGTCTCCGTCACCGAAAGCGAGGTCCGCTTCACGCTGCACGAAGAGCAGGAGGGCGACGCAGCACTGCCTGTGCGATTGCTGCTCGCGGTCTTCAAGTTTGACCACCTCGAATGGGGCATTGAGAAGGCGACGGAGCTGGGCGCGGCGCGCATCTCTCCGGTGATTGCGCGGCGTACAGAGAAGCACCTTGCTCAGGCCGCCACCAAACGCGTGGAGCGCTGGCGCCGCATTGTGCGCGAGGCCTCGCAGCAATCGCGCCGCACCGATGTGCCAGAGGTCGACGATCCGGCTTCGCTGAAGGACGTGCTGCGCACCGTGGACGCGCCGTTGAAGTTGCTGCTGGCTGAGACAGAAGAACACAACGCGCTACCTGCGGCGCTGCAGTCTGCCGCAAAAGGGGCCATTGCGCTGGCGATCGGACCAGAGGGCGGATGGACGGCGGATGAGATGGAGTTGTTCCGCGTGGCGGGCTGGCAGCACGTCACGCTGGGGCCGCGCATCCTGCGGGCAGAAACGGCAGCCATCGCGGCCTTGGCCGTTACTGCAGCACTGCGCGGGTAAGCGTCAGGGGTTGACTGCATCCTGCTGCGCCGCCAACTGCAGCAGCTGCGCTGCACGGCTGCGCACCCGGTCCAGCAGCGCCTCATCGCCCGCCAGGCTCTCCAGCGTGGGGCGAATTGCGCCTATCTCGGCAGCGTGGCCGGCCTTTGCATCGTCGGCCAGCCGCACCATCACCGGGTCCAGGCCTAGCCGATCGTAACGGTGCAGCCGCTCCAGTTCCAGGCCTGCCTGCACGGTGCTCACCATTGACAGAACGTACTCCAGCGCATCGCTCAGCGGTTTGTTGTCGGTGTAGTTGAACGTGCAGTGCACTTCGGTACCGTTCGACGGGGTGTAAGCGACGTCTTTCTGCCCCATGTTGGCCAGGTGCTTGGTCTTGGTCTCGCAGGGCTGCATGCCCTTGCTGCGATCCAGCATCGAACCGAGCTTTGCGCGGCCCGCGTCTGACACGTGGAAAGCCACCTCGCCCGGGTCAACGCCCTTGTCCGGCTTGCCCGTGTAGGTGACGGCTCCGCGCTGGGGCAGGGTAAGTTGCCAATGCGGCACCTGCAAGCCGGGCCTGTCGTATGTCACAACCAGGCGGTACGCAGTAGGCTCTCCCTGCGCATGAGCCACAGGCAGCGCAGTAGCAGACGCACACAGCAGTAGAAACGCTACACCCTTCAACGCACACCCATGCCCGCAAGCGTTTGTGCCGTGTGCACGTGGCAGATGGCAATCGCCAGGGCGTCGGCGGCGTCGGCGGGCTCCGGTGCGCGCTCCAGATCCAACAGCCGTGCCACCATGAACTGCACCTGCTCCTTGCCTGCCAGACCGTAACCCACTACGGCACTCTTGATCGACAAGGGAGCGTATTCTGCCACGGGCAGTTCAGCCGTGGCCGCTGCCAGCAGGGCCACGCCGCGCACCTGGCCCAGCTTGAGCGCGCTTTTTGCGTTGGCGGCGAAAAAGACGTCTTCAATCGCCACAGCCTCTGGCCTGTAGCTCTGCAGAAGGTTGCTTAGCTCGGTATACACCCGTTGCAGCCGCTGCGGCGTGCTTGCGCGTTTGTCGAGCTGAATGGCACCTGCGGCTACCGGCAGCAAACGGCGCTCGCGCGGTGTTTCCACCACGTCCACCACGCCCCAGCCGGTGTACTCTGTGCCGCAGTCAATGCCAAAGACTCGCATTGCTGCAGTGTAACGGCTGCCAACGCTGCCGCTACTGAAGCGAACACAGCCGGGCACCTCTCACGCGGATGACACTTCGCGTTCCATAGAAGTTCATGTCAGGTTTGTTCAGTGCGCGGTGACAGAACTCTTACACACAGCGGCCACAGGAAACAGTAGCGTTGTCGATAGGCGTAGATACATTGCGCGAAAAGGATGAGTGGAATGTCGCCAGTTGCACCCCCGGAAGCTACCGTAGTACCTCCAGCTGACACCTTGGACAAGCTCGCCGCGCGCAAGCGCATTGAGACTGCCGCCGCAGTGCAGCGTGAGAAGATCAAGCAAGACCTTCGCCTGGGCCGCGAACACCAGGAAGGCCGCATCAACTGGATCACCGCTGTTGCCATGTCGCTGTTCCACGTAGCCGCATTTGCAGCGTTGTTCTTCTGGTCGTGGAAGTACGTTGCAAGCTTCGCGGTCATGTACTTCCTGGCCATCAACGTAGGCATCGGCATGACGTACCACCGCCTCTTGACGCACCGAGGCTACCGCGTGCCCCGCTGGCTTGAGATTGCACTCACGACCTGCGGCACCCTGGCGCTTGAGGGCGGACCCATTTTTTGGGTGGCCACACACCGCGTGCACCACCAGCACAGCGACCACGAGGGCGACCCGCACACCCCCAATGAGGGTCCGTTCTGGGCACACATGGGCTGGATCATCACCGGCCGCGCGCTGCACTCTGAAACTGCCCTGTTGGGCCGCTACGCCCCAGACCTGACGCGCGACCCGGCGCAGCGCTGGTTAAGCAAGTATCACTGGGTACCCCTCACCGTCGCGGGCTTTATCCAGATGGGCCTGGGCTACTGGTTTGGCGGCATCAAGGGTATGTTCGGCATGGTGCTGTGGGGCACGTTCCTGCGGGTCGTCGCAGGTCTGCATGCCACGTGGCTGGTGAACAGTGCGACACACATGTTTGGCAAGCGTCGCTTTGAGACCAAGGACGACAGCCGCAACAGCTGGTGGGTGGCCATTTTGACCGGTGGCGAAGGTTGGCACAACAACCATCATGCGCACCCCGTCAGCGTGCGCCATGGCCTCGTCTGGTACGAGTTTGACGTGAATTACTACGGCATCTGGCTGCTCGAAAAGATCGGCTTGGCCAAGAAGGTGCAAGTCGCCAAGTGGGACCCGGCCAACCCACGGCCTGCGGGTGCCTGAGCCAACGATGAAATAGCAAAGAACGGAACCTTACAGGCTCCGTTCTTCATTTCGTTTCACAGGTGACGATAACCGCGTTTCTCGGTACCTAACCAAGTAGACTTGCTGAGAAGTTATC
>CALMOM010000135.1:0-3204 GCA_937873305.1 uncultured Terriglobus sp.
TACGGTGGTATCTCTTACGCGAAACCGGACTTCGGTATTCAGAGCAACTCTGGCGGAATGCTCGGTTTTCTGTACACGCGTTTCTTCAATTTCCCGGTTCAGCCCGCACTGGACGTTCGCGGCATCTATCACACCGGCGATACCGTTACACAAAAGGCGTTTACCGGCGGTCTTCGCGGCACATACGACTTTTACGACAAAAACGACTTCCGCGACCGCCTGCACCCGTATGTGGCGATCTATGTCGGCGGAGGAAACATCAAGTACAACCACATTCTGAACCTCCGTTCTGACCGCGCCTTCATCGTGGCGGGGGCCGCAGGCATCAACATCGATGCGTACAAGCACTTCCAGGTGATGGCCGACGCGCAACTTCAAAACTGGAACCTGGGCAGAAACCCGGAGTTGAAGCCAGTCGGTGACTATACGCTGTCGCCGAAAATTTTCACGCTTGGCGTTACGTACCGTGTTCCGGCACATTCCCGCGGCAAGATCGCCGACACCAAGTAGCGGGGCGTTCGCTGTACCACCAACAACGCTTTCGTAACGATGTGCCACGCATGTAGAGCGCCCTGTGACTACGTCGAAGTGACCTTGGTACCGCTCACCGGAGGATGAGCCACGCTACTCCACAGCGTAGGGCTGTTTTCTTCCACGTCCGTCACGTCACAGTGGCCGTGCGGTCAGCGGGCGTCCATCTTCTTTGCGTAAATCCTCTTTGCGTACAGGCACGTGCGGGGCGGCACAGTGCTAGGCTCAACAACAGGAGCCCTTCCGTTTTGACCTCTGCCTTACCTGCTCTTTCCCGCCCAGCCACTTCAAGATTTATCCGCGCCTGCCTACGTCAACCTGTCGATCGCACACCTGTCTGGTTCCTCCGCCAGGCTGGCCGCTACATGCCCGAGTACATGGCCGTCCGCCGCCATCATTCTTTGCTCGACATTTGCCGCACCCCCGACATTGCCGCCGAGGTCACGATTACCGCAGCCGAACGCCTCGGCGTAGACGCCGCCATCATCTTCGCCGACCTTCTTCTCCCGCTCACGCCCATGGGACTCGACTTCGACTTCGTCGCGGGCGAAGGTCCCGTCGTCCGTACCCCCCTGCGTACCGAAGAGCAAGTCCGCGCTCTCCGCACCGACCGCGTCGACGACCTCTTGTATGTCTCGCGAGCCATAGAAAAGGTCGCCGCACACTTTTCCGCAGAGCATGCCGAAGGCGCCGGCGGTGTGGAACATCAGGACCAGCTTGGCATCATCGGTTTTTGTGGCGCTCCCTTCACGCTGGCCAGCTACATGATTGAAGGCGGCAGCTCCCGCAATTACATTGAAGCCAAGCGCATGATGTATGCCGGCTCGCAAGCCTGGCCTATCCTGATGGAGAAGCTTGTCGACCTTCTTGCGGCGTACGCCGCGCAGCAGGTCGCGGCCGGCGCGGACGTTATTCAGGTCTTCGATTCCTGGGCCGGCGCGCTTAGCGTGCAGGACTATCGCCAATACTGCCTCGCGCCCACCACGGAGCTGATCGGCCGCATCCGTGCGCTCGGCGTGCCCGTCATCTACTTTGGCGTGGACACTGCCTCACTGCTCCCCGCCATGCGCGAAACCGGCGCGGATGTCCTTGGCCTCGACTGGCGCATCCCGCTCGACGAAGGCTGGCGCGCCATCGGGAGCGGCACTGCCGTACAGGGCAATCTGGATCCCATTAGCCTCTTTGCGCCGCAAGATGTGCTGAAGACCCGCGTCGAAGAAGTGCTCCGCTTAGCCGCGGGCCGACCCGGTCATATCTTCAACCTTGGGCACGGCATCGTTCCGGAAACCCCCGTCGACAACGTCATTCAAGTCGTCAAGTGGGTGCGAGAGTTCGACGCTTCTTCGGCCGCCTTGCGCGCCTGCGGCTGGACCTCTCGCGGCTGATTCGTAGTGCGCGAATAATTCCGAACACATTCTGTTGTGTCGCGTCTGTCCCTGTAGAAGGTCGACTTGACGGACGGAATCAGCTTGGCAGCATTTGGGGGATCGAACGCGCGCGACAAGAGCGAAGAGGCACCCAGCCTTGCCGCTCTCATCGCCGAACACTCCGCGCTGCTCTTCCGGGTAGCCCACAGCATTCTGCGCAACCGCTCTGAGGCTGACGACGTCGTGCAGGACACCTTTGTCCGTGTCCTGCAGCATCGACACAAGTTGGCCCGCATAGCCGATCACCGCGCCTGGCTGGTTCGCATCGCGTGGAACCTCGCGCTCGACCGTCGCCGCAAACTGCGCCCGGAGCAAATGGACGACATCTTCGCCGCGACTTTGGCAGCCAGGCACACGCCAGCCGATACAGCATTGCACGAAGCACAGCAGATAAGGCATGTATTCCGTGCCATCGACACTCTTCCCAAGGCTGAGCGCCAGGTTCTGCTGCTCACCGCGCTCGAAGAGCTGGACGCTCCGGCCGTTGCGTCCATTGTCGGCAAGTCTCCATCGGCTTGCCGCGCCCTGCTTTTTCGCGCCCGCACTCGCCTCAAAGAACGACTCAGGAAGGGAGGCATCGCATGAGCCAACACAACAGCAAACTCGATCCCGTGGATCCCACCGACGATCTGGATGAGCTCATTGCAAAGTCACTGGCCACCTTGCGTAGCGCCAACCCGTCGCCTACGCTGGAAGGCCGCACGCTGCTTTCGCTTGAAGCCGCGGTACGCGGTACAACCGCACGACCGAACAGCCGTCGGTTTGCCACGGCTTTTGGCGCCGCAGGCTTTGCCGCGTCCGCTGCTTTGATCGCCATGCTCGGGCACCGAGGCGGGTACTCTTCGCGCCCGCTGCCACCTCAAACCACTCACCTGGCTCCTGCAGCGAAACCACCCCTCCTACTTCAAGAGAACTCTCTCACAACTCACAACCCACAACTCACAACTCGACCTCACCCGGGCCCTCCACGAATCCCAAATATTTCACAAGACCCTGAAGTCGCACTGGCTCTGGCCGAAGCGCAGGCCCCAAGCCACCCTGCGCCGCCTGTACCGCTCACCAGGCAGGAGCGCACTTTGCTCCGCGCCACGCGCTCAGGAGAGTTCGTAGAGTTTGCCGACCTGCAACCGGCGCGCGAAGCCGCCTTGCGCACGGCCGTTGAAGAGCGGCGACGGACTGCCGTGCAGCACTACGTTCACCAGCTTCTCGCTCCTTTGGCCGCTTCCGAGGCCATACAGCCCACACC
>CALMOM010000135.1:3214-4218 GCA_937873305.1 uncultured Terriglobus sp.
AGCTGCGCCCGCATTTTCTCAGCCGGAACCCGGTGAGTTCCCCACCGTTGCCGTGCCACAACCCAACCAACCCTAAACCTTAGAAGGAGAAACATCGCATGAAGTCCTTAGCCCCTTCAGCTTTCCTCACCTTTGCCCTACTCCTTACGCCCGCCGCTGTGCGGGCACAGGACAGGCCTGCTGAAAAGCCGGATTCCCCTGCTCCGGAAGGACGGCTTGCCACTCCACTCGCCATTCCTTATGACACGCGCATCTCAGACTGCAGCCAGCAGCCGACGCGAACGCAAGGCGCCGAGTGTGAACGTGTCCGCGACCGCCACTACACCATCTATCTTCGTAACATTTCACAACAGAACGATGCCAATGAAGTACTGGTGGCGCTGCGCAACCTGCTCGACCCAGCGACAAAAATATTCCTCGTAGCCTCGCAAGCCGCCCTTGAGATCCGTACTTACCCGGAGCAGTTCGCGCGGGCCGAAGCCATCGTCAAAGCTCTCGATCGTCCGCACAAAGTTTTTCGCATCACCTACACCATCACAGACTTGGACGGCGACCGCCGCGTCGGCACGCAGCACTTCAGCATGACAGTGGCCGACGGCCAGCGCTCCACGCTCAAGCAGGGCAGTAAGATTCCCGTCGCCACCGGCAAAACGGACGATGGCAAAGGCACCCCGGGCAGCGTGCAAACCAGCTTCACGTACCTCGATATCGGGATCAATCTGGACGCATCCATTACGGCTTCCGTCACTTCGCTGCACATCAAATCCAAGGTGGAGCAGTCCAGCGCCGCTCCGGAGCCGGCCATCATTGCCGGCGTATCGGAACCCATTATTCGCCAGAGCGTGATCGACCAAGTCTCCGACATCGTTCCCGGCAAACCGACCATCCTCGGTTCCATCGATGTCGCAGGTACTACCCACCGGCTCGACGTAGCGGTCACCGTCGATCCTCTGACGTGAGGCCCTGACTCGTGCGTCCGGAACCCGGGTCCGGGCTTTCAGACC
>CALMOM010000136.1:0-1062 GCA_937873305.1 uncultured Terriglobus sp.
CGCCACGGCGGCGCGCAGACGTGGATGACCGGCGCGTACGACCCAGAGACGGATCTCTACATCTTCGGCACCGGCAATCCTACGCCCGCGTACACCACCGGCAAGCGCGGTCCGGGTGACAACCTGTTCACCTGCTCGCTGATCGCACTCAAGGTGGAGACGGGCAAGATGGCGTGGTACTTCCAGACCTCCCCGCATGACATGCACGACTATGACAGCGCACAGGTGCCGGTGCTGTTCGACGCTCCATGGAAGGGCAAACCACGCAAGCTGGTCAGCACCGCTGCCCGCAACGGCTACTTTTTCACGCTGGACCGCGTGACCGGCGAACACCTGGTGACAGCCAAGTACGGCATGGACACCAACTGGGCGAAGGGCGAAGTGGCCGCCGGTGGGCCGAAGCATGATCCGGAGAAGGATGCGACCGTCGCCGGCTCGCTGGTGTCGCCCAATAGTGGCGGCACCGTCAACTGGGAGCCGCCGGCCTTCTCACCGCAGACGAATCTGCTCTACGTCTACGAGCTGGACAGCTTCTCCATGAACTACCTGACCGACACCGATCCGCGCGGCAGCATGGGCCTGGGCGGCAAGGAGGAGATCTACCTGGGCGACGTAGGGAGCTACCTGACCGCGCTGGACTACAAAACGGGCGAGGCCAAGTGGCGACACAAGTTCTACAGCAATCGCACGGGTGGCGGCGGCCTGTTGTCCACGGCAGGTGGTCTGCTCTTCACCGGCGATGGCGCAGGGAACCTGGCCGCGTACGATCAGGTGGACGGCAAGCCGCTCTGGGGCGCGCGTATCGGCAGCGTGAGCAATGCGCCGCAGACATTTCAATTGGATGGGCAGCAATACATCCTTGCGGCGGCGGGTGACACGCTCTGGGCCTTTGTGTTGAATTAGCAATCAGTATATATGACGTCTCTTCGGGAGATCCGCACGATGAGTTCTGACCGTAGCACTACCCTTGACCGCCGTAACTTTCTCCGCAACACAGGCGGTGCTGCGGCAGCCACCGCCCTGCTGGGTTCGCGCGGAAGTCAGGCGCAGGCCATGCAGGCC
>CALMOM010000136.1:1072-8006 GCA_937873305.1 uncultured Terriglobus sp.
TAGCGCCTTCCGCCCGCTGACGGACAAGGAAAAGGTCGAGCGCATCGCGGCTAATAGCTATCCGCTGCGCTTCCTATTCAAGGTGCACGACCCCGTCAACTCCATCACCACGGACAAGGCTACCGTGCAGCAGATGAAGGCGAAGTACGGCGAAATCGACGCGCTAACCTACCCGGAGTTCACGAAGAAAACCTTTCCCGGCGTGACGCGCATGGACTTGTGGTCCTCACTCTTTGGCGACCCAGCGGACGCCAGCCAGTACGTCGCGTCCACCGTGACGGACCAGTTCGGCAAGACGCGTCCGTGGGTGGAGTTTGACCCGTCCGCGCCGAGCAGCCGCAAGTGGCTGGACCAGTTGGCGGCGAAGCTAAAGGACACGGGCACAGAGGTTCACCACATCAGCAACAACGCCCCGCGCGACATTTGCGAGCTTGACGATACCAAGCGCAAGGCGGGCATTGAGGTCGCGAAGGAGTGGCTGGACGGCGCTGCGGTGATCGGCGCAAAGTCCAT
This sequence comes from uncultured Terriglobus sp., assembly GCA_937873305.1. Classification (GTDB taxonomy): domain Bacteria; phylum Acidobacteriota; class Terriglobia; order Terriglobales; family Acidobacteriaceae; genus Terriglobus. The sequence goes on from CALMOM010000136.1 coordinate 1,586, forward strand.
GCGCGTAAACACCGGCGGCCCGCGCATCGCGCCAAGTGCCGAGGCTGACCCCAGCAGCTATCCCAAGAACCCCAAGATCGAGCAATACCTCGCGCAGGCCATTGACAGCTTTGGCCAGATGGCGGAGTACGGTGCCAAGGTAGGCGTCAAGGTCACCATAGAGAATCACTGGGGCCTGTCCGCAAATCCGATCAACATGCGCATCATCGTGGAAGAGGTGAACAACCGCTTTTGCGAACTGAGTCCGGACTTCGGCAACTGGGAAAACAAGTACCTCGTCCAGCACGCGCTGAACGACGTGGCGCCGTATGCGCACACCACCGTTCACGCCAAGTACTGGAACCGCTGGGAAAATCCGGATGTGCAGCGCGGCGTGCGCATCATGATGAACAACAACTTCACCGGCGTGTTCGCGCTGGAGTACGAAGAGGGCCCATGGGATGGTGTGCAGGGCGCGCTGTACCTGTATCGCGAGGTGATGGCCGCGCTGTAGTCAAGCCACACACTTCGCAGTGTCATCCTGAGCGCAGCGAAGGATCCCTGCCGGGTTTGCGGTAACGTCTCGTTTCAGGATTCCTCGCCGAAGCCCAGAGCTATCGCGTTGCATGAGGGTCCCCGGGTGCCTTCGCTTCGCTCAGGATGACTGCTCTGGAGTACCTGCAATCACCCTACGCGATGCCAGCCTGCCGCTTCCACTCTGTAATACGCTCGATGGCAACGCGCACATCCTCCGCCTTCACAACCGTGTCCGGCTCTTCCCGTTCGATGGTGAGTGGCCCCGTGTAGTCAGTGGCTCGCAGCTGGTACAGCAGCGCCGGAAAGTCCACGACACCGTCACCCAGGCGCACTTCCTTGCCCAGCGAACCAGTGTGGAGCGGCAGCGTACCATCCTTGAAGTGCACCGAAAGAACCCACGGGCGCAGCAGCAGGAACGCCTCGATGGGATCGCCGGAGCCATACAACACCATATTGGCGGGGTCGAAATTCACCTTCAGGTTGGGCCGGTCCGCGTCGGACAGAAAGCCAACCAGAACTGCGGCGGACTCCTGGCCCGTCTCCAGCACAAAGTCCTGGCCGCGCTCGTGCAGGTCGTCGCAGATGTCCTGCACCAGCGTCAGCATCTCGCTGTAGAGGTGGTCTGCGGGATCATCCGGGATGAAGCCAATGTGGCACGACACCGCCTTGATGGCGAGGTGCTGCGCAAAGGCAGCGATGGCCTTCGTGCGGGCCACGCGCTCGGCACGGTACTTTGGCGTGGTGAAGCCGACGGACTCGTGCACGCGCTCGAGGTTCGCGTAGTCCTCGCCCTCGTAGGCGCACACCGCCGCAGTCAGCGCAATGCCGTACGCGGGCAGCACCGCCTGCCAGTCCGGCAATGCCTTCGCGAGGTCGATGTTGGAACCCAGCCCCAGCTGTCCGTTGTGGAGGCCGTACGCCTTCACCTTGTCCAGCGTTGCGGCGGCTCCGCTCTCCTCTGCCCAGAACATCAGGCCCGTTTCCAACGGCATTACGCTTGCCATGGCACTTTCCTTCCACCCTCGCTGCGCGACCGGCTCAACAGGGTTGAGATGCGTACCGCATCCAGTGAGGCAGTCGGCGGACAGCGATCCGGCTGGTTTCCGGTACGGCAACACGCGACAAAATATGCGATCTCGTCGTAGTAGGCGTCGTGTTCAGGCAGGTCGATGGCTTGATCGTCCTCGCGCAGCACACCGTCGCGGAACGTCAGCGAGGCGGCCTCCGCCTGCAGTTCAAAGCTCGCGGAGAACTGAACGTCAGGAGCAAACCAGCCACCCTCCACTACAGCTTCAAAGCCGTCCGCAAAATGCAAAGTGCAGCGCGCGGTGTCCACCTCGCCCAGGCTCTCAGCGCGCACGCTTTCGGGATGACCGAACAGGCTAAGCGCCTGGTCCAAGTCGTGGCTCAGCAGGTCGAGTATGGCACCGCCGCTCCTTGCCTCATCGGTCAGCCATCCGCCCCAACCTGGAAACCCGGTGCTACGCTGCAGCGTGGCGCTTGTCAGCCTGCCAGCATGCTGCTGGACAAACTCGGAAAGGAATGTATATGGCTGCATAAAGCGCAGCACCTGCGCCACCATGAACGTGCGCCCGCTGCCCTGCGCGGCCAGAACCATGGCGTGGCAGTCCGATACGGTAAGCGCCATGGGCTTCTCACACAGCACATGCTTGCCCGCTTGCAGCGCTGCCAGCACGACCTCGCGATGCATGTCGGTGGGCAGGCAAATATCCACCGCGTTAATGGTGGGGTCGGCAAGAATCTCGCGCCAGTCTGGCGACCAGTGGACGCTGTCAGGCAGCGGCCCGCTTTTCAGGTCGAGATTGCCGCGCGCAGGCCCGTTCGCCGAAGGCTGCGTGCGCGAGGCGATGGCTGCAATCTCAACACCGGGGATGCGCTGCATGGCGGCCAGGTGCGCACCCCCCATAAAGCCGTAGCCAAGCAGGGCGAGCCGCATCTACTCGACCACCACGGCCTTGACCAGGTTGCGAGGGCTGTCCACGTCGATGCCCTTGCCGATGGCGAAGTAGTAGGCCAGGAACTGCAGCGGGACGACTTCGCAGATCGGCAACAGCGGCTCGCTCACCGGGTCCACTGGCAGGAAGGCGTCGGCCATTTCCGCCACGGCGACATCACCCGTATTGCCCACCGCGATGATGCCCGCACCCTGCCCGCGCATGTCGCGCATGAGCAGCAAGTCCTTCTCGTGGCGCGTCACTGAGCTTGCGTCCGCAGGGTCGTACGTGGCCACAAACACCAGCGGCGCGCTCTCGCTGACCAGCGCATTGGGGCCGTGCTTCAGTTCGCCCGCAGGATAGCCTTCCGCGTGAATATAGGCACTCTCCTTCAGCTTTAGGGCTCCTTCCGCAGCAATGGGCGCGTGAACACCGCGCCCAAGAAACAGAAAGCTCGACGCATCGCGAAAGCGTTCGGCGGCAGCCTTTGCGGCAGACTGCCAGCCCTGCAACTGAGCGGCCACTACTACGGGCAAGGCACGCAACTGGTTAAGATCCTTATCCAGTTCGCCTTCGTTCAGTTCTGTCGCAAGTAAGCTCAGGATGCGCAGCACCAGCAACTGGCCGGTAAAGCTTTTGGTCGCGGGCACAGCGCGCTCGCGCCCGGCGGCCACGGGCATGGAGACATCTGCCTCGCGCGCCATCGTGGACGTGGGCACGTTGGTGATGGCCAACGTGCGCAGCCCGCGTTCATCCGCCAGCCGCAGTGCCGCAAGCGTGTCCGCCGTTTCGCCGCTCTGCGAGATCACGATCGCGCCCGCCTGCGCCTTCGCACGCACGTCACGAAAGCCATATTCACTGGAAAACTCCACGGTTACGCGCAAGGCGCTCTCTGCCTCAATTACAGCCTGGGCCACCAGGCCGGCGTGGCGGCTGCTGCCGCTGGCGGCAATCAATAATTCAGTGTCGCCGCGCAGCCATTCGCGGACGGGCGCGACGGCGCTTTCGCGCAAGCCATTCGCGTCCACGTACTGATCCAACGTTGCGGCAAGGCTTTGCGGCTGCTCATGCATCTCCTGCAGCATCCAGTGGTCAAAGGCGGTGGGTCGTTCCTGCGTCACGCATCGTTCCTGTTGGCTGGGAGCCAGTGTTCATCATAGCCACGAACGTGCTTTGTGCTTGGGTGCAAGCATCGATTTACAGTAGAGGCATACCCATCTTTGCGTCTGGAGACGACGATGAACCCTCAGCACAACGGCCGTGCAGCAGAGGTCAGCCGCCGCACCTTTTTAACGACAGCAGCCGCAGCAAGCGCAGCCGTTGCACTAGGCACAGCCGGTATCGCGGCTGCTCAACCCCTTGCTGTGGAACCCATGGCGCTTGGCCTGCTCATCAAGCCGTTCCCTGACCCTGCAAAAAAGATCGCGCTCGTGCATGAACTGGGCCTGCCTACCTGCTTTCTGTCACTGGATGGCTACCTGGGCAAGTACACGGCAGCGCTGGCAAAGCAGTTTGCTGATCTCTTAGACAAGAATCAGGTGGTCGCAACAACGGCTGAGGTGGTCTATCCGCAACCGCTGAAGTGGAATTTTCTCGAGGGTCCGTCGACCATCGGCCTGGTGCCGCCTGCGTACCGCCAGGCACGCGTGGACGCGCTGAAACAAACTTCGGACTTCGCGAAGCTGCTTGGTATCCGGCAAATTCAGACGCACTGCGGATTCATTCCAGAGGATCCGAAAGACCCGCTCTACGAAGGCACGGTGCTCGCCATTCGCAAGTTGGCCGAACACTGCGCGGGCAACGGCCAGAGCTTCCTGATGGAGACCGGGCAGGAGACGCCGACCACCGTTTCGCGGATGCTCAAGGACGTGGCGCGGACCAACCTTGGCGTCGGGCTCGACACGGCAAACCTGATTTTGTATGGCAAGGCAAACCCGGTGGACGCGGTCAAGATCCTGGGCCCGCACATCAAGGCCATGCACGCGAAAGACGGCAAGTGGCCCACGGATCCTGCGAAGCTAGGCGAAGAAGTGATCATCGGCAAGGGCGATGTGGACTTCCTCAGGGTCTTTCAGGGGCTGCGCGCCGCGGGGTACACCGGTGCCGTCACCATTGAGCGCGAGACCAGTGGACCGCAGCAGATTGCCGATGTGCGCGAGGAAAAGGTGTACCTGGAACGCTTGATTGCGGCGAGCGCGAATGTGTGAGCAGCAGGAAGAAAAGGCGGCACCGATAGGGAGCGAGGGCGGGCCCTTAGTCGGAATCGAACAGGACATCGGAAGGGCTTTCGGAAGGGCGCAGCTTTAGCTGTGCCGTAAAGTGTTTCCACAGGAGGGCTTTAGCCCCTGAGGTCGGCTTTTCCAAGCTGACCTCGGCGACTAAAGCCGTTTACTTGGGGGGCAGTTGTTGGCACAGCTGAAGCTGTGCCCTTCCGAGAACGCGAAGATATGGTCCGCGAGCACAGGTCGACAGCAGATCCCTCCGCTTCGCTGCGGGATGACACAAGTAGAAGGGGTAACGAGATGGATCGCAGGAACTTTGTGAAGAGTGCAGGTGCGAGCGGCCTGCTGCTGGTGTCGTCGAAGACGGCGTTTGGCTACGCGGCAAACTCTGCCGTGCGCTACGGCCTGCTGGGTTGCGGCAGCCGCGGTACGGGTGTGGCGACGTCGTTCGCGAGAAATGCCGGCGCGCGCATCGTGGCGTTGGGCGACATCTTCCCCGACCAGCTTGCGGCGGGCAAGCAGCACTTCGACCAGGTGAACGCGTCGCTGAGTCAGCCCGCGGTCGACCCCAAGCTGCTGTTCCGCGGCTGGGACGCGTACCAGCAGATGGCCGCGTCGAAGGACATTGATGCCGTGCAGATTTCCACGCCGCCAATCTTCCACATCGAGCACCTGGACGGCCTGACCGCGGGCGGTAAGCACGTCTACTGCGAAAAGCCCGTGGGTGTCGACGTGCCGCAGACGCGACGCGCGCTCGACATCGCAAAGAAGCATGACGGCAAGCTGAGCATGGCGGTTGGCTTCCAGATTCGCTCCGCGCCGCCGTTTATGGAGCTGGTCAACCGCATCCACCAGGGCCAGATCGGCAAGGTGTCCGCGCTGACCGGGCACTACGACTCCATCCCGAAGACCTACCCTGCCCACCCCGGCATGGGCCACGACGAGGTGCGCCTGCGCAACTGGCTGTGGGACAAGGCCATCTCCGGCGACATCCTCCTGGAGCAGAACATCCACGTCATCGACGTGTGCAACTGGGTCATGGGCACGCACCCGGTGAGCGCCTTCGCCAAGAAGAGCCGGCAGGTCATCACCTTTGGCGACATCTCCGACAACTACGAGGTGGTCTTCACCTATCCCGCCAACGTGTCATTCACCTTCACCAGCACGCAGTTCAACATGAAGGGCGCGGGCGTCAGCGAGACCTTCCACGGCAGCGAGGGCTACGCGGAAAGCCCGTACAACGGCCCGTTCGGCATCACGGGCAAGCACCCATGGCAGTGGACCGGCAACCCCGCCGCAACACCGCAGAACAACCTTGCCGAGGCCGATGCGATGAAGGATCGCAACTTCATCGCCAGCATCGTGGGCGGCAGCTTTCAGAATCAGATTCCGGCAGGCGTGGAAACGGCGCTTAGCTGCATGATGGGCCGGAAGTCCGCAGAGCTTGGGCGGACGGTGACGTGGGATGAGATCAACTCGGACCAGGAGCGATACGAGCTTGGATTTGATGTGAAACAGTTCCGATAAGGGCCCGCTTGTCTGGGTGGGCCTGATCGGGCAGCTTCTGAACTAAGCTAAGCGACGCTTCATAGCCCCGACAATACCAAGAACGCCCGTCCCAAGCAGCGCTAAGCTTGACGGCTCTGGCGTTGCTGCTATCGGTGTAAAGGCGTTCGCAGTGATGTTGTCGATGTTTCCGTCACCTGTAACAGCAATCCTGAGCGTGTC
>CALMOM010000137.1:0-3782 GCA_937873305.1 uncultured Terriglobus sp.
ACGCTCATGTTGCTGAAGGCGTATTCCAGAATGAGGTCCCAGCCGATGATCCACGCCACCAGTTCACCCAGCGTGGCGTAGGTGTAGGTGTAGGCTGACCCCGCGATGGGGATCATGCTGCTGAGTTCGGCGTAGCAGAGGCCGGTGAAGGCGCAGACTATAGCCACCAACACCATGGAGATGGCCAGCGCCGGACCCGCGCCCGGCCTGCCCGCGACCGCGCCGTGGTGCAAGAGGAAGTCGATAACCGGCGAATCCCAGAACGTCGCCGTGGTGGCCGGATTGCCTGCTATAGCCGTGCCAATCACGGTGAAGATGCCGCTGCCGATGACCGCGCCAATACCGAGTGCGGTGAGCGAGACCGGTCCCAGCGTTTTTTTCAGCGCGTGCTCGGGCCGTTCCGACTCGTCGATGAGCTTGTCGATGGACTTGGTGGCAAAAATCTGTCGGGGCAGCGCGGTGTCCTCTGCGGGTGCGAGTGGATGGGTGGGACGGATGTAGTTTAGCGTGAAGGCGGCAGTGCATTGCCAGTCTGCGAGGGAAGACGTGCGGGAAACGAGGCCGGAGCCTGCCGCTGGCTGGATGTTGCTGCTGAATACCTGTGGAGAGCCGGGCGAAGTGGGCCTGGCGGAACTGCGGGAAGGGCAGGCAGCCACGCTGACGGTGCGCAGCGTGCCGAGCCGGCAGACGCAGGAACGTCTGCTGCCGGAGATTGCTGCGCTTATGGAGCAGTGTGGGATTTCAACGAGTGCTCTTAGCGTGATTGCCGTGGTCAACGGCCCTGGCTCGTTTACCGGCGTTCGCGTAGGGCTGGCGGCTGCCATGGGTCTGGCGGAGGCGTTGCAGGTGCCGGTGATCCAGCTGTCGAGGCTCCTGCTGTTGGCATCGCAGCAGGGCAGTGGCCCTGTCGCAGAGGCCTGGCTGCAGGCGGGGCGGGGCGACGTGTTCCGCGGGAGGTATCGCGACGGCCGGTGCCTGGAGGAACCCATGCTGCGGACGGAGGATGCGCTGGCGGACCTGTCCGAGGCAGGCGCCGTGGTGACGGAAGGGGCGCTGTTGACGCTGTCGCCGCAACTGCGGCTGGTGCGTGCCGGGCTTGCAGAGGCGTTGCCGCTGCTTCTGCGTAAGCTTCGCGAGGACGAGAGCGTGGATGCAGCACAGGTCTTCGCGAATTACCTGCGGGTACCCGATGCGGAACTGGCGCTGCAGGCACGGCTGCGGGCATCCGTGTGAGTGAGTGCATCACGGTGCGTCGGGCAACATCGGAGGGCGTGGACGTCATCGTGGCGATTGCCGCATCCAGCGCGCTGGCGTCACAATGGGGGCGTGAGCGCTACGAGGAGATGGTGTCCGCCGCGCCATGCGAAGTGGCTGTACAACGCAGTCTACTGGTGGCGGAGCTGGCTGGGCGTCCCGTCGGATTTGCGTCTGCGAGTGCGCTGGTGACCGTAGCACCTGCCGAGGCGGAACTGGAGAACCTTGCGGTGTTGCCAGCCTTCCAGGGGCGTGGCGTGGGCGGCGCGCTGCTCGCAGCTGTGCTGCACTGGTCGGCGGAGCTGGGGGCCGGGCCGGTGCGCCTGGAGGTGCGGTCTGCTAACGCGGCGGCGCTCCATCTGTACCGGCGGCACGGGTTCGTACAGACCGGCGTGCGCAGAGGGTACTACGCCGCGCCGTTGGACGATGCCATCTGCATGGAGTGCCGGTTACAGTGATACGCGATGCTGTGCGGTCCGGTGCGGCTGCGCACGTATCATAACCACATGGTGCGTGACGGCTTTTTCTATGCGGCTGGGTTGTTTGTAGTGTCTGCCGTACTACTGGTGCTTACAGGATCCAAACTGCTGGCGTTGCTGCCCGTGCTGCTGGCGCTGTTTTTTCTTTGGTTCTTTCGCGATCCGTCGCGCAGTGTTTCTACGGTGCCCGGTGCCGTGGTTTCACCCGCCGACGGCAAGGTAACGACAGCCGAGTGGGTTGATACACCCGAAGGCAGCCGCCTGCACCTGAGCATCTTTCTGAACGTGTTTGACGTGCACGTGAACCGCGCACCGATCGCGGGTACGGTGACGCAGGTGAATCACCAGCCCGGCCTGTACCTGAACGCGATGCGTGCCGACAGCAATGTGCTGAATGAGAACACGACGCTGGTGCTGGAAAATGCCGAAGGTACCGTACACGTCAAGCAGATTACAGGCTTGCTGGCGCGCCGCATTGTGTGTAGCGCCAAGCCGGGCGACCGCCTGGAGCGTGGTCAGCGGTATGGCCTCATCAAGTTTGGGTCGCGCGTGGATGTGCTGCTGCCCGGCAGCGCCACACTGCTGGTAAAGGTCGGCGACCGCGTCAAGGGTGGCAGCACGACGCTTGCCTCGCTGCAGTCCGGCAGCGTACAGCCCGAAGGTCTACCGACCGCGGTGGCGGTGAACGCCTAAGATGCCTGGCAGGGCAGCAAGCCGCAACACACGGCGACCACGCCGCGGCCTGTACGTGCTGCCTTCGTTGTTTACCGCGGGCAACATCGCGGCAGGCTTTTACGCCATTACGCAGTGCCTGCAGGCCACACCGACCGACAACAGCTACTTTAACCGTGCTGCCCTCGCCATTGCCTTTGCGTTGCCGTTCGACGCGCTGGATGGCCGCATTGCACGCATGACCAATACGGAAAGTGACTTTGGCCGCGAACTGGATTCGCTGGCCGACGTGATTACCTTTGGCGTTGCGCCGAGCGTGCTGGCGTACACGTGGGGCTTTCGCATGTTGCCGGCGGACTACCTGCCAGTGCTGCGGCACAACGCGCTCGACCTCGGCCTGCTGGCGGCGTTCCTTTTTCTGATCTGCGGTGCCTGCCGCCTGGCGCGCTTCAATGTTACGGTCAATCCAAAGCCAAGCAATCCGGGCCGCCCTGGCAGGCGCTATTTTGTGGGCATGCCCATACCTGCGGCGGCGGGTGTGCTGGCCAGCGTGGTGCACTGCTTTGACGGATCGCCCGTGCATGACCCGCGCATCGCGTTTGTGTGGATGGGCCTGATCCTGTTTGCGGCGTTTTTGATGGTGAGCCGCTGGCGCTTCTGGAGCGGCAAAGAACTCAACCTCCACTCGCAGCAGCCGGTGCGGCTCTTTGTAGTGCTGATGATTTTTGGCGTGCTGCTGGCGAAGTTCTCGGAGTACCTGCTGATTACCATGGCGCTGGCCTACCTGATGAGCGGTGTCTTTGCACGCTTTCTCTATGCCGCACAAAGCCGTCGGGCACGGCGGCTGGGCATGCCGTTGCCAAATACCACGCAGGTGGACAACGCCTGAACCGGGCTGAACCGGGGAGGTTCTCCTTGCATCTGAACAGCTATGAGTAAGAACCAATACCGCATTGCAGTGGTGGGCGCGGCTTCGCTGCTGGGCAAGGAAGTAGCGGACGAAATCGCGGAGAGCCCGCTTGCAAGCGCCACAACATTGCTGCTGGACAACGAAGTAGAAAGTGGCACCCTGGAAGCCTTGGGCGATGAGGCGACCTTTATCCAGGCACTGGATACGGGGTCGCTTGAAAACGTGGACGTGGCCATCTTTACCGATGCCGCCGCACTGCGGGAGCATGGCCGTACAGCGCGACAGATGGGCGTGGCGGTGGTAGACGCCACAGGACATTCCGACGTGCTGCCGGACGCCCCCGTGCTGGCACCGCAGATGACGGGTGCAGCCCGCCTGAACCTTGAATCCACGGCGGTTCGTGTGGCACATCCTGTGGCCGCGGCATTTGCCTTGCTGTTGCGGCAGGTTGCGGCGGCGGTGCCGGT
>CALMOM010000137.1:3792-21232 GCA_937873305.1 uncultured Terriglobus sp.
GTTTGCAACCGTGCTGCAACCAGCCAGTGAGATGGGCCGCAAGGGTGTGGACGAACTACAGCAGCAATCCGTCAGCCTGCTCTCGTTCCAATCGACGCCCCGGGAGCAGTTCGATGCACAAGTGGCGTTCAATTTGCTGCCTGCGCTGGGTGAGAGCGCAACCGTATCGCTGGATACCGTGGCACAGCGCATCGGCAGTGACTTAAAGGCGCTGCTCGGTGAGAACGGACCTTCGCCGCTGCTGCAGGTGATCCAAACCCCGGTGTTTCATGGGTATGCTGCATCGCTGTTTTTGGAGCTCGATCGACCCGTGCGGTTGGAGACGCTTGCAGGCGCCCTACAGTCAGAGCACTTCGACCTGGTGGGTGAGGAGGGCGATCCACCCAGCAATCTCAGTTCCGCCGGTCAGCCGCAGGTTCTGCTGCGCGTTGAGCCGTCCGGGGTTGGGGAAGTGGCGCGCTACAGCATCTGGATGACCTTCGACAACCTGAAGCTGCGGGCGCGAACCGCGGTCGCATGTGCGCTGGAACTGACCCGCCTGCGTCCGCTCGGATCTGTGCAGTAGAAGAGAGCCGGGCTAGTGTTTCGGCCCGGCAAACTTCTTGGTATCCACGGGCGTGTTGTAGCGGATGTGCGTGTAGTACGTGGTGCGGGTGTCGTTCTCTGGCGTGAAAAACTGCTGCTTGAGCGAGATAGCACGCACCGGGTCAATCCACACCACGACGTGGGTAAAGGTCTGTGCCGTGGCATCGTCTTTGGGCACCAGGTTGAGCTTTACCGTGGGCGTGTTGTCCACGGTTTCGTTGCCTTGCAGCGTGACGGTCCAGGCACGTTCCAGGTCTTTGCCGCTGCCGCCAAAGCCCAGCGTCAGGAAGCTTTCGACGCGTGCACGATCCTTGCCCGCGTCGAAGGGCGTCAGCTTCTTGCTGACGGCGTCGTAAAGCGACCCCTTTCCGTTGGCGAAGCGGAGGTACTTCAGGCTGGGTGCCGTGATGACAGCGCCCATCTCCATGCCGCCCTTGCCACGCAGGAAGTAAATGGAACCTGTCTGCACCGTTGTGTCGTGGACGACACGTTCGAAAAACTCCCACTTCAGGTCGGCCTCGGCAGACTTGAACTTGACCGAAGCGGCGTCCATCTGACGGAGAGCTTTGTCGAGCGCAGGGTCAGTCGCACCATGCATCATGGGACCGCAGAGGGTAAACAGGACTGCGGCTAACGGTGCGGCGAAGCGGCGCATAGGAACTCCCGGTGGTGCTTTGCTGTTAGACACGGAATGAGACAGCGGTATGCATGACGAATGGCGAATCCTAGCGATGCGCCCACACGCGATACGTACTGACGTTGCCATCAGCCCCGGCTAGCGGCTGGTAGCGCTCGATGAGCACGTCACCTGCGATGGGCTCAATCAGGCGGCGCAGGGCGCGGCGGGTACGCAGGTCGTCGGTCGCGCCCTTGACGTGCTGGAGGCTTTGCTGCACATCAGCCTCGCGCACCTGGTAGACGAGTTCGCCAGAGCCGTCGTTCTCCACCATGATCTGCGACGGCAGCTGGTAGTTGGGCCGGTCGCGATAGTTGATGATGTGCGGCGTGGCAAAGATGAACAAGAGGATCAGCGTCACCATGACGTCGTAGTGGAACGAGCCGCGCTCGTAGGTCCAGAACAGGTAGCTGCGCAGCAGTTTCAGCATCAGAGGCCCACCTGTTTGGTAATGACGGTTTCACCGCCCATGTAGGGCTGCAGCAAGTCTGGGATGCGCACGGAGCCGTCTGCCTGCTGGTAGTTTTCCAGGATTGCGAGATAGGTGCGGCCCACGGCCAAGCCGGAACCGTTCAGCGTATGCAGGAACTCGGCCTTCTTGGCACCTGCCGGGCGATAGCGAATGTTGGCACGGCGCGCCTGGAAGCTGCCGAAGTTGCTGCAGGAGGAGATTTCGCGATACAGCTGCTGACCCGGCAGCCAGACCTCAAGGTCATAGGTCTTCTGTGAGGCGAAGCCCATGTCGCCGGTGCACAGCAGCATGCGGCGGTAGGGCAGGCCGAGCCGCTCCAGCACGGTTTCCGCGTGGCGCGTCAGCGATTCGTGTTCTTCTTCGCTCTTGTCTGGCGTGGTGAATTTGACCAGCTCCACCTTCTGGAACTGGTGCTGTCGAATCATGCCGCGCACGTCACGCCCGTAGCTGCCGGCCTCACTCCGAAAGCAGGGCGTCCACGCGCACAGGCTCCTGGTCAGCTGCTTTTCGTCCAGTGTTTCGTCGCGGTACAGGTTGGTCACCGGTACTTCCGCGGTCGGGATCAGATAGTGGTCGAAAGCTTCGAACTTGTCACGACCGATACGCAAACGACCGTCACCCGCGTTGGCGTCCGAGGCGTCTTCGGCCTCATCGTAAGCGTCGGTGAACGCGGTGCGGTCGACACAATAGAACAGGTCCTGCTCAAACTTCGGCAACTGGCCCGTGCCGAACAACGACGCTGCATTCGCCAGGAATGGTGGCAGCACCTCCGTGTAGCCGTGCTCGCGGGTGTGCAGGTCGAGCATGAAGTTCGCCAAGGCCCGCTCCAGCCGCGCGCCCGCGCCCACCTGCACCACAAAGCGAGAACCAGCGATCTTGCTGGCGCGATTGAAGTCCAGGATGCCGAGTTGCTCGCCCAGCTCCCAATGCGGTTTTGCGGCGAAGTTAAGGGACGGCGCCTCTCCCCAGGTTTTTTCGAGGCGATTGCCATGCTCGTCCACGCCGTCGGGCACGGAGCTGTCGGGCAGATTCGGCACGGCAGCCAGCAGGCTGCGCAGATCCGCGTCGTAGGCGTCGGCGGACGCCTGCAAATCTTCCATGCGGTCACGCAGAACGCGCACTTCGTCTGCAAGTTCCGCAGCATCGATGCCGCTGCGTTTGGCTTTGCCGATCTCTTCTGAAAGCTTGTTGCGGCGCGCCTTGAGCGCTTCCAGTTCCGTGATGGTCTCGCGACGGCGGCTGTCCAGAGCGGGAAAGTTCGCCAGAAGTTCTTTGGCGTCTGCGTTGCGCCGCTGTAGGGCGGCTTCCACTGCCGGCAGGTTGCTCCGGACGTAGGCAAGGTCGAGCATGCCCTCTATGGTACGGCAGCCAGGCGGATGGACACGGCCGTGAGCCAACGGGCGAATGCGGGTCATTACTCCCGGACCTCGCCTCCGACCCATTTAGCATGGGGGGCATGAGTTGTATTGACCGTCTGGCAGCAGCCGATAGTGCCCCTACACCGGGTGCCATGCGGCGCGCTCACTGGCCCGTCGCGGCAGCGGAGCGTGTGCTGACCGCGGCGTCAAAGCCGGGCGTGTCGGAGCCAGGGCAGCCGTGAGTACTGCGCCCGACATGCGCGTGAGCCTCGCCGGTGTGGAGTTGCGGTCGCCCGTGATCGCCGCCAGCGGTACGTTTGGCTACGGCGTCGAGTTCGAGAAGATTCTGTCGATGGATCGCATCGGTGCGTTCATTACCAAGGGGCTGTCGCTCACGCCGATGGAGGGCAACCCCATGCCGCGCATTGTGGAGACGCCAGACGGCATGATGAACGCCATCGGCCTGCAGAATGTGGGTGTGGACGCGTTTCTTCGAGACAAGCTACCTGCGATCCGGCGCATGCGTGGCGCGGTCTGCATGGTCAATGTCTTCGGCTTCACCGTGGAAGACTGCGTGGCGGTTATCGAGCGGCTGAACGACGCGGACGGCATCGCACTGTACGAGTTGAACGCGAGCTGCCCCAATACAAAGCATGGCGGCATGGTTTTTGGCACGGACGCGGACGCACTGCGCGAACTGGTGACGCGTTGCAAGGCAGTGTCTCGCCGTCCCTTGATGGTGAAGCTTTCCCCAAACGTGACGGACATCGCAGCCATGGCGCGCGTGGCAGAGGCGGCTGGTGCTGACGCCATCTCGCTCGTGAACACCTTTCTGTCGCTGGCCATTGATGTGGAGACGCGCAAACCGCGTATCGCCAACGTGACCGGCGGCCTGAGCGGCCCGGCCATCAAACCCATTGCCGTGCGCATGGTCTGGCAGGCAGCGCGGGCGGTTGCGATCCCGGTAGTCGGATTGGGCGGCATCCTGTGTGCTGAGGACGCGGTGGAGTTTCTGCTGGCAGGTGCCACAGCGGTACAGGTGGGCACTGCAAGCTACGCCGATCCACGCGCGGCGGAGGCGATTGCGATGGGTCTGTCCAAGTGGTGCGCGCAACGCAAGATAAGCTCCGTTACGGAACTGACTGGAGGAATGGTGCAGTAGCTGCGCTAAACTCAGGCTATGGACGGCAGGCACGAGATTGAGAAGCGGCGCGAACAGATTGCAGAGATCTGCCGCGAGCACCAAGTGGCACGCCTGCTGGTGTTCGGGTCCGTCCTGAGAGAGGACTTCAATCCAGAAACAAGCGACATCGATTTCCTCGTGGAATTCCTGCCGGAAGGCTACCGTGCCTGGATGAGTGAGTTCGCTGACTTGCAGTGTGCTATGGAAACCCTCTTCCGCCGCAAGATTGATGTGATCTCCGAACGAGGCCTCAAGAATCCATACCTCCTGAAACGGATTAACAACGAGAAAGAACTTTTGTATGCAGCGTGATCTGCAGGTCTTTCTGCAAGACATCCTAAGTGCTGCAGCAGAAATACAGAGCTACATTTCAGGTAAGTCCCATGCCGAGTACCTGACGGAGGGACTTATCCGCCGCGCAGTAGAGCGATGTCTGGAGATCATTGGCGAAGCTCTTGTGAACATACAACGGCATAATGCGTCTGCACTAGATGCTATTCCCAATGCTCCGCAGTTGATTGGATTGCGCAACATACTCATTCATGAGTACGGCAGTGTCGATGACGGTCGTATTTGGGAGGCAATTACAACTAAATTGCAGGACGTGACGACTGCCGTAGAGCGGGAGCTCGGCCGTGGCTAAACATATGAGACTGATTACCCGCGCACTGCTGAGCGTGACTGACAAAACCGGCCTGCTCCCCTTTGCGCAGCGGTTGTATGCGCTCGGCGTGGAACTGGTCTCCACGGGTGGTACGGCAAAGGCGCTCCGTGACGGCGGCCTGCCGGTGCGCGACATCAGTGATCTGACCGGCTTTCCAGAGATGCTGGACGGCCGCGTCAAAACGCTGCATCCGCGTGTGCACGGCGGCATCCTGCACATCCGCTCCAATGCGGAGCATCTGGCCGCGGTTGCGGAGCATGGCATTGAGCCTGTGGACATGGTGGTGGTGAATCTGTACGCCTTCCAGTTGACGGCAGAAAAGCCTGGTGTGCGCTTTGCCGAAGTCATTAAGAACATCGATATCGGCGGCCCCAGCATGGTGCGCTCGGCGGCAAAGAACTTTCAGGACGTTGCCATTGTGACTGCCACGGCGGACTACGACGCCATCGCGACGGAGATGGAGGCGAACAACGGTGCGCTCGCGCTACCCACCCGCTGGCGGCTGGCCAAAGCTGCATTTGCCCTGACCGCGGAGTATGACACGGCCATCGCAAATGCGCTGGAAGGGCTGGCAGAACCGGATGGCACTGAGGAGCAGCCGGCACGCTTCCGTCAAGATGGCTTGCCGGGCGCTCTGCGGCAAAGTCTGCCGCAAAAAAACACGCTGCGCTATGGCGAGAACCCCCATCAGCAAGCGGCGGTCTACACCGACGGCACTTCGTCGGGCGTTGCCAATGCGAAGCAGTTGCAGGGCAAAGAACTTTCGTACAACAACCTGGTGGACCTGGACGCCTGCTGGGAGCTGGTGAGCGAGTTCCAGGAGACCGCGGTCGCCATCATCAAGCACACCAATCCGTGCGGTGTGGCCACGGGTGACTCGGTGTTACAGGCGTACACAAGTGCGTTGGCAGCCGATCCTGTTTCGGCTTTTGGTGGGGTGCTGGGCATCAACCGCGAGGTGGATGGTGCGGCGGCTGAGGAGATCGCGAAGCTTTTTGTGGAAGCCATAGTCGCTCCGTCGTTCACGCCGGAGGCACTGGAGCGGTTTGCGGCCAAGAAGAACCTGCGCCTGCTGCAGATTGCGCCAAGCCGTGCAGCCCAGGTGTGGAAGCAGATTTCCGGCGGACTGCTGCTGCAGGACGCTGACCGTGGCTCGCTGGCAGATGTAGAGCTACAGGTGGTGACCCAGCGGCAACCGACCGAGGCAGAGAGCACCGCACTGCGTTTCGCCTGGACGATCTGCAAGCACGTGAAGTCGAACGCCATCGTGTACGCGCGGACATTTGAGGGGCATGGCCAAACCGTCGGCATTGGCGCCGGGCAGATGAGCCGGGTGGACGCGGCGCGCTTCGGTGCGGCGAAAGCTGTTTTGCCACTCCAAGGCACGGTGGCGGCGTCTGACGCGTTCTTTCCCTTCGCCGACGGGCTGGAGGTCGTGGCCAGTGCAGGAGCGACGGCAGTCATTCAGCCGGGCAGCAGCGTCCGGGACCCGGAGGTCATTGCTGCGGCTGACAAGCTGGGGATCGCCATGCTTTTTACGGGAATGCGGCACTTTCGGCACTAGGCGGCACGACAGCATCCTCTCTGTCGCAACATTCGTCTAAGCTGTCAGTACCACGTTCACGCCTCCCAGCGTAAGCCCGCAGCGGACAGGAGGCAGAAGGAATGGTTCTTCTGATGGCCGGTCCGCATCCCGTTGGCAAGTCGCTTTCCGCTGCTC
Source organism: uncultured Terriglobus sp. (assembly GCA_937873305.1). Taxonomy (GTDB): domain Bacteria; phylum Acidobacteriota; class Terriglobia; order Terriglobales; family Acidobacteriaceae; genus Terriglobus. The sequence goes on from CALMOM010000137.1 coordinate 10,451, forward strand.
TTGTAGTTCCCCGTTATAGTATTGCCGTCGCACTCGCGCTCGCTGCAGTGGGTGGGTGTTCAGCCGGAGCTCAGAAAAAGGAGTCGGCACCTTCGGCGTTCCTGTCGACCCAGGCCGTGCAGCCGTCGTCCACAGGTGCCAGCGCTGCCTACTATCATTACGGGCTGGCTCATATTTACGAGGAGCTTGCGACCACGCAGGGCCGCTCAGACTACGCGACGCAGGCCATCGAGCAGTACAAGCTGGCGCTGAATGCCGACCCGAACTCAGCCTACCTTCAGGATGGCCTGGCGGAGTTGTTCTTCAAGCTCGGCCGCATTCGTGAAGCGGTAGATGTCGCCAGCGAACAGACAAAGAAGAACCCGGACGATGTGGAGGCACATCGACTGCTGGCCCGCATTTACTACCGCTCGCTCGGGGATCAGCAAGGTGCTCCCCAGCAGCAGATGGTGCAGCTAGCAACGACGGAATACGAGACGCTGGTGCGGCTGGAGCCCAAAGTGGCGGAAAACCACCTCTTGTTGGGACAGCTGTACGAACTCGGCCACGACTCAAACAAGGCAGAGGCCCAGTTCAAAGCGGCGCAGCAACTGGATAACGGCTCGGAAGAATCCATGCTGAATCTGGCGCGGCTCTACAGCGAACAGGGGGATATGCAGCGTGTCATCAGTACCCTGACAGCTGTGCCGGTGGCAGAGCGCTCCGCCCGCATGGAACTCGCCATCGGCAGCAGCTACGACCAGTTGCACAAGCCGAAGGAGGCTGCCGCCGCATACCGGCGGGCCCTGGACATTGATGGAGAAAATACCGACGCGCGTCGCGGCCTGGCAAATGCCCTCCTGCTGTCGGACCAGCTGGATGACGCATTGAAGGTGTACGGCGCGATTGTGGCGGCAGAGCCGCAGGACGGTCAGAGCTATATCAAGATTTCCGAAATTCAACGCCGGCAGGGTCACTATGACCAGGCTTTGGAGACGCTGAAGAAGGCCAAAGCGTTGGTGCCCGATTCAGAGGAGCTGACGTTCAACGAAGCTCTGGTGTACGACGCACTTGGGCACTATGCCGATGCGGAGCAGACGCTGAAGGGTGTGCTGGCCACCACCGCAAAGGCGGACGGCAAGTACACCGACGGCGAGCGGAACAATCGTGCGATCTTTCTGGACCGGCTTGCCCTGCTGTATCGGGAGCAGAACAAGACCGACCAGGCCGTCAGCACCTACAAGGAGATTGCGGCGCTCGGTGGCGATCTGAAAAACCGCGGCATCGGCGGCGAGGTCGATGCCTACCGTGACGCACACGAATGGGCCAAGGCGGAGGATGTGGCGGAGACCGCCGCAAAAGCGGCCCCTGACGATCGAGACGCGCAGATCCTCTATGCAGGCCAGCTTGCCGACACGGGCAAGGCCGAACAGGGCCTGCAGATTCTTACGGGCCAGCTGAATGGCAAGGCAGACGACCGCATCACCTATCTGACGCTGGCGCAGTCGTATCTGCGTCTGCGCCGCTGGTCTGAAGCAAGCGCCGCGTTGGACAAGGCAGAGGTGTTCTCGCAAAAGCCAGACGACAAGGTGTACCTCTATTTCCTGCGCGGAACGATCGCGGACAAGCAGAACAAAAAGGACGAGGCAGACACTTGGTTCCACAAAGTTCTGGATATCGACCCCAACAATGCTCAAACGCTAAATTACCTGGCCTATATGTATGCGGAGCGGGGCATCAAGTTGCAGGACGCGCTCACCATGATCAAGAAAGCCGTGGAGCTTGACCCGCAAAACTACGCCTACCTCGACACGGAGGGATGGGTTGACTTTCAGATGGGCGAGTACGCCATGGCAGAGGCCCTGCTTAGCAAGGCTGTCGAGCGCAACACCACGGATCCCACGCTGCACGATCACCTGGGCCAGGCGCTGGAAAAGCAGGGCAAGCTGAAGCCCGCCGTAGCGCAATGGGAGCGCGCTTTGGTCGAGTATGGCCGCTCGCTGCCCGCGGACATTGAGCAGGACGACGTGGCCAAGCTGCGCAAACACCTGGACACCGCGCGTGTGAAGCTAGCCAGAAATGGCAAGGCGGCCAAGGAGACCCCGTAATCACCACAGGAGCCATCCGGGCAGCTTGTGATGTTGGCTGTTGCGGCATTCGCGAGAGGCAGGAGCCGGCCCTGCTGGCTAGGCAGTGGACTGAACCGGAGGAAGAATCGGTCTCGCCCTTCGCACGCGACCGGGCGCGCATCGTTCAGGCCCGAGCCTTTCGCAGGCTTGCTGGAAAAACGCAGGTCTTCACCAGCCGCGGCTCTGACCACTTCCGTTCGCGCCTGACCCACACCATCGAGGTGGTTCAGATCGCGCGGGAAGTTGCACGTGCACTCTCATTGAACGAGGAGTTGGTGGAAGCGCTTGCGCTGGTGCACGACATTGGCCACCCACCCTTTGGGCATGCGGGCGAGCGTGCCCTGGACACCTGCCTGCGACAGTACGGCCGCCGCTTCGACCACAATCTGCACGCCCTGCGCATTGTGGAGCATTTTGAGGATTGGTATGCGGCACACCGCGGCCTAAATCTCACGCTCGGCGTGCGTGAGGGCATCATCAAGCATTCGCGCGACTACACCGCGGCAGAGCACCCGGAACTTTCACCCTACCTGCTGGACGAGCGGCCTCCGCTGGAAGCCCAGCTGATCGACATTGCAGACGAGATCGCCTATTTAACAGCAGACCTGGATGACGGTGTGGAGTCCGGTCTGCTGGACGTGGATCACATCTGCACAAATGTCAGCATCATGGGCAGGGCCTACGACCATGTTGCGGCACAGCATGGCAACGTAGAACAAAAGTTTCTGTTTCATGAGGCACTGCAGGTCATGCAGCGGGAGCTGACTTTCGACCTGATCGCGACCACGGCACATAACGTGGAAGCGCGCGGACTGATAAGTGTGCAAGCGATACGCCAGTGCCCGGTGCGCGTGGCCCACTTTTCAGACTCTTGTGAGCAGCAACGCCGACAGGAAAAGGAGTACCTCTACCGCGTGCTCTACACGTGCCCCACACTTGCAGCAGAGCACCAGAAGGCAGAGAACGTAGTGACGACGCTTTTTCGGTACTACATGAGCCATCCGGAACGCATGCCCGCCGGTTACCTGGAAGAGAGCGCAATGGAAGGCCTGCCGCGCACGGTGGCAGACTACATCGCGGGCATGACGGACAATTACATCCTCCAGCAGTTCTGGATCGTCTCGAAAGCCCTGCGTTAGCCCGCTTCAGCCGGTGCGTAGCGGCCTTTGCCGCGGTAGCGCAGACTTTCGTCGTTGCGCTGACGCAGCAGCGCCTCGCCTGATATTGCAATGCTGCGGGCGCACGCGAGGGCGCATTGAAGCGCCTCGCCATCGATGTGGCGTTCCGCAGGTTTCTTCAGGTGGCGGTACCAGACGTCTCTATACGCATAGTCCAAACAAACCCGTTTGAAGCAGTGATCCAGGCGCAGTGGCCAGCGATGCTGCTGTGCCATGGCGGGCAGTACGTCTTCTGTCAGCCTCTTCCATTCAGCAATGGCATCTGCCCGTGCGGTGTAGGCAATGGTCATGTCAGTGCCTTCTCCGCTGGGGCAAACAGCGCGCCTGCACCGATACAAAAGATTGGAAAAAACTCCAACGTATATCGCTGCTCGGCGTTGTCCAGCGTCAGCAGCAGGGCGCAGCGCAGGCCGATGTATGCCAGCATGCAGACAAGCATCGCACGGGAGGCCGTCGGCAATCCTCGCCTCCGCAGGAAGCGGAACAAACCGGCGAAGCCGCAGACCAGGTACGCCAGGCTCAAAAGTCCGTAGAGTGCTGCAAAGACGGTTTGGCCAGGGTGCAACCGGTACTGCCACCATCGCCCTTCCACCGGCAGCATTTCGGTCCGGGGATGCAGGAGCATGTTGGCCACGCGAGTCAACGGTAGCCACACATGCGCACGCCACGGGTGTGCCTGCGCCCGCGCTCGGGCGAGCGAGTCGAATCGTGCCTCGACCGCCGGGTTGAGGCGTTGTGCCAGGGCGGCTTGGTGAAGCAGGGCCTCGACCGTCGCCCGCTCCCCTGGGGAAGCGAACGCACGATTCGGCAGGTCAGTCACCAGCACGGACTCCTCTGGATATTTCCAGTAGGCATCTTCTGTCGAACTGAAGTCGATGGCCCAGGTGCGATACCAGGCCTGGAAGCCCAGTGGTGCTGCTTCGCCGGGGTCGATGGCCAGGCGAGAGGCGAGCGGTTGCAGCACGTGAAAGGTGCGGTAGTTGCGCACGGTCCAGGGTACAAACGGCACTGCCACCATCAGTGCGCACAGGACGGGTGCCCGCAGCCGATGCCAGAGTGTGGCGTGGCTGCGCACCAGCAATGCCGGCAGCACGGCTACCGCCAGCAATCCCTGGTCAGGCCGCAGCAGGATGCCGCATGAAAGGGCTGCGGCAAGCAAAGCGAGCCAGGTTTGTACCGGCTCCTGCAGCCATCGCTGCAGTGCAAAGAAGGTGAATGTAAGAAAGAAAAGAGTGAACGTCTCGGTCAGCGGGACGGCGGTGTAGTTCGCAGTAAAGGGGCACATGCACGCAAACGCCAGGGTCGCAAGCGCGGCCCGGTGCCCCGCCAACTGCCGCGCGATGCTTGCTGCCAGCGTGCAGGTTAGCAAATCCGCTGCAACCTGCAGCCAGAGTACGGGCGCAAAACTGCGCAGGGTCCCCAGGTCGGCATGCAGGAACCGGTCTGAGAGACACGCCAGAAGCGCCAGAATCGCTGGGTATCCAGGCACCCGTATGAGCGTGGGCCGGGGGGCCGCGTCGGTAGACAGGCCGTAGATATGTTCGTGCAGCCAGTTCTGCGCAATGTCCTGGTACAGCAGAGAGTCGCCCGCCACAAAGCCATGGCGGCGCACAAAGAAGACGCGGAGGCAAAGTCCGGCGAACAGCAGGGCGCCCGCGAGCACCGTTGACGCTTTGCCTGGCGATTGCCTGTGGGCAAGAGCGTGCTGTGGGGCGGAGGGTGTGCCGGGCATCGACTGCATCATACCGGCAAAGCAGGCCGTGCCACTGGCCTGCACTCGCGAGCGCCCAGCACAGGTAGGATACGGACTAGGATGTCAGCAAACCCGTCGAAACCGATCTTTTACGATGAAAAAAAGCGACGCTGGAAGCGCCTCCGCCGCGCGTTAGATATTGCGGCAGCGACAGGCCTGCTGCTCTTGATCGTGTTTGTGCTGGGTGTGCTCAAAATGCGGCCCCTGCCGCAGCTGCTGATTGCCCAGCCCAAGCGGAATTTTCGTGCGCTGAATAATCCCTCCGTGCCAGACGAAAAGGCGCGCAAGGTGCGCTCTGCCCACCGCAGGACAGACCGGAAGCCTTCCGATGTTCCCCTGAACGAAGATGAAGGTCTGCGCGCCGCGTATTACGTCGACTATGACCCTGCCAGCTATAGCTCATTAAAGCAGCACGTAAAGCAGATTGACCTGCTGTTTCCGGCGTGGCTTCACGTCATTGCACCGGATGGACACTTGACCGCGTACACCACAGACTACCGCCCCTTCGACGTGGTGGACCGTGGAGGCGTGCACCCCGTGGACATTGAGAACAAGGTGCAGCGCACGATTGTGGAGTCCGGTTCGAACACGGAAATCTTTCCTTTGGTGAACAACTACGACTCCGTCAACAACGTGTTCATGCCCCAGATTGGCGACTTTCTGCAGAACGCGGCGGCACAGCAGCGCTTCGAGCAAGAGGTGATTCGCTTTCTGCAGTCGAACAGCCGCTACCATGGCATTTCGTTGGACTTCGAGGAGATTCCGGCCGCGGCCCAGCCGGCATACCGGCAGCTGATTGCATCGCTGACTGCGCAACTGCACAGCAAGGGTTTGAAGCTTTACATCAACACGCCGGTGGGTGACGACGACTGGGACCTGCCGTTCATGGCCGCCAATTCGGATGGCCTCTTGCTGATGAACTACGACCAGCACGAGTCGGAAGGCAAACCCGGTCCCATCGCCTCGGAGGACTGGTTTATCCGCAACTTGCAAAACATTCTGAAGCAGGTGCCAAAGGAGAAGCTGATCTGCGCCATCGGCAGCTACGGCTACGACTGGACCATGTCGCTGCCACCTGCAGCCGAGCCGCTGAAGAAGGGGGCTCCCGCGAAAAAGCAGAAGCCATTTGTATCCAAAATCCTTCACTCGGACGACATGTCGACGCAGGCCGTCTGGCAGGCCGCCGTGGACTCTGGCTCTGAGGTGGACCTGGACGACGCATCACGCAATCCGCACTTCACCTACGACGACGAGGACAGGCACGAGCGGCACGAGGTCTGGTTTCTGGATGCGGTCACCACGCTGAACGAGATGCGTGCCGCGCGCCGCCTGGGTTTGCAGACTTTCGCATTGTGGCGGCTTGGCAGCGAAGACCAGTCGATGTGGAAGATATGGGATCAGCCGGTCAAGGCCAACCCCCTGACAGACCTGGCGGATGTTGCGCCTGGGTGGGATCTGGATCTTGAGGGTACGGGTGACATTATGCGCGTCTCCGGCAGTCCCCGCAACGGCCATCGCACTGTGACGATCGACGACAACAAGCTCATCGATTCGGAGGCGATGACAAGCTATCCGCAGTCGTACACGGTCACGTACTTTGGCTACCAGCCCAAGAAGGTCGCGCTCTCGTTCGACGACGGCCCCGATCCGGAGTGGACGCCGAAGATCCTTGACGAGCTGAAGCAGCTGAACGTAAAGGGTACGTTCTTCATGATCGGCGAGGAGGCGCAGAATAACGTCAGCATCATGCAGCGCGTATATCGCGAAGGTCATGAGATCGGCAACCATACCTTCACCCATCCGGACATCAGCGCGATCAGCAACCGCGAACTCGATCTGCAGATGAACCTTACGGAGCGGTTGTTTGCGGCAAAGCTGGGTGTGCAGCCCATCTATTTTCGACCGCCCTATGACATTGACGAGGAGCCAGAAACAACCGACCAGGCTGCGCCGGCAGAGCGCGTGCAGCAGCGCGGCTACATCGTCATCGGCAACAAGCTCGACACGCACGACTGGGAAGACCACCCACGTAAAACGCCGCAGCAGATCGTAGGCGCGATCCAAAGCCAGCTGGCAGCAATGCAAACGCGGACCGACTTCCAGGGCTCCGTCATTCTGATGCATGACGGAGGCGGCGATCGCTCCGTCACCGTACGCTCCTTGCCATTGCTGGTGAACACGTTGCGCGCGCAGGGCTACGACTTTGTGCCTGTGAGCGAGTTGATGGGCAGAACACGCGACCAGGTGATGCCTCAACTTACGGGTAGGCAAAAGCGTCTTGCGGTCATCGACTCCATCGCCTTTGCGGCCTTTGCTGCGTTCAACCATTTTGTGATCGCGGTGTTCTTTATCGGCGACATCCTGATGAGCGGGCGACTAATCATCATTGGACTGTTCGCCGTCATAGACCGCTTTCGGCGACGCAAAAACTTTGCCGGTCCTGACTTCCAGCCTCGTGTAGCGGTCCTGATCCCCGCCTACAACGAGGAAAAGGTGATCGTTCGCACCATTCGTTCCGTGATGATGTCGACGTATAAAAACCTGCATATCGTCGTGATCGATGATGGTTCCAAGGACCGTACTGCGGAGATAGCCACGGAGGCGTATCCCGACGATATTGCTAGCGGCAGGCTAACTGTGGTGAGAAAGGAGAATGGTGGCAAGGCGGAAGCACTGAACTATGCACTGGAGACCCTGGTGCACGAAGACATTTACGTCGGTATTGACGCCGATACGGTCATCGCTCACGACGCGATTGCGCGCCTGGTGCCGCACTTTGCCGATAGCAGGATCGGCGCAGTGGCAGGCAATGCCAAGGTAGGTAACAAAGTTAACCTGTGGACCCGGTGGCAGGCGCTGGAGTACATCACCAGCCAGAACTTCGAGCGGCGTGCCATGGATTTGTTCGGCACGGTTGTGGTGGTGCCCGGAGCGATCGGCGCATGGCGCACGGGGGCAGTGCGCACGGGCGGTGGCTACCACTCCAACACGGTCGCTGAAGACGCAGATCTGACCATGATTCTGCTGGAGCAGGGCCTGGAGGTCATCTACGAGGATCGCGCGTTGGCGTTTACTGAGGCGCCCATCAACATGGATGGGCTGATGCGGCAGCGCTTCCGCTGGTCCTTCGGCATTATGCAGGCGGTGTTCAAGCATCTTGGTGCCATTACAAAGCGCCGCGCCATGGGTCTGTTCGCTCTGCCGAACATCATCATCTTTCAGATTCTCCTGCCACTCGTGTCACCGCTCATCGACCTGATGTTTGTGGCTAGTTTTCTTAAGTTTTTGTATGACCGCCACTTCCATCCAGAGTCGGCAAACTCGGCGAGCTTTGTGAAGCTGCTGTACTTCTTTCTGGCGTTCATGCTCATCGACTTTATCGCGTCCGCTCTGGCCTTTTTGTTAGAGCGCCGCCACCCTGCCAGCAAGGGTGATGGATGGCTACTGTTTCACATCTGGATTCAACGTTTCAGCTATCGGCAGGTGTTCAGCGTGGTGCTCTTCAAAACGGTTAAGCGTGTGATTGATGGCCGCCCGTTCAGTTGGGACAAACTGGAGCGCACCGCGCAGATGAGCAAGTCGACAGACCAGATGCTGAACGGCACACCGTCTCCCACGGTTCCGCCCACGCGATAACGGCTGCTGGAAAGGTAGACTTTTACTATGCTCACGAATGCGATACCGACCCTGCACGAAGCGGACCCAACCCAGCCGCGGCAAACCCTGCCCCAGTTTCGCAATGAGCCGTTTCTAAACTTCAAGGCGTCTGAAACAAAGGCTGCCATGCATGAGGCGTTGCGCTACGTGGAGCATGAGCTTGGCCACGAGTACCCGCTGATTCTGGGCGGCGAACGTGTCCACGCGAACGGCAAACTCCCATCAACCAACCCGGCACAACCGCAGCAGACCGTGGGCGTGCACCAGGAAGCAGAGCCGTCGCATGTCGAGCAGGCCGTTGCCGCAGCCGACAAGGCGTTCCAATTCTGGAGCCGCGTCCCCGTTGCGACCCGCGTCCAGCTGCTGCTGGACGTTGCGGACCTCCTGCGCGAGCGCAAGCTGGAGTTTTGCGCGTGGTTGACCTACGAGGTTGGAAAGAACTGGCAGGAGTCGGATGCAGACGTCGCCGAAACAATTGACTTCCTTGAGTTCTATGCGCGCGAAGCATTGCGCCTTGACGGTGCGGTAACGCCCATCCAGCTACCGGGTGAGAGCAACACGCTGCGCTATCTCCCGCTTGGTGTCGGCGCGGTCATTCCGCCGTGGAACTTTCCTTTGGCCATCATGGCCGGTATGACGATGGCCGCCGTGGTGACGGGCAACACCGTGGTGCTGAAGCCTTCGGTGGACGCACTCACGATCGCGGCACGCTTTTACATGCTGCTGGAAGAGGCCGGGATGCCGGAAGGCGTGGTGAACCTGTGCCAGGGTTCTGGCGATCTGGCGGGTGCGACGCTAGTGGCTCACCCCAAGGTTCGGTTCATCGCATTCACCGGTTCCAAGCGCGTGGGCTTGATTGTGCATGAGGCCGCGGCGAAAGCTCAGCCGGGCCGGCCCTTCATCAAACGCACCATCCTCGAGATGGGTGGCAAAGACGCCATTATTGTCGATGCGGATGCGGACATGGACGCTGCCATCGAGGGCGTGGCCGCGTCAGCATTCGGCTTCAATGGGCAGAAGTGCTCCGCCTGTTCCCGCGTGATTGTGGATGCGCACCTGTACGACACCTTCTGCGACCGGCTGGTTGAGCGTGTGCAGGACATCCAGGTGGGCGACCCGGTACAAAACTTTGCCGCCGGGCCGGTCATCAGCAAAGCAGCTTACGATCGGGTCCTGGCCTACATTGCACTTGGCCGCGGCGAAGGACGGCTGCTGACGGGCGGTGAGGCCATTGCAACCGAGTCGGGCGGGTACTATGTGCAGCCAACGATTTTCGCCGATGTTCCTTCGGATGCTCGCATCGCCCAGGAGGAAATCTTTGGGCCGGTGCTTGCGGTGATCCGCTCCAGCGGGCTTGAGGAATCGTTGCGCATCGCAAACAGCACGGAATACGGTCTGACGGGGGCCATTTACTCCAACTCGCGTGAACACCTTGATCGCGCACGTGAAGAGTTCCACGTGGGCAACCTCTACCTGAACCGTAAGTGCACAGGAGCTATGGTGGGCGCGCACCCCTTCGGCGGCTTTAACATGAGCGGTACAGACTCCAAGGCGGGTGGCGCAGACTACCTCCTGCTGTTTACGCAGGCCAAGTCGATTGCAGAGCGACTCGCCGTCGGGACCGGTGAAAGCAACCAGATGCGGCAACCGCAGGGCGTGTAGCGTAGCCATGCGTGCGGTGTGGAACTACTGCTGCGCGACGGCATCGGCAACAGACTGCACCGCGAGCGCCGCAGCCTCGGCGAGTGTGCGGTGGTGCAGTGTGAACAGTGCCAGTTCTAGGCGGTCGCTCGACCCCGTCTTGTCATAGATGGAGCGCAGGTAGTTCTTAATCACCTGTTCCGTGGTGCCGATAACGTCGGCGATGCGGCGATTTTTGCATCCCTGCACCACAAATCCGATAATCTGCAACTCCCGGTCGGACAAGGTGGCGCGCATGCGGTTTCCCACCGAGTCCAAGGCGGAGTCGATCCGGTGTGCGTCTAGAAGCCGTTTGCCGTCGTTTACCCCGCGAACGCATGCCAGCAGATCGGCGGCGGTTGTCTGGCGGGGCAGCAAGCCATCTACTCGTCGCAGAACCGATGTG
>CALMOM010000137.1:21242-21526 GCA_937873305.1 uncultured Terriglobus sp.
CGCGCGTTGGCGTGGCATGTGCCGCGGCCAGAATGCGGTCGAGATCACCCTTGAGCGATTCTGCGAGCACCAGCAGGCACGACCGGGACGACGCTACCAACTCCAACGCCATCTCGGCAGAGCCGCACTGCCCCAAGACAGAGATGTCGGTCTCGCCTGCCAGTACGCGGGCGATGCCTGCGCGAAAAATTGCCTGATCGTCTGCCAGCAACACACGGCAAAGTGTTGCGACGCGTACTCGCCTGGATGCATGCATAGAAAAACGTGAGGGCAGGACAGACTTG
>CALMOM010000138.1:0-1576 GCA_937873305.1 uncultured Terriglobus sp.
GCCCAGTATGGCTTGGGCCGCGTACGGCTGAAGCAGTTCGGTGTCGGGCTGTTGTGGGGAATGGCGGCATTGTCGGTGCTCGTTGGCGTGTTGCGCGTCACAGGGTTACTTGTATTCACGGGTCAGCTGTTGCATGGCACGCCGGTGCTGCACTGGGGCTTATTGTGGGCGGTTGCCTTCCTGTTCGTCGGTCTGTCAGAGGAGTACCTGACGCGCGCCTATGTGCAGTTCACGCTGGCGCGCGGCATCGCCGGCATAGGGCAGGCCCTGGGCATGAGCGAGCGGGGCCGCAAGACGCTCGGCTTCTGGGTCGCGGCGCTGTTCTTCTCCTTCCTGTTCGGACTGGGCCATAAGAGCAACCAGGGCGAATCGCCCATTGGTCTGCTTTCCGCAGGGCTCATTGGCCTGGTGTTCTGCTTCAGCCTGTGGCGCACCGGGTCGCTGTGGTGGGCCGTCGGCATGCACGCCGCGTGGGACTGGGCTCAGTCGTTTGTGTATGGCGTGGCCGACAGCGGCCAAATGGTACAGCACCACCTGGAGGCATCGCATCCGCAGGGCAGGATACTGCTAAGCGGCGGTCTGACGGGACCGGAGGGCAGCGTGTACGTGCTAGGCATCATCGTGCTCATCACTGTTGGCATCGCGCTTACCCTGCAATCGCAGCGTGGTTCGCCCTCGCAACCGGAAACGTGGAATACCGGTATGGCCGCATCCTAACGGGTATCCGTGAGCGGGGCAGCCGCCTGGCTACCTATGTTTCGGAAGGGCATGGCTTTAGCCATACTGTATGTCGCTAGTCCGGGGAACGGCTTTAGCCGCCGTGGTCCACTTCGACAGCAGACCTCGGGGGCTAAAGCCCGATCATCAAATCTGTTCTATGTGGCCCAGCTGAAGCTGTGCCCTTCCGAAAGCCACAGGCCGATACAGCGCTAGGGCATAATCAAGCTCATGGCGGGGTTGTGGCATGCGGACGACTGGGGTGAACGGCTTGCAGAGTTGCAGGCGACCGAACCCGAGGTAAAAGAGGCACCGCTGCGGCGGGACGTGCGGTCACTCGGTATGCTACTGGGGCAGGTGCTGCGTGAGCAGGTGGGCGACGACCTGTTCGACCAGGTGGAAACCCTGCGCCGGCTGGCCACGGAGCGCCGCCAAGCCGAGGCGGAGGGCGACATCGCCCGAGCTTCAAGCGCGCTGCAGCAAGCGCTGCTGCTGGTCCACACCCTGCCGGTAGACCGCGCGTACCAGCTTGCGCGCGCCTTCGGCTTCTACTTCGAACTCATCAACCTGGCGGAGACCAACCATCGCAAGCGTCGCCGCCTGGCAGGCAGCCTGCGCACGGGTGCGGAGCCACAACGCGGCAGCCTGCGGGGCACGCTGCGTCGTATGCGGCTGGCCGGGTACACAGCAGACGAGGCTATGGACCTCTTACGCCGCGTCTGCATTACGCCCGTGTTCACCGCACACCCAACAGAGGTGGCGCGCCGCTCCGTCATCAGCAAGCGCCGCCGCATAGCCGCGCTGCTGGAGGAACTCGACCGCATCCCGCTGACCGGCGACGCGGCGGACAGTTTAGAAG
>CALMOM010000138.1:1586-5229 GCA_937873305.1 uncultured Terriglobus sp.
GCCTGTGGCAGACGGACGATGTGCGCCTGCAGCGCCCGGCCGTGATGGACGAAGTCCGCATGGGGCTGGACTACTTTCACGACAGCATTTTCGACACCGTTCCCGCGCTGTATGCGGAGGTGAGCCACGCGCTGGAGAAGGAGTACGGCCTGCGCCTGTTGCTGCCGGAACTGCCCACGCTGCTTCGCTTTGGCTCGTGGATCGGTGGCGACCGCGACGGCAACCCGTTCGTCACGCCCGAGGTCACGCGCGAGGCTTTGCGCGCTGCCCGCGAGACGCTCAACGCGCATCTGCGAACGCGGCTGCGCGGTGCTCTGCAACAGATTTCCTCGTCCACACAGCAGGCCGGTGCCAGTGACGAGCTTGCCGCCGCCGTGGACACGTACCTGGAGCAGTTACCGCTGGCCGGAACTGAACTACGCGAACGTTACCTGTGCGAGCAGGTGCGCGTGATGCTGGCCTGCATGCTGCTGCGGCTGGGCGACAGGGAGGCTGTGCCTGCCCATGTGGCCGAGGGAGAACAGTTGCCGCCGTACACCGCTGCGCAGGAAGTGCTGCACGATCTGCAGCTGATCCGCGACTCGCTGGTGGCGAACCGCGGCGAGCGCATCGCGGAAAGCATCGTCGACCCGCTCATCGTGGAGGTACGTACCTACGGCCTTCATCTGCATACGCTCGACATTCGCCAGCACGCCAAGATTCAGGCAGCAGCGGTCGAGGAGTTCAGCGCCTGGCGTGAGGATGGTTCACTTCCGACACGCCCATCGGACATGTCGGCAGAAGTGCTGGACACCTTCCGCACCGTCGCTGCGGTCAAGCAGTTGGGTGATCCGGAGAGCATCCGGCAGTGGGTCATCTCCGGCGCAACCGGGGCGGAGGATGTACTGCGAGTCCTCTGGCTGGCCCGGCTGGGCGGCGTCACGGCCGAACGCACGGAGCATGATGCTGGCCTGCTGATTGCGCCGCTGTTTGAGAGCATTGAGGACCTGCAGAACGCACCGGCCATCTGTCGCGAACTGTGGACCTCCGCCGCGTTTCAGCCGCTGCTGGATAGCTGGAGCCGTCAGCAGGAAGTAATGCTGGGCTACAGCGACAGCAACAAGGACGGCGGCATGATCAGCAGCACGTGGGAGGTGTGGAAGGCACACCGCGCGCTGCACACCGTGGCGCGGGAGTGCGGCGTGCACCTGCGGCTGTTCCACGGGCGCGGCGGCACGGTGGGCCGCGGTGGCGGTCCTACGCATCGCGCGCTGTACGCACAGCCGCTCGACAGCTTTACCGGCGACCTGCGCATTACGGAGCAGGGCGAGGTGCTCAACTTCAAGTACAGCGACGTGGTGCTGGCCGAGCGCAACCTGGAACTGATGATTGCCGCCTCGCTGGATGCGCTGGCGCGGCCTGATCTGCGCTCGTCGGCCAACGGCAGCGGCACGCACCTGACTGGCCGCATTGAGCCAGCGTGGGAAGAGTCCATGGACGTCCTGGCGGAGTGGTCGCTGGAGCGCTATCGCGCCGACATTCTCGAGTGCGGCGACACGTTCGACTACTTCCTGCAGGGCACACCGGTCGCCGAGTTGGAGCATGCCAAGATCGGTTCGCGCCCGGCCAAGCGCAGTGGCAAGCGCGTTCTGGCCGATCTTCGCGCCATTCCGTGGGTCTTCGGCTGGATGCAGTCGCGCCACACCGTCCCTGCCTGGTACGGCGCAGGCACGGCGTTGGAGCGCTTTGGCGCCGAGCGTGACGGCGGGTTGGAGTTGCTGCAGGCCATGTTCCGGCAGTTCCCGCTGTTTCTGGACATGCTGCGCAACATGGAGTCGGCGCTGGCCAAGAGCGACTTTGCCATTGCTGGGTTGTACAGCTCGCTGGTGGCGGACGAGGCGCTTCGAACGCGTGTGTACCCCATGCTGCGGGCAGAGTTCGAGCGCACCCGCGCCATGGTGCTGCGCATTACCGGGCAGGGAGAACTGCTGGAGAACGACCCCGTGCTGGCACGGTCAATCCGACTGCGCAACCCGTATGTGGACCCCATGAGCTGGATCCAGGTGGAGTTGCTGCGCCGCAAGCGCGACGCGGAGGGCGGAGGGGATGAAGCTGCCCTGAACCGTGCCATCACCGCCACCATCAACGGTATCTCCGCCGGTCTGCGCAACACGGGCTGAGCAAAGGTGCCGCAGCCCGCGGAAGTGCGCCTGTTGCTGCCCTTGAGTGGTTCATCGCGCAAAACAGCTCCGCAAGCGACACAAAGCGCGTAGATACGCTGCGAAAACAGCACTTGTAAGCGTCGCAACCGGAGCTTATGCGCCGGAACAAGGCTGTTTATGCGCCACAACACACGCTTTTGCGCGCTACAACGTGCGTTTTGGGCGCTTACTCACCTGTTTGGCGCGATCTGAGACCTCTTTGCCATTTTCCGTGGCCCTTGGTACCTGGACTGTGTAGACTGGACCGCATGGGCGAACAAAAAGCGAAGTTAACGCCAGCTACCCTCTTCCCAATCTTCCAAACCTCTTCGCACGGCCTCAGTCGCATGGCCCTAGACGCCGAGCAGGTGGATGCCGGGCATGATGTGGAGTTTCGGTCGCTGCCCGTACGATCGGTGCTGAACCGGTCTGTCAGCAAGCGGCTGCACTGGATGGCGTGGTCCATCAACCCGTACCGCGGCTGCGAGTTCGCCTGCCGCTACTGCTATGCCCGCTACACGCACGAGTTCCTGGCCCCGGCACCTGATGCGGCAGACCTGGTGCGCGGTGTGCTGGGCGATGCGGAGCGGCAGCCCGGCCGCTTTCCGCTGAGTCTGCGTGATCCGGAGGCGTTCGAAAAGCGCATCTTCGTCAAGGAGAATGCCGCCTGGCTCCTGGAGCAGGACCTGCGCCGTCTGGCAAAACAGGGCCGTGCAGACGATGAGATTGCCCTGGGCACGGCCACCGACCCATGGCAGCCCATCGAGCGCCGCACCCGGCTGACGCGCAGTCTGCTGGAAGTGATGTCCCGGCGCGACGGCCTGCGGGTAGGCATCGTGACCAAGTCCACGCTGATCGAGCGCGACATCGACCTCCTGCAGGAGATACACCGGCGCGGCACACTCGCCATCCACATCACGGTGACCACGCCGGACGCGGAACTGGCACGTAAGCTGGAGCCGCGCGCACCCCGGCCCGACCTGCGGCTGCGTACCGTGCGGCGCCTGCGCGAGGCGGGGCTGCGTGTGGGCATCCTGAACTCGCCGCTGCTGCCCGGCATTACCGATTCCGCGGAGAGCATCGACGCAATGGCCGCTCTGGCGAAGGAGACGGACGCCAGCTTCTTTGCCGCCATGCCGCTGTTTCTAAAGCCTTGCTCGAGGCCGACCTACTTCGAATTTGTCCGCGAGCATTTTCCGCATTTGCAGGTGCTGTACGCCGAGCAGTTCCGCGACATGGACTTCGCCTCGCGGCCATACCGGCTGCGGCTGGAGGCGCTGGTCAAGGCAAGCTGCCAGCGCCACGGCTTGCGCGAGCGGCTGACGGACAACCTGCTGACCCGCGACGCAGGTGAGCCGCGCAAAGGGCCAACCTCAGTGCGCGTGGACGCGGCACCGACTCATGGCGCGCAGGGTTTGCTGTTCGCATAGGCGTGGCTCGTCATCCTGAGCGCAGCGAAGGAT
>CALMOM010000139.1:0-16508 GCA_937873305.1 uncultured Terriglobus sp.
CCGGAACTCTTTAGTTAAGTCGCGCTGGGGGGTTGGTACTGCACGGGCAGGTGTGTGGGATATTAGGTGGGCGCCAGCAATTAAACATAAAGGCCCACTCTTCGGAGTGGGCCTTTCTCGTTGATGTGCTATCCAAACGGAAGGACATTGACGCTCGCGCAGACGCATTAGATGGTGAGTACGGAGTACTGAATGACGACAGCAGTGTCCTTGATCGACAAACGCCAGGAGGAAGCGCGAATAGAGAAGGGACTTGCCTTCTTATACGAACATCCCCAATGGTTTGAGGCAATTTTCAGGGAACTGGACCGGCGCGGGGTTGCGTTTCAAAAAATCTTCGTTCCAGATTTTTTTTACAACGTCGGAGCAGACTCTCGAGGGTTTTCCGTTCTGTTCAACCGTATGAGTCCGTCGGCGAACAGCCGTGGGGTTGGGTCTGGGATATTCCATACTCTGGCCTATCTTGAACACTTGGAATTGCTTGGCAAGCGAGTGGTCAATGGTTCCAGAGCGTTTCGTTTCGAGGTGTCAAAGGCTGCGCAGCACTCGCTTCTACGATCGCTGGGGCTGCGCTATATCCCATCGCGGGTGATTCACCGTGCAGAGCAGGCTATACCCGCTGCTGAGGGGTTGCGGTATCCCATCATTGTGAAAGCTAACATCGGCGGTAGCGGAAAGGGAATTACTCGCTTCAACACGCCTCAAGAGCTCAGGGCAGCTGTCCAGGCTGGGCAAATAGATTTGGGCTATGACAGCATCGCGCTCGTGCAGGAGTACGTGCCCGCCCGAGGTGGCCATATCAACCGTGTCGAAACTCTGGCGGGCAAGTACCTCTATGGCATAAAGGTGTACACGTCTGGCGAAACCTTCGATCTATGTCCGGCGGATATCTGCCAGACGGCGAGAGGTGAATCGCTGAAGACATCGGCTACCAACCAGTCCTCTGTGGGTGGCGCTTGTGTGCTGGAGGCCGCGAAGGTGGGACTCAAGGTTGAGGGGTTTACACCACCGGCAGAGGCCATTGAGGCCGTCGAGCGAATCGTGCAGGCCGCAGGCATCGACGTTGGTGGAGTGGAGTACATGGTGGACGACCGCGACGGCGAGATCTACTATTACGACGTCAATGCGCTCTCCAACTTTGTCGCCGATGCGCCACGAGTAATCGGCTTTAATCCCTTGGAGAATTTAGCGGACTACTTGCAGGCTGAGGTGCTCCGTGCCCGCTAACGATCCCATGCGGTTTGGATACTGGATGCCGGTGTTTGGCGGGTGGCTTCGCAATGTTGAGGACGAGGGCATGGAGGCCAGCTGGGCCTATTTGCGCAAGCTAGCTCGGCGGAGCGAGCAGATCGGATTCGACCTCTCACTCATTGCGGAGCTCAATCTCAATGACATCAAGGGTGTGGACGCGCCATGTATGGATGCCTGGTCCACCGCAGCAGCGCTTGCAGCCGCCACGGAACGCCTCGAGCTGATGGTTGCCGTTCGACCAACGTTTCACCCACCTGCGTTGTTTGCAAAGCAGGCTGCCACTGTGGACCAGATCAGCGGTGGTCGCCTTGCGCTGAATGTGGTGTCCTCCTGGTGGGAACAGGAGGCACGGATGTATGGCGTGGACTTCGAGCGCCATGATGACCGATACGGTCGCACCTCGGAGTGGCTCGATGTACTTGAGCGGTTGTGGCACGAGCCGCGGGTCACACATGCGGGCAGGTACTACAAGACTGAAGAGACTGTGCTGGAGCCGAAGCCCGTACGCTCGCCTAGACCGCCGCTCTACGCGGGCGGCGAATCAGAAGCAGCCAAAAACCTGATCGCGGAGAAGTGTGACGCTTACGTCATGCATGGCGACACGCCGGAGCATGTCGCGGCCAAGATTGCGGATATGTCAGAGCGACGGAAGCGACTAGGACTCGAGCCAATGCAGTACGGAGTTGCTGGGTATGCCATCGTGCGTGACTCTGACGTATCCGTTCGGGCTGAGGTGGAGCGTATTACAGACGTGCAAAGTAATGCCAAGGGCTACGCGAATTACCAGCAATGGCTACAAGGTACGCAGTTGGAGCAAAGTATGTCGATCAAGGAATACTCGGTTTCTAACCGTGGTTTGCGGTCGGGTCTTGTTGGCACACCATCGCAGGTGCAGGATCAGGTGGCGCGCTTCCGGGCGGCAGGTGTAAACCTCTTGCTGCTGCAGTTCAGCCCGCAAGCAGAGGAAATGGAACGCTTCAGCGAGCAGGTGATCTCCGCGGGCGTTGCGGCCTGAGCGCATCCCGCTACCATGATTTGCAAGAAAGCGTCTCAAGACGTAGAGGTGTGAGGTCTCATGCGTAAGCTGTGGGTTGCTGCTATGGGGGTGGTTTGCGCGTGTACTGCCTGGGCTGTTCGGCCGTCGGCATTTGGTAACCAGTCCAAGCCGATGAAAGCCAGCGTGCAGATCCTTGCGATCAGCAGCTCGTCACGGCAAAGCTTCGCAGGGAACCAGGATGTCTACTTAGCCGACGTGCAACTGAAAGACGGGTCACATCAGTTTGCGCGCCTTGTCGACCAGTATCCCGGCTTCGCGCTGCCGATTCGCGCATCGTTGCTCAATGACAGAACACTTTTGACGCTGCAGGTGACGCGCGAGCCCGAGTGCGACGTTCGAGGCGCGCAGATCTACCTAGCCCCAAGCAGTGCCGTCTTCAACGGCAGTGTGAGGGACTCGCTACAGAGTCGTTTGAACCAAGTCGTGCCTTGCTTCAAAAGCTTGCACCAGACGATCCGAGTGCCCAAGCAGTAGGAGCGGTATTTAACGCTTCTTGCCAAAGAGCTTCAGGTTGACAGCTGAACCCATGGCTGCATACCCCTCGTCCGAGGGGTGCAGGTGGTCGCCGTGATCATACTTAGGCAGCAAGCGCGTGGGATGCTCGGGATCGCGAGTAACTTTGTCGAAGTCGACAACGCCATCAAAATCATGGCTGGTACGCAGAAAGCGGTTTACATCTTGTCGTATCTGCTCGCCATCAGCACTGAAGTATCCGGCCCCTTCGTAGGGGAGAATGGTAGCGACAATAAATCTGAGGCCCTGAGCGTGCGCGCGATGCGCAAGGGTTGTATAAGCATCCAGGAGCTGCTGTTCCGTGATGGCGTCTGAAGGACTTCGGTGCATGTTTCCGATATCGTTAATGCCTTCCAGCATGAGAACGTATCGCACACCGGGTTGGCTGACGACCTCTCGGTCGAAACGCGAGAGCGCGCTGGGACCGGCACCCTCATGCAAGACACGATTGCCGCCAATGCCTTCATTAACGACAGATAGAACCGCGGTCTTCTTGTTTGCTGCTAACAGGGGCGCAAGGACGTCCGGCCAGCGGCGGTTTGTCTCTGTCGTGGAGCCTGTACCGTCCGTGATGGAGTCGCCAAGCGTGACGATCGCAGCGGACTTACGCGTGCGGTCCACCTCAATGCGCTTGAGGAAATACCACGAGGTGGTCTGCTGCACGGCGCTGTCTGCGTTCAAGCCAAAGCCGCTGCTTGTGGTTGGGCTGCTTGCACTCTGCAGAATGGCCTTATCGCTCAGTGACGCACCCGCAGGGGCACGCACACCCGGCATGCTGAGGCCGGGCGGGGGTGTCGTGGGCGGCAGAAACTGCTCGGCTGCGACGTGGTCCCCGGGCGCGATATAGGTCGTTGTGTAGGCGGCTGCGTGATAGGTCAGCACGGGTAGATCCTGCGCCGGCAGGACCATCGAGATTTCCACATCCGAGAAAATCGGCACTGTCTCGATTACCGCGTCCGTTGTCACAAATTGGCCAGGCGCAACCGAGACTCCAGCCTGGCCGTTGAAGGTAAGTGCACGATCTGTGCCTGGCAAAATACGGCTACCCGCAGACTTAAATGCAAGATGCGCAGAGTCGATGCGCAGCGGTTCAGTACCGAACTCGTTGGTCAAACTGATACGGATGCGCTTACCGCCCTGGCTGAGGTGAACGACTTGCCGCAGGGTGACCTGCTGTTTCCCAATGGGCAATGTGGCCGCCGCATTTACCGTGGCGGGCACACTCACAACAGCAGTGCCCCACGTTGCCAACCACTTTTTTGAGTCAGCCTGGGCGATGGCGTGCATGGAAGTAGCGACGGCAAGGACGAGTAACGCAGAACGCATGCCGCGATTGTAAGCCGTAGCCCAATGCTCTGCGTCCGTCGCCTGCGGTGCGCAAGGGAACTGCTGGCACACGGCGTGCGTACCGTACACCATGGGCACGTTAACCATGTCGCTGGCGCCATTCGCGGTCCACAAACCGTGTGGACTACTGCAGGACACGACAATGCCGCCAGCCAGGCTGGCTGCTGACGGCTCGCCGGTGCAGCGTGATGCACGCGGTACACTGCTGCCACCCTTTCAAGAGGTTACGGTGCAACGATCCGCTGGTGAGATCCCGAGGTTTGAGCCGCAGCCTGCGGAAAAGCCCACGGCAGTCGCGCTGTCGACCGTCCACACGGCAGAAGCTGAAACTCTGCATCGCCTGGTTGCGGCTTGCATGCGCGGCGACTCGGCCGCATGGCAGCAACTGGTCGTGGCGCAGCACCGTCGCGTATACGGCATGTGCTATCGCTTTACGGGTTCGCCGACAGATGCAGAGGACCTGACCCAGGACGTGTTTCTGAAGGTGTATCGCAATCTGCACGGCTTCGATCAAACCAAAGGGGCTTTCACTCTTTGGCTAACGACCCTGACACGGAACTTGCTGGTGGACCACTTTCGCCGTACCCGGCAGGATCGTTCGACTGACTCACTGGACGCGCCTGTGCACGAAGACAGCGATGGGATCACGATGGTCGACAGGCTGGCGGACACCCGGCCTGGGCAAATGCAACGAGTCGCGCAGATGGAGTTGCGGGTTCGCGTGCAGCACGCACTCAAACAGCTTTCGCCGGAGCTGCGCGAAGCCGTCATCCTGCGTGACCTGCAGGATATGGATTACAAGGAGATTGCCCAGGTGCTGCGCGTACCTGAGGGTACTGTGAAAAGCCGTATCAGCCGCGGCCGCGGTGAGCTGGCGCGAACCCTGGGACGCACAGAAGGGCGGGTGATGTAGGTGACGGATGAGACCAACACTGCTGGATCGATACAGGGGAGGCGCATGAGCCGGCTTACCTGCGCCCAGGCGGAGAGCATGCTGCTGGAGGCCACGGACGGGGCGCTATTGCCCGAGGAACAGGCACACTTTGAACGTCATCTGGCAGAGTGCCCTTCCTGCACGCGCCTTGCCGCGGAGTTGGGGCAAGGAGCTGCGTGGATGGACATGCTGAAGGAAGCACCGCCCGTGCCACCTGCAGACCTGGTGAATCGCATTCTGGCGAAGACGTCGGGCGACCCTGCCGCATCCGCCGAGTTTCTGGCACAGGCAGCGCACGCCGCGTCGTTGTTTGGGGATAGCCGCGCAAGGGTACTACCGTTCCGGGTGCATGGCCTTCCGCACCAGCCACGCACGCGTGTTCAGCGTCTGGTCTACACCATGACTCAGCCGCGCTTCGCAATGACGGCAGCCATGGCATTCTTCTCCATCGCGCTCACGCTCAATCTTGCAGGGGTGCGGGTTACCGCGCTGCGATTGGGTGATTTGCGCCCGGTCAATCTTAAGAAGAAGTATTGGGCCGCCAACAGCCGCGCGGTGCAGTACTACGACAACCTGCGTGTGGTGTACGAGTTGGAATCTCGCGTGCATGAGTTGCAAAGGGAAAGCGATGATAGCGTCCCGCGCCATGGCGTTATGAGCAGCCCACCCAGGGATGAGCCGCAGCGGCAGGCACCTGCAGGAGCGCCGCACAGTAGTGTTCCAAAGTCGCGGCGCGGGCGAACGGTTTGGCGCGCCCAGGTCATGCAACAGACCGCAGATGTGCAAGGTACCAGCAGTTCCCTAAGCCGTGGAAAAGGAGAGCAGGCATGACGACCGAGAACAGAGGCGACGAGCAACGGTACGACTCCACGGCTGGTTCCACCCCAGAGCCGTCGGCATCCACCAACTACACCGCTGCACCCCAGGCAGGTGCCGGCGGGCAGAACGCACCACCTTACCGTGCGGCATATTCACCGGGCAGTGCCAGTGCCTACCCCGGGGGCATGGATCCGGGTGCTCCCAATCCTGCGCTTGCAGCACTGCTGGGGTTTATTCCAGGTGTTGGGGCGATGTACAACGGACAGTTCGCTAAGGGGCTGGCCCACATCGGTATTTTCGCGGTGTTCTGCTCCCTATCGAAGAACGTGAATGACCTGTTCGGCTTGCTCATTGCGGGTTGGGTGCTCTACATGGCCTTTGAGGCCTACCAAACTGCGCTGGCGCGGCGGGATGGTATGCCGCTGCCCGATCCGTTTGGCCTCAACAACATCGGCGAGCGGTTTGGCTTTCGTGCCAACCCAAACGACAGGCCTTTCTGGGCGCAGGGCGGCCCTCCACCCATGGGCACGGCGGCACCACCCATCCCAAATGCATACCCTTCTCCCGGATACACGGGACCGCCGCCACCGCCCTTCCACGTGGACCCGTCGGGTACCGTCTACCGTGCGGACGCGATACCAGCAGAGCCTCTAGCGTGGGATAGGCCCGTCGAAAATCCGCTGCCCGGCTATGCCGCCTACCGCCCTGTGCCGCCAGCCCCTGGAGCACCGTATGAACCGGCTGGGTATGGCGCTGCACCGTTCGGCGTACCTCCCATGCCACCCGTCAGTGGCAGCGGGCTTCCGGTGGGTGCAATTTGGCTCATCGGTCTGGGGATTTTTGCCTTGCTGGGTTCCATTCGAGCCTTCGACTTCCTGGAGGGTGAATCGACTGGCGGCATTTTCCTGATAGGTTTGTCCCTCTTCCTCTTCTGGCGGCGATGGAACCAGAGCAGGCAGCTCTACCCACCGGAATCTCCAGCAGCGCGCTGGAGTGTGGTGCAGGGCACCCGGGGTGCAGCTGTCCTCTTTGTGGTGGGCCTGCTCACGCTGCTGCAGGGCCTCCGAATCGTGTATTGGGACAACTCCTGGCCTTTCCTATTGATCGCGCTCGGCGTGCTGCTGCTGCTGGAACGGGTCGCTCTAAACCGCATTGCCGCAGCTTCATATGCCGCGAACCAACCGGCTGCGCAACAGGTGGAGCAGCCGCTCCCAACGAACTCCATTTTGCCTCGGTATCCACGTGCGGGTGACGACACCGGCAAGGAAGGACAGTAGCCATGAGCCCCACATCACCTGATCTGCCGCCACGGCCAGGAAGCGACGGCCCCTACGATCCCAATCATCGCAACGACCCGCGGTACGACCCCACGCGCAACCCACGCTGGCAGCGTGAACAGCAGCGCTATTTCCGTGATGCGCAGCGTGCAGCACAAAATCAGAGCAGAGCTGCGCGACGAGCGCAGGATGCCGCATGGAAGGCACAAAACCGAACCCAGCGTGAGCAGTGGAAGCTGTACCTGCGCAGCCAGCGCCGTACGTCTGTAGTTGGGCCGCTGCTGCTTATCGCGCTCGGTATGGTGTTCTATCTGGTGCACAGCGGACGTGTGGAATTGCTGCGCTTCTTTGCCTGGTACGCCCACTGGTGGCCAGTGTTGCTCATCGTAATTGGTCTACTGCGGCTTGCAGAGTGGGCGTTTGATCGCGCCCGCCAGCCAACCGGCGCGCCACCCCTGCGGTATTCAGTGGGCGGTGGCGTGGTATTCGCCGTGATTGTGCTTTCGTGCCTGGGTATTGTTCTGCATGCGGGCGGTCAGTGGCATGCAGACGGCAACGGCATAGGCTTCCTAATGAAAGACTGGGGCCACAGCGATCGCATGGGGACCTTCTTTGGGGACAAGCATGAGGAGGACACTCCGCAGGTCGTGCGGCAGATCGCGCAGGGTGGGTTGCTCTCCATCGAGAGCCCTCACGGTGACGTTACGGTAACTGGCACCAGTGACGACGGCAAGCTGCACCTGACCAGCCACAAGGAAGTATTTACCAACTCCGACAGCACCGCAGTGGAGCGGCTGCGCAGCCTTGCGCCTGTGCTGGAAGGCACGGATAACTCCCTCACGCTGCATGTGCCCTCCGTCGAAGGAGGCGACGCAGATCTGACGCTGTTGGTGCCGGCCGCCACACGCGTCGTCGTGAACAGCGATCACGGCGACATCCATGTGAGTAACCTCAAATCGCCGCTCTCCCTCACGGCAAACAACGGCGACGTCGAGATCGCCGCCATCTCCAGCAGCGTACAGGTGCACGTGAACAATCGCCATCGCGACTTGAACATTCGCAGCGTCACGGGCGATGTAGCGGTGGATGGCAATGGTGATGAAATCACGGTGACTGACGTTACGGGGCCGGTGGCCATCCGCGGCGACTTTTACGGGGGCGGTCACCTGCAGCGCGTGAACGGCGCGGTGGAGTACCACAGCAGCCGTTCCGACATCAGCCTCGCCAGGCTTGGAGGCGAACTGCAGATTGACGGGCACGATCTTTCGGCCAGTGAGGTAGTCGGCCCCATGGCGGTCGCGACTCGGAGCCGGAACATCACGCTCGATCGCGTCATTGGCGACGTCAAGGTGGTCAACAGCCATGGGGATGTCGATGTGCACATGGCACCGCCGACCGGTACGTTGACTGTGGATAACCAGAATGGCAACGTCAACGTGTCGCTGCCCGCGCAGGCTAAGTTTACGCTCAGCGCAGAAACCAGCGATGGTGACACCCACAGCGACTTCAGCTTCCCAGAAACGCACGGTGGACGAGGTGTCCTGAGCGGAGCCATGAACGGGGGCGGCGCGGCTGTGCGGCTGAATACGTCGCATGGTGACATTAACATCAGCCGCAACTCCAGCCCACCACTGCCACCAGCACCGGCAAAGCCACCGCGCGTGACGGCATCGGACTCCGCCGCTGGGTTTCAGGGGCTGGATCCAGGCCAGCTACAGCAATTGCAGCAAATGCAGCGGGATGCCATGGCAACGGCGGCAAACGCGCTGCGTGACTCCGCGAAAGAGGTTCGCGACAGCCAGAAGGAAAGCCAGGCCGAATTGCGACAGCGCTTAGAGGAGGCAAGAGTACAGGCCCGTGAGGCGCTCCGAGAGGCAAAGGAAAAGCAGAAAGAGGCAGAGCAGTTGGCGCGTGAAGCTAGACGCGACGATCGCTGATCGACGTGCAAAGGCCGCCTGAAAATGGCGGCCTCTCCACAACTGCCTGTGGTTCTACACTAGTTCGTAACCCGCGAAGAAGTAGCCAATCTCGAACGCAGCCGTGTCCTCCGCGTCGGAACCGTGGATCGCATTCTCTTCAATGGAGGTGGCGAATTGCTTGCGAATAGTGCCCTCTTCTGCATTGGCCGGGTTGGTGGCACCCATGAGCTTGCGCAGGTCGGCGATGGCATTGTCCTTCTCCAGCACCATAGGAAAAATCGCGCCAGACGACATAAATGTCGTTAGATCTGCGAAAAAGGGGCGAGCGGCATGCACATGGTAGAAGCCCTTCGCCTGCTCGTTAGTCAGAGAAAGCTTCTTGATCGCAACGATTTTAAAGCCGGCTTTTTCGATTTCGGCCAGAATGGCTCCCGTGCTGCCGTTGCGGACGGCGTCGGGCTTGACAATGGAGAAGGTGCGCTGAGGCATGGTGCTCCTATGAAGTGGTGATGTACCTCATTGTATCGACAGACTATGGCCGCAAAGTGCGAATGCGATTGATCAGCGCTGCTGCATGCTATTTCGTCGCTAGAGGCCGAGCACCCGTGCCATCGCCTCGCCGATTTCTGCGGGCGACTTCACCACGTGAATGCCGGCGGCAGCCATGGCGGCCATCTTGCTTTCCGCTGTGCCCTCGCCGCCGCTGATGATGGCACCAGCATGCCCCATGCGGCGACCGGGCGGCGCCGTCTGGCCCGCGATGAAGCCGACGACCGGCTTCTTCACATGTGCCTTGATGTACTCAGCCGCTGCTTCCTCGTTGGTACCGCCGATTTCACCGATCATCACGATGGCTTCGGTCTGCGGATCTTCGTTCAGCATGCGAATGGCGTCAATGTGGCGCGTGCCAATGACGGGGTCGCCGCCGATGCCGATGGCCGTGGACTGGCCGATGCCGCGTTGCGTAAGTTGGTGCACCGCCTCGTACGTCAGCGTGCCGGAGCGCGACACGATGCCGACGTTGCCTTCCTTGTGAATACGGCCTGGCATGATGCCGATCTTCGCCTTGCCCGGTGAGATGACGCCGGGGCAGTTCGGTCCAATCAGCACCGATTTCGAGTCCTTCACCACGGTCCACGCCTTGACCATGTCCAGCACGGGAATGCCCTCGGTAATGCAGACCACCAGTTCCAGCTTCGCCGCAACCGCCTCCAGGATGCCGTCCGCAGCAAATGGCGGCGGCACAAAGATCATGGTCGCGTTCGCACCGGTCGCCTTCACGGCCTCTTCCACCGTGTTGAAGACGGGCCAGCCCTCATGCACCGTGCCACCCTTGCCTGGCGTCACGCCGCCAACGACGATAACATTGCCAAACTGTTTCGAATATTCCGCGCAGCTTTTGGCGTGGTACGTGCCTTCGCGGCCGGTGATGCCCTGCACAATGAGGCGGGTATTGTTGTCGACAAGTACGGACATCGGTAGTTCCTCTTTTGAATCTCTGGTCTAAGTATCAAGTACCTGTGAAGCAGACAGTGCCTGGCTTTCAGTCGCAAACCCACGGAACATCTCGACGAGCTGCATTCCCGCATCCGGTGAGTGAAACATTGCTGTGTTGTGCATAGTCATCTGAGCGACCTCTGCTGTGCGAGTGAACATTTCCTGTTCATACGCTGCGATCGCCGATTGTGTCTCGGTCCACCTCTCGCTGCACAGCTCCGTTGCAAGTATCAGAGCATCAAGCATGGCCATGTTGACACCCTCACCGGCGTAGGGCGGCATCACGTGCGCGGCATCGCCAATCAGAGTCATGTTGGGCTTTGCGTCCCAGTGCTGGTCGAACGGACAGTAGTACTGCGGCCGCGGCGTCAGCTGGTTTGTATGGGTAAAGAGCGGGTCAAAGAAGCTACTCCAACCCGGACACGTTTCATGAAACCAACTCAGACGACCGGCTGCATCGGCAAAGCCTGCATGGGTTTCCTTGGACCAGTTCTCAGGTACTTTGAAGCCGCAGTAGAAGGCGGCACTGCCGTCACCCTTGGTCCCCGTGGCAAGACTTTTCTCGCCACCGACCGCAAGGATGGCGCGGTAGCCCCCGCTCAGTCGCTCGAGGAAGTGTGGCAGGTGAGAAGCTGCATCGGCGATGTTGCCCTCCACAATCGTCACGCCGGAGTACACAGGGCGGATTGTGGTGACATAGGACCTTACGCGCGAGTTGCCCCCATCTGCAGCGATCACCAGGTCCGCAACGAAGCTGTCCTGATCCGCAAAGTGCAGGTGGACGCGGCTTGCTATCTCGGTCAAGCCTTCAAACTTGCGGTCCCACAGCACGGTTCCAGGTTGAAGAGAATCGATCAGCAGATCGCGCAGTGGACCTCGGTCGATTTCGGGGCGTTCGGTCGTGAGCCCACGGCTGCTTGCGTCCGCGTGCAGCACATGGGCTTCGCGATCCATAATCAGCAACGAATCGGCACCCGGCCGGTACTTCTCGCGAAAGGCGTCCATCAGGTCAGCGGCCCTTAAAGCTGCAAGGCCGGATTCATCATGCAGATCCAATGTTGCGCCCTGGTTACGAGACTCCCGGCTGCTGTCCCGCTCCAGTACCGTCACGTTGGCGCCATGCATCTGCAGCAGACGCGCGAGCGTCAATCCGCCCGGCCCCGCGCCGATCACTGCAATTTGCTTACTTTGAAGGTGTTTCATGTGAGTACGAATCAGACCTTTGCAGCTTCAACCGCCAGCTTTGCCGCTTCCGCCATCGTTTCGCCCACGGAATATTTAAGCCCTGACTCGGCAAGTATCTTGCGGCCTTCCTCCACGTTGGTGCCCTCCAGGCGGAGGATGAGAGGCAGCGTGACGTTCAGGTTTCGCGCCGCTGCGACGACGGCTGTTGCCAGTACATCCACGCGCAGGATGCCGCCAAAGATATTGATGAAGATGGCCTTCACGTTCTTGTCGGCCAGCAGGATGGCAAAGGCAGCTTCAATCTGCTGCTGGTTGGCACCACCGCCCACATCCAGGAAGTTGGCGGGTGATCCGCCAGAGTACTGAATGATGTCCATGGTCGCCATGGCCAGGCCCGCGCCGTTCACCATGCAGGCGATCGAGCCGTCGAGCTTGATGTAGTTCAGCGAATCTTTGCTGGCTTCGACTTCCAGCGGGTCTTCCTCGGCAACATCGCGCAGTTCCTTCAGGTCTTTGTGCCGGAACATTGCGTTGTCGTCGAAGTTGATTTTGCAGTCCAGTGCGGCCAGCTTGCCGTCCTTTGTGGTGATGAACGGGTTGATCTCCAGCAGGGAGCAGTCTGTCTCCACAAAGGCCTTATACAACCCCAGCATAAAGCTAACGGCCTGATTGATCTGCGGCCCGGCGAGGCCCAGCTTGAACGCCAGGTTGCGTGCCTGCCACGGCTGCATACCCAGCGCGGGCTCGACAGCTTCCTTGTAGATCGCGTCCGGGTTCTCCGCCGCGACTTCCTCAATCTCCATGCCGCCCGCCTGCGAGGCCATGAACGTCAGCTTGCTGGTGGCGCGGTCCAGCACGATGCCGAGATACAGCTCGCGGTCGATGGCCGAACCGGCTTCGATGAGCAGCCGTTGCACCTTCTGCCCCTGCGGGCCGGTCTGGTGTGTGACCAGCTGCATTCCCAGGATGGCCTTGGACGCGGTGTTCGCATCGTCCAGCGTCTTCGTGACTTTTACGCCGCCACCCTTGCCGCGGCCGCCCGCGTGAATCTGCGCCTTGACTACGACGACGGCATTGCCCGCGGAGAAGAGGGCCTTCGCCGCGTGATCGGCATCTTCCAATGACGTCACCATCTCACCCTCGGGCACGGGGACGCCGTACTTTCGCAGAATGTCCTTGGCCTGGTACTCGTGAATCTTCATCTGGTGCAAACCCCGCCGGTGATCTTGGTATTGTCACAGGAATGGTAGCGGACCGGGGTTACAGCCGTAAATGGTTGGCACTGAGAGGCCTCGACCCGCAGGTCCATTGGGACTCATTGGCAGGGTGAGCCGGTGCGAGAAGATAGACGCATGACTGCTGACGAGTTGCTGTGCCGCGTGGTGGAAATGGGCGAGGTGCTGCAGCCTGGAGAAGCGCGCAGTGTGATGGATGCACTGCTGCGGGGTGACTACAGCCAGGTACAGATGTCTGACCTGCTGACCGCGCTGCACGAGCGTGGCGAGACACCAGCGGAACTGGCTGGCTTTGCCGATGCCATGCGTGCCGCTGCCGTACCCATTCCGGTGAGTGACGCTGAGCGGGACACGCTGGTAGATACCTGCGGCACCGGCGGCGACGGCAGCGGCACCTTCAACATCTCCACGGCAGTGGCGCTGGTGGCGGCTGCCGCGGGTGCCACGGTGGCCAAGCACGGCAATCGCGCCGTCACCTCGCGCTGCGGTTCAGCGGATGTGCTGCAGGCGCTAGATGTCCGCACCGATCACACGCCAGAGTCGGCGGCGGTGTCGCTGCGCCAGCACCGCTTCGCCTTCTTGTTGGCTCCGCTCATGCATCCAGCCATGAAGATCGTTGCTCCGGTGCGCCGCTCGCTGCCGTTCCGGACAGTATTCAACCTGTTGGGTCCTATGAGCAATCCCGCAGGCGCGCGGCGGCAGGTAATTGGCGTGTATTCGGCGGCCGCCGTGCCGCTGGTGGCGGAGGCGCTGGCGCAGGGCGGCCACATGGCGCATGCGCTGGTCGTCCACGGCCACGGCGGTCTGGATGAGCTGTCGCTCTCCGGCGAAAGCACCGTCGCGGAGGTCATGGGGAGCGATGTTGTGCATTTCGCGGTAACACCCCAGGATGCAGGCCTGTCAGCATCTGACGAAGCACTGTCGGGCGAAGATGCCGACCGTAACGCAGCTATCCTGCGTGGCATCTTTGCCGGCGAGAGAGGACCCGCGCGGGACATCGTTCTGCTGAACGCGGCGGCGGTGTTGCTGGTAAGCGGCATCTGCGTAGACCTGCTGGCCGGAGCGGAAGTAGCCGCAAACGCCGTCGACAGTGGCGCGGTAACTACCCTCATGCAGCAGTTGTCAGGCGGGTCCACACGTGCGTCCACTTGAACGCAATGTTGGTCCGCGCAACACGCGATGGGATCTGTCGCGATGTGGCAACTTGGACAGTCCACAAGGGCGAGACACGACGGCGTCTTATCGCAAGTGACCGCTTTTCGGCGGCTCTCCCGAGGCGAAATGAAACTCAAAACGACATGCAAGGCCATGCTGCCACTGTTCCTGGCAGGATGCCTGACCCCGGCGCTGTCCGCGCAGACACCACTCACAACGAACCAGATTTTGCTGGGCCTTGACCGCGACATGGCTGAGGTGGTGCTGCTGTACGACGCCATCAAGGGCACGCCCATTGTGAACCTGACGCCGCAGGATGCGCGCCAGCAGTTTGCGGCGGAAGACGCCGAAAAAATCTTGGCACGTGGCGAAAACATTGAACCCCAGGCCATGCCGGTAGGTAAGGTCATCGACGGCCTGACCCTACCGGGTCGCGCGGGGAACCAGATCCCTATCCGCATCTATGTGCCGCAGGGCAGTGGCCCGTTCCCCGTGGTGACGTACTACCATGGCGGCGGTTTTGTCGTGGCCACGATCGACACCTACGACGCGAGCGCGCGTGAACTGTGCAATTACGCCAATGCCATCGTGGTGTCCGTCGAGTACCGTAAGGCACCCGAGGCACCGTTCCCGGCCGCGCGGTACGACGCCATTGACGCCTACCAGTGGGTCACAAGGAACATCAGCACTTACAACGGCATTGCCACCAAGGTCGCGGTCGCGGGTGAAAGTGCGGGCGGCAACCTTGCGATCGAAGTGTCGCTGGCAGCACGCGGGCAGTTCCAGGTACCCACGTATCAGCTGCTCGTGTACCCGGTGGCCAGCCTGAATCTAAACCAGCCGTCCGATGCACTCTTCACCAGCTCGGCGCTGCCGCTGAACACGGCGGGGCTCAAGTACTTCGGCAACCTCTACGCGCCCAACGCGGACCCATCCAACCCGGACCTGGCGCCGATCAACGCAAACCTCACAGGCCTGCCACCCACCACCATCATTGCCGCGGCCTTCGATCCGCTGCTCAGTGACGGGCAGGCGCTCGCCGCCAAGCTGGCCCAGCAGGGCAACAGGGTGGATTACAAGCTATACACCGGTGTCACGCATGAGTTCTTCGGCATGGGCGCGGTGGTGGCTAAGGCTAAGGCGGCAGAGATGTACGGCGCTGCGAAACTGGCAAGCTCGTTCTAATTCCAAAGAGAGGGCCGCCCCTGACCGGACGGCCTCACCTCCTGGCCATTACTCCACAAGCGCAAGTGCCTCGTCCTCGGTTTCCACGATCTCGTTCACATCCTCTACCGGTACACCGAGCTGGATGCCGTAGCGCGGTGCAAGTTCTGGCGCAAACCGCGCGATGTCATTGCGCAAGCGAATGAGCGACAGGTCTTTGGCTTTGCTCTCCAGCATGATGTCGGTTTCGAGATGCTGGATGGAGCGCAGAAAGGTGATGCTCTCAAACGGGTTGTTGTAATCGGCATGGCCGGTCCAGATGGGCGGCTGCAGCACGGTTTCAACCAGGCCGGTCCTTTTGTTTTTGCGCTTAATCTCGCGCATCTCTGTACGGGCGTTGCTGAAGTGCAGCTTAGGACGCACGCCAGTGGGCCACGTCTTCAGGAACTTCTCGAGCGTGGGGACCAGCTCCAGCCCCTCAGGATTCATGCACCAGTGGTGCTGGTAATCCCACACGCATTTCACGCCAGTGCGCTCGTGAATGCTGAGCACGTCCGCAGAGGAGAAGCGAATGTCGTCGTTCTCCAGCACCATGCGCCGCTGGATGGGCTCGCTCAGCCGCGACCACGTCTTGACCCAGTTGTCGCAGCCCGCCTGACGGTTGCCATACGCGCCGCCCACATGGATGACCATGATAGCCTCGGGCGGCAGTTCCATGTAATCGAGCATGGTGGCCTGCGACTGCAAGTCGGCGATGGACTTCTTGGTTAGCGTCTCGTTGTCGCTGTTTAGCACGATGTACTGCGAAGGATGAAAGCTCAGCCGCAGTCCCTGCGCCCTGGCCAGCTTACCCACGTGCTCCAGGTCAGCGCGGCTCTCCTCGACCATGTTGTGGAACTGCGGCATATCCGGATGCGTGTGGTACGGTGCCAGGTCGCTGCTCATGCGGTACATGCGGATGTCGTGCTGGCGCAGGTACTCGAAGGTCTCGCACAGGTAGCCCAGCGAAACGCGCAGGTGCGGGTTCAGCCGCCAGCCGCGCGTGTCGTTGCTCTTCAGGTCAGGGCGCCCCATGCCCTTGACGGGGAAGCCAAGCCGCATGGCGTTGGCTGGGAAGGGCGGCATCGTCAGCCCGTCTTCGTCCTGCGCGGGCCC
>CALMOM010000139.1:16518-20623 GCA_937873305.1 uncultured Terriglobus sp.
GATGCCATCTGACTTTTCAGGCGGCGTTCGTCGGCAGCGGCAATCTCAGCTTTTTGGCGCTCGCGCGCAGCCTTTACGTTGGCCTTCTTTTTGGCGAGCTTTTCTTTGGCCTTGCGCTTCTCCTCGCGCTCCTGCTGGGCCGGGGTCAGGGGCTTTGCATTAGATTCGGACACCTTCGATGAACGCGCTTTACTGGTTTGTTTCACAGACATAGCGGTGTGATGCCGACCTTCGTGTGTGCATTTGTCTGCCGCTGCAGCAGGCTTATGGCTCATTACTATTTCTGCTTGGACGCGTAGTTGAAGAAGGCCGACTCTTACACCATGACACTTGCACTTTCTTCGCTGGAACTGCCGCTGGAACGCAGCCGCATCCTGTTTCTGCTCCTCTTGCTGTTGTGCGGCAGTGGGCTCTTCTCGCCGGGTCTCGCACTGTTAATCGGTTGTGTGTTCGCCTTTACGCAGGTGCACCCGCTGCAACGCGAAAGCGCGAGCGCGGCAAAGTTTCTGCTGCAGGCGTCGGTTGTCGCGCTGGGCTTTGGCATGGATGCGCGCGAAGTTCTGCACGCGGGCCGCAGCGGCTTGGGTTACACCGCCGTGGGCATCGTGCTGACCATGGGGCTGGGCTTGATGCTGGGGCGCGCACTGTGTGTTCGCGGGCGTACGTCATTTCTCATCGCTGCAGGAACAGCCATCTGCGGCGGCAGCGCGATTGCAGCCCTGGCACCGGTGCTGGTGGCCGAGACGGAGGAGATCAGCGTGGCCATGGGCACCGTTTTCACGCTCAACGCTGTGGCGCTGTTCCTGTTTCCCGCAATCGGCCTCGCGCTGCACCTGACACAGTCGCAGTTCGGTCTGTGGGCCGCTCTGGCCATTCACGACACGAGTTCCGTCGTGGGTGCGGCAGCGCACTTCGGACCGGTGGCGCTCGGCATTGCCACGGCAGTCAAGCTGGCGCGTGCGCTCTGGATTGTGCCGGTTTCGGTTGCAACGGCAATCTACATGCGGCGCGGCGGGCACGGCGGTGCCGGCCGCATCCAGGTGCCGTGGTTCATCCTCCTATTCTGCCTGGCAGCCCTTTGCAATACGCTGCTGCCATCGCTGCATGGGGCGTTTCACACCGTCACGGCGCTTGGCCACAATGGCCTTGCAGCCACACTGTTCCTCATCGGTACCGGGCTGTCGCTGCAGGCGCTGCGACAGGTGGGGCCCAGGCCCATGGTGCAGGGCGTCGTGCTTTGGGTAGCGGTGCTGAGCGCCTCGTTGTATGCCATAGTCCATGGCTATCTCAGCCTATGATGCTGCGTCAGCGCGCCAGCAGGTAGGCGCGAAATAGGCCTGCCGCGCCCGTCGGTTCCGGGCCGCTGTGCGTGGCAATGAGGAAGTTGCGGCAAAGGTCGAGTCCTTCCACATGCACAGGCCGCAGCGTGCGCAGCGAGAGCCGCTGTCGCACCGCCCACTGCGACACAAAAGCAACGCCCAGCCCGGCTTCCACAGCGCTCATCAACGCTTCGGTCGAGTCGAACACCATGCCCAGGCGCAGCGTGCGCAGCGGCAAGCCGACGGCTTCTAACGCGCGCTCAGCAACGCGCCGCGAACCGGAGCCATGCTCGCGCAGCAGCAGCGTGGCTTCACGCAGCGCTTCGGGCAGAATGCGTTCGTCGGCCCACGCATCAGCCGCCGCAGTCACCAACAGCAGCTTGTCGTCGGCAAATGGCTCGGTATGCACCTCTGGCCGCATAGCGGGGCCTTCAATCAACGCGACGTCGACGGTGCCATCAATCAGCGCCTGAACCGTAGCCCGCGTATTGCCAGATCTCACTTCGATGCGGACCTTGGCATACTGTGCGAGAAAGCCGGCGATCAACTGCGGCAGCAGGTACTGTCCGATGGTCTGCGAAGCACCCACAACGAGGCTGCCCGCTTCCACGCCAGCGGTTTGCTGCACCGCACGGTGCGCGTCGGCGGCCAGTGCGGCAAGCTGCTCGGCAAACGGCAACAGCACCTTGCCTGCGGCGGTCAACTGAACCCTACCCGCAGACCGCATGAACAGGGCGCATCCCGCCTCCGCCTCCAGCGCTTTCACCTGTTGCGACACAGCTGGCTGCGTCAGAAAAAGGGACTCTGCCGCCATACGGAAATTCAGCAGCCGTGCCACCGTTCGAAACACGCGCAGGCGGAAGTTTTCCATGGGAAGAGCTTACGGCAGTGCGCATCGCCGTGAAACTGCTGCACACACATGAGAAACTAGGTAGAAATGATCTCTGTTTCGAATGTCACGATGCGGTACGGCTCAAAGATCCTGTTTGAGGACGTGTCGACGCAGTTTATTTCTGGTCGCCGCTATGGCCTGACTGGCCCGAATGGCGCGGGAAAGTCTACGTTTATGAAGGTGCTGACCGGTGAGCTGGAAGCGCAAAAGGGCACCGTAGTCCGGCCACGCAAGCTGGGAATTTTGCGCCAGGACCAGTACCAGTTCGACGCGATGCGCGTGATCGACACGGTCATCATGGGCAATGCGCCGCTGTGGGCCGCGCTGGAAGAGCGCGAGACGCTCTACAACAAGGCCGACCTGACCGACGACGACGGCATCCGCCTTGGCGAGCTGGAAGGTGTCGTGGGCGACGAAAACGGCTACGAGGCCGAGAGCGATGCTGCCATCCTGCTGCAGGGCCTCGACATTCCGGACGAGGTGCACAATCGCACCATGGGCGAGCTGCAAGGCGGCCAAAAGGTCCGCGTGCTGCTGGCGCAGGCGCTGTTCGGCGCGCCGGAAGCGCTGCTGCTGGATGAGCCAACCAATTACCTCGATCTTGAGTCGGTGCACTGGCTGCAGGACTTCCTGCTGAGCTATCGCGGCACGCTCATCACCATTTCGCACGACCGGCACTTTCTGAACGCAGTCTGTACGCACACGGCCGACATCGACTACCAGACCATCATCACCTACCCCGGTGGCTACGACGACATGGTGATGCAGAAGGTCAGCGTCCGCACCCGCATCGAAAACCAGAACGAAGAGCGCACCAAGAAGATCGAGCAGCTGAACGACTTCATCGCGCGCTTCAGCGCCGGTACGCGGTCAAGCCAGGTAAACAGCCGCAAAAAGGAAGTCGAACGGCTCGCCACCACGGAGCTTGCGCGCTCCAACATTCAGCGCCCGTTTATCCGCTTCGATATGCTGCGTCCCAGCGGTAAGAACGTACTTGAGGTCGAAGCCGTCACCAAGACCTACGACACGCCCGCGCCCGACGGCACCCATGGACCCGTCTTCAAGCCATTCACCTCAGCCCTGATGCGCGGCGACAAAGTGATCCTGATGGGCCGCAACGGCACTGGCAAGACGACCCTGCTTAAGTCCATGCTCTCCGGCATGCCGGACGTGCAGGACAGCGACTTCATTCGTACTCACGGCACTGTGAAGTGGGGACATGAGGCGCAGATCGGCTACTTCGCGCAGGACCACACCGCCGCTATCGCAAAGGGCACCACCGTGGCCGAGTGGCTGCACGGCTTCGACGCCAAAAAGTCGACAGAAGAGATTCGCGGCATCCTGGGCCAGATGCTCTTCCGCGGCGAAGAGGGCACCAAGAAGACGGACGCACTTAGCGGCGGCGAGGCGGCTCGCCTGCTGTTCTGCAAGCTGATGATGCAAAAGCCCAACGTGCTCATCCTGGATGAGCCCACGAACCACCTCGACCTGGAGAGCATCAACGCGCTCAACCAGTCTCTGCAGAAGTACGACGGTACGGTGCTGCTCGTCACGCACGACCAGGACCTGATCGAAGAAGTCGGCACCCGCATCTGGCACTTCGAGCACGGCTCCGTCACCGACCACAAGGGACCGTACGAGGAGTATCAGCAGCAGTTGGCAATGGCGGCGAAGTAAGATCAAGTGTCATGTGAAGAATGACCTCTAACGGGTGTTGCAGTGTGATTAAACGCTTCTGCTTGTATCGGGAACGGCGCACGCTTGTACTACGTTCTGTGTTGATTTCTTACGGCAATGCGACTCGTCAGGACTGATGTGCGCGCTTCTGGAATCACGTTTGGGAATACTTATCATGCAGCGACAAGCTGGCTTCTATTGCGGCCGGAGGACAACG
>CALMOM010000139.1:20691-20916 GCA_937873305.1 uncultured Terriglobus sp.
CCAGTTCCCGGAGCTATGTTCTTCAATTCAACAACGGGTTCATACTCATAGCCTTTGTTTGGATTGCCGGTGCTCAATGAGGCAAAGAAGAAATTGTATTGACCGCAAGTTCTATGAAGGCTCTTGAAGTTGTGTTCGCCTCCATCCGGAGCATTCACCAGCTTCTGCTCGGTATCGGGGCTGCAGTTTCCATCTGAGAAATGGCTCATCGGAACAATAAAGAAA
>CALMOM010000140.1:0-4471 GCA_937873305.1 uncultured Terriglobus sp.
GTGGGAGTACAGCGGTGACACTGCCGTCGGTACAGACCCATCCAGGGTGTAGTGGATGTTCGCAGTGGAGGCGGGGGAGCTTATGGTTACGGTCTGAACGCTGTTGTACGTTCCCGCAGCCGGGCTGAACGACGGGGGCACTGCGGTGGCCAGCTCACGATAGTCGCGCCACGCACTCATGTCCGTATCGGCCAGGGTACCGTCACTCACAAAGCCGATGCCGGGGTGTGACTTGGGTAAGGGGAAGTAGTCGGTGACGGCCTTTGCGGGAACACCGTCTAAAAACACTTGCAGCACCACCGGCTGCGTGCCCGACGCCACCATGGCGAGCGTGTGTGATGCCCCAGAAGACGGCGTGCCACAGCTTACGTTGGAGAGAAACAAACCGCCCTTTGCGATATAGCAACCGGCGTAAGCGCCATTCACGGAAGCGCCCAGACCTACGCAGTAGCCAACGCCATTTGGCTGCAGGCGGACGCACGCCTCTCGTGTGTACGCCTGCGCTTGGGCGGCGGCGGTAACAGTAATTTGCGAGGTGTCTGAGGTTGAAGGAGTGTACAGATAATACGCGTAGGACTTGCCGTTGAGCTGAACGGAACGCGACCCGGTCAGCAGCGCGTCCGCTGTTCCCGTTGCTTTGCTCCAGGCGGTGTTGTACTGGGGCAGCAAGGCTTTGCTCTGACCCGTGAAGTTATCGAAGCATGAGCCGGAACCCGATGTGCAGGCATACGGAGATGTTGCCTCAAGGGCCGCCAGTGTCGCGGGCGTGAAGCCCTGGTGATCTTGCCAGTCAATAATTTGACTGTTCGCAGTCGTTCCGTCCCCGTTAAGACCCACGCCGGGGTGACTCGTGGGCAATGTTCCTCCGCTGTCAGTGACCGTGCCTGTTTGCACACCGTCGACCGATACAGTCAGGACGACGGAATTGGTGCCGGACGCGGCGATCGCCAGGGAGTGCATGGTGGTGGCTGATAGCATGCCACAGCCACCGTTACCGAGGTATTGGCCACCCCTCTCGACATAGCAGCCGCCGTAATAGCCGTTATTCGATGCGCTAAAGCCGACACAGTAGCCGCCGCTTGCACTTAGGCGAACACAGGCTTCCCGAGCATAAGACGCCTTGGTTGCGGAAGCTGCGACTGTAATCTGCGATACATCTGCGCTCGAAGGCGCAAAGGCATAGTACGCATAGTTAGAGCCACCAATCGCAATGGACTTAGTGCCTGTCGTATAAGCGTCGGCTGTACCCCCTGTCTTTGTCCAGGACGGGTTATAGGTACTCAGCGCAGCGACGACTCCGTTCGAGTTGAACGAGTCAGCACATGTGCCACTGCCAGACGTACAGTTCGACTGCGCACCAGCACTTGCGACGAACCATGCGCAAAGAAGCAAGACTGCAAAGGGTAAGCGGGTCGCGTAAACGCGACAAGACAAAAAAGGCGAAATGGGCACGGCGCTGGTCCTTAGATTGAAAGTGATGCGACAGCCGCAACAAAGCTAGTTCTTTGTTGTGCTATCGGCCCCAAGGAGCAGCGCATCTGTTGCCACACCGATGCGAAATAATGCAATAAAAGGTCTAAAGCCGGGAGGAGACAACGAGTAACAGGTAGAACCACGTACTTATATCGATTGTTAACACTCCAGCTGAGTTGGAGGGCCACAGCAGTAAGTGCGCTGACGGCTTTGTCGCCGTCTCGACTTCCACACCACCTTTGTACCTAAATCAGACAGCAGACGCAAGAAAGCACGTTCCGATTTAGAACGCAAGCATCATTTCTTGTTCATAGGAATGTAAGTGTCGTAAAGACGACATTACGAACACGACGTTACAAAGTGCTATCTAGCGCGCTCCGGGGCGGGCACGCTTCCACATCGACAGGGTTGACTCCCCGGCCCTTCGCCCATAGACTAGGAGAGTCGATAGAGGTCGAAACATTGCTTCTCGGCGGTATCGCACACACTGCCCCCTCGTTCAATGGTAGGACAGTCGGCTCTGAACCGATCAATCGGGGTTCGAATCCCTGGGGGGCAACCATGTGTACTGCGCTACTCCTCCCGCAATACCTCGAGCGGCTTCTGACCGAGTAAACGATAGCTCGCCAACCAGCCCGTCGCCACCGTCAGCATAGCGACCGCCAGTAGGCCAAGCACATTGTTAACACGCTCCAGGTGGTAGACCAGGTCCAGCTTGTGCAGCACCACCCGCGTCGTGAGGTTGGCAAACAACAGGCCCACCAGGCCGGCGACGACGCCCAGCGTTGCAAACTCGATCGAGAACACGGCACCGATGCGCGTCCGCGTGGCACCCAGCGTTTTGAGCGTGACCACCTCACGCACCCTGCGGTAACGCGTGCCTGCAATGGCGCTGGCCAGGATCACCAAACCGGAAAAGATCGAGAAGCCAGCCAGAAACTGCACCACCAACGACACCTGCAACAGCACGCCGCGCAGCGTCTCCAGCGCCTGCGCTACGTTGATGACGGTCACCGTAGGGTACTTCGCGTAGAGGGCGCGCTGCAGCTCACCCACATGCGCCGGATCCACGTGGACGCCACCGTACCAAACCGTGGGCAGGTGCTCTAGGGTGGCGCGCGGCAGCAGAAACTCCGCGCGCGACGCGGCATGCTGCCCGTCCGACTTCACGATCGCGGAGACGGCCGCGTCGATAGGGTGATCCGGATCGCCCGCCGCCGCAAACACGACATGTGAGCCGACGCGCACATGCAGCCGCTCCGCCATGCGCTGGCCAATCGCCACCTGCGGTTGCTGCTCGCCCCTATTCCAAAAACGGCCTTCGAGCACCTTTTCGCCGGGCGGCAGGCTTTCCGTCCACGACAGCGAGATGGACTGCAACATGCGTTTCGGAAAGTTTTGCAATTTCAAGTCGGCTGCTGCTGTGCCGTCCACCTGCAGTATGCGCGAAGCGATCACCGGCAGCATCTCGGGCGTACCGCGCACCGCGGATTGCGCACGCAGCAGCGCACGAACACCATCGATCTCTG
This sequence comes from uncultured Terriglobus sp., assembly GCA_937873305.1. Lineage (GTDB taxonomy): Bacteria > Acidobacteriota > Terriglobia > Terriglobales > Acidobacteriaceae > Terriglobus. The sequence continues at coordinate 3,003 of CALMOM010000140.1, forward strand.
CCGGTGAAATGTCGATGAGAAACACATTCGGCAGAGAGGGTTGGGTTGACACATCCAGTTCCTGCACCAGGGCGTGGCTCAGAAAAAAAATGCTGGCAATCTGCATCACGCCAAGTCCCAGCGCGGCCAGCAGCGCTGCCGACGGATTACCCGGACGATACAGGTTGGCCAGGCCGTGCCGCGCCACAGGCGGCAGCCGCAGCCCTGCCCGGCGCAGCAAAGTCCGCAGCGTGCGCAGCAACAGCCACGCGGCAAACAGCAGCGCCAACAGCACACCCAGCAGGCCAAGTGTGAAGATGCCGCCCACCTGCCGGGATTCTGACAGCGTCGTCGCAATTAGCGCCACGCCGAGCAGGATTAGCGCACCCGCTGCGATCTGCGCACCGGAGCGCCGCAGCTTCGCTACAAACCCAGCCACAGACCCCGGCTCCTCCATACCGCGCCGCAAAATCAGCAGCGGACGCACCGTGCGAATATCCAGCAGCGGCGGCAACGTGAAGAGCACGGTCGTCAGCAGTCCCGTCAGCAGTCCCGCCGCGATTGCACCGCCGGCAATGTGCCACTCTGGCGTGATGCCCAGCAGTCGCGCCAGCAGCAGCGGCAGCAGCAACTGCACCCCCATGCCAAGCACGACGCCCAGCGCCCCGCCCAGCAGCCCAAGCAGCAGCGTCTGCAGCAGGTAAATGCGCAGGATGCCGCCCGTCTGCGCGCCCAGCGACTTCATGATCGCAATCGAATCCAATCGCTGCAGGAGGTGCGTGCGCATCGCCATGGCCACGCCAATCGCGCCCAGCACCAGCGCCACCAGCGAGACCAGCGACAGCACCGCCGTCGCACGGTCCAGCGCCATCGTCACCGCGGGATTCGACTCGCGATAGTCTGTCACCTGCGCCTCCGGCAGCGCAGCCTCCAGCCGCATCTTCAGCGCAGCGACGGCACGGTCGTCCCGCGCAGGCAGACGGAACAGATACCGTTGCCCAGCCCGAGACCCCGGCAGCAGCAGATGCGTGCTGTCCAGCTGCGCCTGCGTCATCAGGATGCGCGGCCCAGCCGCAAACGAACCTGAAAGCCGATCCGGCTCGCTCAGCACCACCGTCACGATACGCAGCACGGCATCGCCCAACTGCAAGCGGTCACCCACGCGCAGGTGCAGACGAATCAGCAAGTCGTCGCCCACCGCCACGTTGTCGCCACCCAGAGCCTGCTGCAGAGGCATTTGCGGCTGCAGATCGACTTTGCCATAGTAGGGGTATTGCGCCGGGTCCACCGCCTTCAGCGCCACCAGCAGCGGGTCCAGCGAGTTGTACGCCGTGGCCATGCCGGCCATCTCCGTCACCGGCGTCATGCGCACACCCTGAGCCGTCATCGCCTGCAGTTCTGCGGCCTGCCGGTCATCTGGCTGCTGAAACATGCGCGCCGAAAGGTCTGCCGCCAGGATGGATCGGGCCCGCACCAGCAGCGTCTGCCGG
>CALMOM010000140.1:4481-11803 GCA_937873305.1 uncultured Terriglobus sp.
GCCGGAAGCTCGAGGAGAACCCCCGCACACCTGTCAGCGCGGCCACGCCGATGCTGACCGACAACACCACAAACAGGAACTTAGCGCGCGACGACCGCAACTCTCGCCATGCGATGCGCCCGGCAGTCTCCCACGAAAGCGCCGCCATGCGTTAGACCAACCCTGATGCCGCAGAAGCAGCGGCGCGGCGCTCGTCGCTCACGACCTGTCCGTCGCGCACCGTCAGCACGCGGCCTGCATGGGCTGCAACGGCAGGGTCATGCGTCACCAGCACCAGCGTGGTGCCCTCCTGCTGGTTCAGCCGCAGCAACAGCTGCATCACCTGCTCGCCGTTGCGCGTGTCCAGGTTTCCTGTGGGCTCGTCCGCCAGCACAATAGGCGGTCGCAACATAAACGCTCGCGCCAGCGCCACACGCTGCTGCTCGCCGCCGGAGAGCTGCACAGGATAGTGATCCACACGATCTTGCAGGCCAACCTCACCCAGCAACTCGCGCGCGCGCCCGGCACCTGCCTTCTGCTCAGCAGCGGGAGCGTTCAACTCGTGCGGCAATAGCACATTTTCCAGCGCCGTCAGCGTGGGGATGAGCTGGTAGCTCTGGAACACAAATCCGATCAGCCTGCCACGCACCATCGCCAGCCGGTCCTCCGGCAGGTAGCTGATGTTGGTGCCGTCCAACGTAACACTGCCCGCGGTCGGCGTGTCTAGCCCGGCCAGCAATCCCAGCAGCGTGCTTTTGCCAGAGCCGGACGACCCCACGATGGCGACGAACTCGCCCTGTGCAACATCGAATGAGACGCCGCGCAAAATTTCGAGCAGGCGCGTGCCAGTGCGAAGACTCTTCGTCAAACCTTCGACGCGGATTGCGGGCTGACTCTGCGGTACAGATCCCTCACGACCGTTGCTCACAGAAATGGCGCTCTTCTCCCAGGCACAACACGAATCTGATACGAAAGGCCGCAGGTCGACAGCAAACACCTGCGCATACCAAGCACCATGATGATACCGCGCACCCTCTCCCTCTCCGCAGCCTCTGCACTGCTATCGGCCGCCATCGCACTCACAGGCTGCAGCGGCCCCGTCGAGTACACCAACAATGGAGACACAAGGCCGGAAATGGCAGCTGAATTAAGCAATGCAGTGGGTGCCCCACATCTCGCTTCTGAGATGTGGGATTCACCGTCCGGCCGCAGCGGCGAGGCCGCGCCCGAACCCGATACCCGCCCCGTCATCGCCTGCTTCGGCGACAGCCTCACCGCGGGGTACGGCGTAGACGTGGACAGCAGCTACCCCGCCGACCTGCAGCGTGACCTGGATACCGCCGGCTATCACTACCGCGTCGTCAACCTCGGCATCAGCGGCGAAACCACTAAGGACGGCCTCGCCCGCATCGACCGCGTCCTCGCGATTAAACCCGCAATTGTGGTTGTCGAGTTCGGTGGCAATGACGGCCTGCGCGGCGTACCCATCGCCAGCAGCCGCGCCAACCTCGACAGCATTCTGGACCGGCTGAGAAAGAGCGGCACAAAGGTCGCCCTTGCAGGCATCACCCTGCCCCCGCAGTACAGCCACCCCTACATCCAGGCCTTCAACCAGACCTATACGCTGCTGGCCAACAAGTACGCCGTCCCCCTGCTGCCCTTCATGCTGCAGGACGTATGGGGAACGCCAGGCAGCATCCAGCCAGACGGCGTCCACCCCACTGCCCAGGGCTGCACCCAGGTGGCCAGGAATGTGATGGGTTTGATTAAGCCGTTGCTGAAAAAATAATTACAAGGAACATGGCGCACACCTGCCGGCAGTGGTTCGATGTGTCACTCACTTCGACACGCCTAATTCAGAGGTGAGCGAAGCCAGCCGACTAGTGCACATGATGCAAGATCGCGGTCACAAAACTGCTGGCCGATACCAGGCAACAATTTCTTCTTTTGAGCGCACTTCCTAGATACCTTTTCCGTCAAGAGTGCTAGCCTGTGGCCGTTTGAGGGAGTGAGACGGCATGATGGCAACGACTAGGGCACGTTATCGCACTGTGCTCCGAAAGGATGACATCTTTTTTTCCGCAATGTCGCTCTTGGTTCTTGCCGTCGTCGTATACGGCTTTGCCGAGAGCTATTTTCTGGCAGGTCTGGTGATGGCCAAACTGCCAAGCCGACTCGTTCACATACATGGAGCACTGTTCGTCTGCTGGATCCTGCTGCTCCTGGTGCAGACGGCGCTGGTCACAGTCCGCCGCGTTAGATGGCACATCATGCTTGGCGTGCTTGGGCTGGTACTGCCGCCCCTGATGGTTATCTTTGGAACGCTTACAGTGTTTGACTCCATGCGGAGGGCAGGAACGCCAATCCCCCCGGCAATCCTACTTACGGGCGATCTGGAGCCATTGCTCCTCTTCGCAGCCTTTATCACATGGGGATGGCTGGAACGAAAGATGCCGGCCTCTCACAAGAGGCTGATGCTTCTGAGCACGCTGGCGATCATTGCGCCTGCAATCGATCGGTGGCCCTTCCTGCATCATCAGATCGCGGGAACATTTGGGGTGTACTTGGCGCTGCCTGTTCTGCTGATCGTCTATGACCTTTGGACGTTGCGGCGAGTACACACATCGACTTGGGTTCCGTTTGCGTTGATGGTGGTGATGGTTGTAACGCTTCTTCCCGTCTCCCGAACGGTATTCGTGCAACGTTCGGTTGCCTGGGTGATGAGGACCAAACAACCCACGCCTTCGCCTGCAGCAGGTACCTGAAAATGTGGTCTAACTGGCTGTTCTTACTATTCGCCGGGAAAGTCGGTGTAACGTCACAAGTCACGCCCTTAGCGGAAGCAGTCCGGCCATCGCTAACGAGACTGCGGCTTGGCGTCACCGGTCGCGGCAGCTTCGTGGACCGCCATGTTACGACTCTCCTCACTTTCGGTCCAAGTCCAACGGCTTTCGTCCAGAGTGATTAGTATGCCTAACAAACAAATGCTCGTAGTCTGGCTCTGTCTCGCGGCGGTAATAAACTGCGTGCCCAAGGCCAGGCGACGAACAGGCAATTCGGCAACGCTTTGCCGACCTGGATACAGCCTGGAACCATCATGGCGCTCAGCAACTCACCAACCAGCAGACCGCTGTGGCGGATGCGGACTACATCAACCTTAATGGAGGTTGGGTCAGAGGGCGGGAACCCTTTGTAGCAGTCATGACCAAGCTTCAAGCCGGACCATTTCATACGATTCAGAGACACACAGTCGTTGAGAAAATCCGCTTCATTCGACCTGACGTGGCCGTCGTCATCACTACCAATCTTGATAGTCAAGGTGACGGGCCACCCAGCGAGTCACGCAGCACCTACGTGCTAAGCAAAGAAGGAGGGCGGTGGCTTTTAAATACTTTCCAGAACACACAAATCGCGGCGACTCCCGGACCGCCGCAGCCTGGTCAGCAGGATATCGCCGGTGCGCCACAGTAAACATAGAGAGTCGCTGAAGATAAACTACGGACCCTGAAGGTTTTCGTTAACAAATACGAGGGCAGACGGCAGGCGCTGGTCGATGCCACGCTATGCCAGATTGACAAAGGGCTGGATGAGCGTGCCCGCCACGCGTTTGCCGATGCCTAGAAGCTGGTGGCCTGGACCAAATATCCGAATAAGAGATGCCTGCGAAAACTCCGGCAGGTTGACGGCCATGCCATTGCGCAGCTTGCCCTGCGCGGCCTCGTCTGCGGTAACGGCGGGCAGCTCTGGTAGCACGAGGCGGGGATGCAGCAGTAGGTTCGCAGTGCTGCCTGCATTGGCTGCGGCAATCAGACCGTCTTTAGTGACCGCGTCGGCAATGAGGAATGGCCCGGCCTGAACGCGCCGCAACACACTCAGGTGCGCTCCGCAGCCTGCAAGCTGGCCCAACTCATGCGCCACGGACCGTACGTAGCCGCCCGCGGACACATGCATCGTGAAGCTGGCCGACTCGCCTTCAAGGCCGGTCAACTCAAAGCCGTGGATGGTGATGCGCGCCGGCTTTACCGGCACCTCTTTACCGGCCCGCGCCAGCTTATAGGCAGGCACACCGCCGATCTTCTTGGCGGAAAACACGGGCGGCACCTGGTCCAGCGTGCCCTGGAAGCGGAGGCCCAACTCTCGCAACTGGTCGAGCGAAGCCGTCAGCGGCTGCGGCTCAGCAGCGGCCTGGCCCTCGGCGTCGTAGGTATCGGTAGCCCAGCCAAAACGGACAGTGCCCTCGTAGTATTTTTCAGCCGCCCCAAAGAACTGGGCCAGCCGGGTCCACTTGCCCAGCAGCAGAGGCAGCACGCCCGTCGCCATGGGGTCCAGCGTGCCCAGGTGGCCGACGGAGCGCTCGCCAGTGGCGCGGCGAACCAGGGAAACAACATCGTGCGAGGTAAGACCGGGGGGCTTGTCAAAAATCAGAAGACCGTTCATCAGCGCTTCTGATTACATCATCCCGAACGGCGGAAGAGCGCCTCGGACTCCGTTCAGCGCTGTTGCAGCCCCAGTTCACACAAAAGTGTGACAAAAGCTTGCAGTTGAGCGACAAAACATGCACACTTCGCAGCCGAAATGGCACCGTAAAAAGATACGGAGTTGTACTTAAAGCACTTCAACTGCACGTTTTGCCCGCTAACTCAACCACTTTGCGGCCGAAACATGCGGCTTGCGCCCTCTTGCGCAAAATACGGAAACTTACTGCGCAGACGGTCGCCGGACCAGCGATAAGAATTCGTTCCGCGTCTGCGCCTGGTCACGAAACACCCCCAGCATGGACGAGGTGGTGGTCATGCTGCCCTGCTTCTCCACGCCGCGCATCATCATGCACAGGTGCTGTGCCTCCAGGATGACGGCGACCCCTTGCGGTTGAATGGCCTCCACAATCGCGTCGGCAATTTGGCGCGTCATGCGCTCCTGCACCTGCAGTCTGCGGGCAAACACGTCAACCAGCCGGGCCGCTTTGCTGAGGCCAATCACCTTGCCCTGCGGAATATACGCCACGTGCGCCTTGCCGAAAAACGGCAGCATATGATGCTCACACAGCGAGTAAAACTCGATGTCGCGAACGATGACCATCTCCTCGTAATCCACGTCGAATAGTGCGCCCTGCAGGATCTCAGTAGGGCTTTGATGGTAGCCGCGCGTCAAATGCTCGAGCGCCCGCTCCATCCGTTCTGGAGTTTTCAGCAGGCCGTCGCGTGAAGGGTCTTCGCCCGCGCGACGCAGCAGTTCACGGTAAAGTTCTACGGTGGAAACGCCATCTAGCGCGGCGGATGGTTCGGCAACGGTGGTGTGGTGGGTCAGTCGGCTGTCATTCATCGTTCTGGCTGTCTGATGTTCAGCGCGTCCGTTCGGGTGCGTCGGATTGGCTGGGCAGGTCGAAGCTGTTGTTGCCTGTTTCCTCAATGCGAATGTTGCTGAGCCGCAGCCTCCCCGTCGGGTCGAGCAGCGGCACCTCGCGTGCAAAGATGCGCTGCAACTCAAACGCCAGGTTTTCCGTTGACGGTAGAAAGTCCGCGGAGAAAGCAGTGTGGGCATTCAGATGCGTGTGGTCGAAGCGGTCCAGCAGCTCTCGCTGCGCAAGTGCGTCCAGCGCGGGCAGGCTCACTACAAAGCCGGTGTCAGCCGCCACCGGGCCTGCAAGGGTCAACTCGACCATATAATTGTGGCCGTGCCCGAAGGGGTTATTGCACTTGCCGTAGGTGGCGCGGTTCTGCTCGTCCGACATGCCCGGCGTGTGCAGCCGGTGCGACGCGGAAAAGCGATACCGCCGCGAGAAGTGGACCACGGGCGTGCTCACGCCACGGTCTGCGCATTGAGCGCAGTGGCATTTCTATCTAGCAGGTCAGCCGACTCGCCATAATAGTCGGCGAACAGGTCCGCCATTTCGTACACCCGCACGCGGTGCAGCCGGGCGTTCGGCACCTTGCCGTCAAGCCTGCGCCAGATGGCCACGGCGATATTTTCGGTCGTAGGATTTGCCAACGCAAACTCCGGCACCTCATGGTTCAGGTGGCGATGGTCATAGACGCTGACCACCTCCCGCTCCAGGATGTCTTTCAGCAGCTTGAGATCCACTACAAAGCCTGTCGCGGGGTTCACCTCACCCGCCACCGTCACTTCCAGCGTGTAATTATGCCCGTGGCCGTTGGGATTGGCGCACTTGCCGAACGCCTCGCGGTTCTGCTCGTCACTCCACGCAGGATTGCGGTAGAAGTGCGCGGAAGAAAACTCGGCCTTGCGCGTGAGAAAAATCATTGGTTAGCTGTAAACCTTCATTGCTGACACAGTACTCGGGTTGTTAGGTAGCAATCCTTAACGTAAGTGACAGCAAAGCCGTCTTGAACACTATGGAGCTCTGGTGCCTAAACAGGCCTCACCGGGCTGCAAGCTGATAAAAAGGCAGTCATAGCATCATTAATCTGGCTCGGCGCCTCAACCGTAATGATGTGTGAAGCATTCGGGATGATGTGGAGCTCAGCGCTGGGTATCGCATCCAAGAGATCGCGGGCGGCGCTTGGCGGTGTGATTGGATCATGCTCACCCACCAAAATCAGGGTTGGGCAGCGAACCTCACCCAGCCTGCTATGGATATCTAGTTCCGACATAATGTCCCATATAGCCGCGTGAGTCACGGGATCATTCCCCAGCATGGTTTTGGTAAGACGGTCCATAATATCGGGACGTTTCATTCTTGTCTCCGATGTAAACCACCGTTCCAGGCTCGACTGCACAATCGCAGCCATACCGCTGGAACGAACCGTCTCTGCCCGGGTCCTCATGCCGGCTCGAACCGCATCCGGGAAGCGGGAGGCGGTCCCGATTAACGTCAAACTGCGCACCAGGTCGGGCCGTGCAAGTGTGGTGACCTGGGCGATCATTCCGCCAAAAGAGATCCCCACGAGGTGAACAGGCGTGGCGCTTACTTCCTCAATCAACGTTGCGACTACAGCAGCCGCATAGTCGAAAGACCACTCTTCCGGCTTTCCCGGGGAGCGTCCATGACCGGGAAAGTCGAACGCTACAACATTGTATGCGTCGCACAGGGCTTCAATCTGCCGGTCCCAATAAGTAAGGTCATGGCCAACTCCGTGGATAAGGACGATAGTTTCCGGCTTATCTACGCTTGTTCTCACCCAATTCACGTGCTGTTTGAGAGATTGACCGACTTGCGTTTCCTGCATGGGCGATTTGATGTTGACCGGCGCTCATGCGACTCGATCAGCATGGGTAAAGGCCATTGGATGCGAGGTGTTGTTTGCGCACATAGTGACGAGAGGCCGTAGCGGAGTTCTTGACGCTTAAACATGGCGCAGTTCTCCCCGCCGCGATCTGCTCTG
>CALMOM010000140.1:11813-12314 GCA_937873305.1 uncultured Terriglobus sp.
GCAGGAGGGACCTTGCAGTTCACACGCTGTACTCCCCGCCCTTCCACGTCACCGATTTTGCCACCTTCACCCGTTGCCACGACACCGCCAGCAGAATAGCGAACAGCGGCAGCGCCAGCACCGACAGGATGCGGTCAGCGAATGGCGCGTGCGAGCGGCCCACCCGCGTGAAGTAGCGCAGCAGCACCCGCAGCCACAGCAGGCCGATGGCCAGCATCTGCCAGAACTGCAGGTTCGGCATCAGCACCGGCAGCAGCGGCAGGCCCAGCAGCAGCAGAAAGTTGAGAAGCGTGCCGCCAGCCAGGAATAGCGGGTTGCCGAAGAGCAATGCCAGGTTTTTGGTCCAGCCCTCCGCCATGTCGGCGACGCCCTGGTACATGCGCGCGCTCACCGCCTCGGGCGCGTAGCGCAGCCGAATGGCGTGCCGCCGCTTCAACAGTCGTGGGCCCGCCCCCGCGGCGCGCCCCGGGACCCCGCGCGCTACCGGCCCGCCGCAGCCGC
>CALMOM010000140.1:12324-26226 GCA_937873305.1 uncultured Terriglobus sp.
TGGCCACGGCCTGGTGGCCGCCTACGTCGAAGTACGCTTCCCGGCGCACCAGCAGGAATTGACCGTTGGCTGCGGCGATGGGGTCTGACGGGTCGGACACGCGCTTGGGAGGATAGGTGCTGGCCAGCTCGGAAAAGACGAGCGGCAGCAGCGCGCGCTGCACGGCGTTCGACACGATCTGCCGGGGCGAATACGACAGCAGCGCAAGCTCATGGCGCTCCGCCTCCACCACCGCGCGGTGGGTGCTGCCGGGCTCGTGCAGCGTGTCCGCATCGGTGAACAAGAGCCACTTTGCCGTCTGCGCTACCGGCTGGGCGGCACCGAGCCACAGCGCGGCATTTTTACCGGTAAAGCCGTTGCGGCGCGGGGTCAGCTCCTTTGCGCATATCGCGTGAATACCAGGGTATTCTGCTGCGTAGCGTTCCAGGATGGCATGCGTGCCATCAGTCGAGCCATCGTCCACAACGACAATGTGCCACTGCTCACCGAGCATGAAGCCGAGCTCTGACTGCTGCAGCAGCGAGTCCAGGCAGCCGGGCAGATTGCCCTCCTCGTTGCGCGCCGGGATAAGCACGGCTAGCTCATACGTGGACGGTATCTCCTCAGCGTCGGTACTCACCGTGGGGGCGATGTGGCGACCGGCGGGTGCGCTGCCGTCCAGCCGCAGCGTGAACTCAGGCCCGGTGTCTTTTGTGCGGTGTGCTTCCTGCTCAGCCATACCGCTTCGTATGATAGAAGCTGTGACGTACCGCGCACCAATCCGCTTTCTGGCTGCCCTGCTGCTTGTAGGCCTGCTTACCGGCTGCAACCGCGGCGATCATCCTCAGCAGCTGTTACAGGCCGCACCGGACTTTACCGTGCACAACGGCCCGCAAACCATTCGCCTGAGCCAGTTTCGCGGCAAAATCGTGTTGGTCAATTTCTGGGCTACGTGGTGCGCCCCGTGCATTGACGAACTGCCCAGCCTGCAGGCGCTGCAGCGCGAGCGGCCGGACATCCAGGTGCTGGCCGTCTCCATCGACGACGACCCGGATGCCTATGCTGCCTTCCTTAAGCAGTACGACATCAATCTGCTGAGCGTGCGCGATGGGTCACAGGGGGCGAACCTGAAGTATGGCTCGGTCAAGGTGCCGGAGACCTATGTGGTGGACCGCAACGGCGTAATCCGCCGCAAGTTCATCAGCTCGCAGGCTTGGACTAGCCCGGAGATTACAGGGTATTTGGAAAAGCTATAAGCGCTTATACAAGTTGCAAGAGCGTCCGCGAAGTACGCCAAGGTTCCGCAAAGTACGCCGGAAAGGATCCGCTGTGAACTTCGCAGATGGACCGTCGCGCACTTGGCGGGAACTTAGCGAACTTTGCGGACGCTCTTTGCCGGTTCGAAGCGACGCTACTTCACGCTGGGGCTGTCATCCGCAGGGAGATCACCCAGCGCGTACTGAATGCCCGCCAGCACATGCTCCAGGATCGGCGTCATGGCGTACACGTGCTCGCTGTGGCCTAGCGCCTCGTAGAAGACGCGGCCCTTGCCTTCGTGCCGAATCCAGCTGAGGCCGTAGTCGCCGTCGGTGCGCTTGGTCGCGGCAGGCTCCAGCGCCTTGTCCGCATCGCTCATTTTGGCGTAATCAATGCTGGTGAGCACGTGGACGCGCTTGCGTGAGAATGAATCTTGCTCAAAGGTGTAGGTCTCATCATGGATGGTGAACTCGCGCCCATGAAAGGCTGCCGTCAGCGGGCTCTTCGGGTCGTCGATCTTGACCGTGATGGGCTGCGGGTACACCCAGTGAAACTTGAAGAAGCCGCCAATCATGATGTCGAACTCTGGCCAGGTGCCGACCGGCTTTTCGCTCGACTCGCGCGCTGGAACCGTGTGGTAGGCGTCACCCGCGGCGTGAATGCCGGCCAGGCCCTTGCCGTTACGTACGAAGTCCAGCAGCGCCTTCTTGCGTGCGTCCAGCGCGCTTGGGTCCTTGGGGTCGTCGAGAAAGCCCAGGGTCGTGCTGTCGAGGAAGATGGCGTCGTACTTTTCAAGATTGGCCGCATTGATGTCCGCCGCGTCGTAGGTGATGTCGGCGGTGTACGCGCCGGTCTTTATGCCCATCTCCTTTACGGTGTCCGCGGCCAGCGGAATGGAGGAGTGATAAAACCCCGCCGCATGCGCGAGAACCAGCACGCGGCGTGCCTGCTTTGGCCTGGCCGGCGCGGTCGCGGGCAGGGCGTCCAGCATGGCCACGTAGTCGTCCAGGTTGGGCTTCTGGATCTGTACGCCATCCTTGATGCTCTGTGGACGCGGCGGCCCTGGCAGCGTGTTTGCGCGAATGTCCTGCACCGACATGGTGGCAGGCGAACTCTGCTGTGCCATACAGGAGAGGGTGAGCGCAGCGGCTGACAGCACGGGCATAAGAGTTCGTTTGGTCCAAATGGTCATAGTGCGCTCCCCACGGTGTGACTTGTCCTCAGAAAGGTAACAGCACCTGTCCAGCTTCGTCGACCGTTGCGCGAAGACGTCAAGCACGGGTGGCCAGTGCGCGTACACGATGGCTGCCCCATGTCTCAGACGACGAAGGGTTGACTTTACCGACGCCTTCTGCGCAGGAGGGCGATCCCGCATAGCGCTAAGGCCAGTGCGCCAAACGCGATCCGCATGCGTGCCTTTCTGCAGCCTGCGTGCAGCGGCGCGCGTGCCAGCACCTCAGGCGCGGCACTGTCGCGGTCAGGGCGGCTGCCCAGGTCGAGCAACTCGGCCAGGTGGATGCCCTCACGGTGCGAGTTCTGCTTGACCGCCTCCCGGCAGGAAAAACCGTCGGCAAGGATCGCGGCGTGCGAGGGCGCAGCCTGCACCGCGGGCACAAGCCTGCGGTTTGCCAGCGTCTGCGAGACCTCGTACTTGTCGGCCTCGAAGCCGAAGGGACCCGCCATGCCGCAGCAACCGGCATCCAGCACGGTAGCCTTTGCGCCCATGCGGCGCAGCAGGCCTTCTTCGGCGGTCATCTTCATGAGCGCCTTGTGGTGGCAGTGACCCTGTACCAGCGCCTCTACCGGCCACTGCGGCGGCTGCCAATCGGGCGCGAACTGCTCGAGGAACTCCGACAGCAGGAACGTCTGCTTCGCCAGCTTTTGCAAGCGTGCGTTGCCCGGTAGGAGGTCGGGCGCGTCATCGCGAAAGACGGAAGCGCAGCTCGGCTCCAGCACGACCACGGGCAATCCCGCATCAATGGCCCAGCCCACGCGCTCCACGTTGCGCAGCATGTAACGCTTCGCCTCTTCGAGGAAGCCGAAGTCGTACAACGGACGCCCGCAGCACACATGCTCACGCGGCACGTGGACGCGGAAGCCCGCGCGCTCCAGCACGCGTTGTGCGGCGGATGCAGCCTGCGGGTCGAAGTAATTGTTGAAGGTGTCGGGCCACAGCACCACCTCTGCCTGTCCGTCATACTGGCGCGGCAGTGTGTGCGTGAACGGCACCGGCGCAAACTCCGGAATCGTCCGCTCTTGCGCCACGCCCAGCAGCCACTTGCCTGCAAAACCCACACCTGGAATCTTCAGCACGAGATTCAACAACTCCGGTGAAAACAGCGCACCCAGACGTGCAAGCTGGTCGATGTAGCCGAAGGCGTAGGCGTGCAGCGGCCTGCGGTTCCGCTCGTAGTAGTGCGACATGAACTCGGCCTTGTAGGTGCTCATGTCTACAGAGACCGGACACTCCGATTTGCAGGCCTTGCAGCTGAGGCACAGGTCCAGTGTTTCCTTTACGGCCTCGTCGTTCCACATGGCAGCGTCTGCGTCGGCCTTCGAAGCCGCCGCGGGGCGATGGCCGACGACTTCGCCCTGCAGCATCTCCCACAGCGCGTGTGCGCGGCCACGGGTGCTGTGCCGCTCGTCACGCGTGGCCATGTAGCTGGGGCACATGGTGCCCGCGTCTTCCTTGCGGCACTTGCCCACGCCCACGCAGCGCTCCACCGCCTGCGCCAGCGAGCCGTTGTCGCGGGTAAAGCTGAAGTGCGTCTCCGGCTGCGCCGGGGAGTAGTCCGCGCCAAAGCGCAGGTCGGCGTGCGGCTGCCGCGCGCGCACCAGCTTGCCCGGGTTCATCCTGCCCGCAGGGTCCCACAGGTCCTTGAAGCGCTCAAAGGCGTGGATCAACTCCGGTCCGTACATGCGTTCCAGCAGCGCGCCGCGCGCCTGTCCATCGCCATGCTCGCCCGAGAGCGAGCCGCCGTGCGCCACCACCAGGTCTGCGGCGCGGTCCAGAAAGGCGCGGAAGTGCCGGATGCCCGGCTCGCTGCGCAGGTCGAAGTCGATGCGCACGTGCACGCACGCCTGGCCGAAATGGCCGTAATAGGCAGTGGTGTAGCCGAACTCGTCCAGCAGCGCCTGAAAGCCGCGCAGGTATGCACCCAGCTGCTCCGGCGCAACGGCGTGGTCTTCCCAACCCTCGGAGCGCATCCCCTCACCGGGCGAGATGGCGGTGGCACCAAGGGCCGATTCACGCACCTCCCAGAGCTTCTTCTGGTCGGCGGACGCAACCAGCACCTGCCGATGCACACCTGCGGGGAGTGACGCTGCAAACGCCTCCGCCTGCATTTGGGACTGCTTCACCGTATCTGCCCCAAATTCCACGTACAGCCAACCATTGCCGGGCGGCAGCAGCGCAATGTTGTCAGCCATCATGGCTTTGGCCTGCATTTGCCGGACCAGCTTGCGGTCAATGCCCTCGAGCGCAATGGGCTTGTGCAGCAGGATGGACGGCACGGCATCCGCCGCCTGGAAAATGTCGGGGTAACCCGCCACTACAAGCGTGCGATGGCCGGGATGGTGCATCAGCCGCAGCTTGGCCGAGAGCACCACGACGCACGTCGCCTCAGACCCGACGAGCGCACGCGCCACGTTGAAATCGCCTTCGGGTAACAAGTCGTCCAGGTTGTAGCCGGAGACGCGGCGCGGAATATCTGGGAAGCACTCACGGACCAGCCCCGCATACTCCTCGCGCAGTTGCAGCAGGCCCGCATAGATCTCGCCGCGCCGCCCACCCCCGGCAATGATGCCGTGCAACTCCTCGTCGCTCGTCGGGCCCACGGTCAGGATGGTGCCGTCGTACAACAGCACTTCCAGTTCCAGCGTGTTGTCATCGGTCTTGCCGCCGTACAACGCGTGCGAGCCGCACGAGTTGTTGCCCAGCATGCCGCCCAGCGTGCAGTGCGAGTGCGTGGCTGGGTCTGGCGCAAAAAACAGGCCGTGCTGCTTCAGGTGGAACTGCAGCGTGTCTAGCACGATGCCCGGCTCCACGCGCGCCCACTGCTCTGCCGGGTTCACCTCCAGAACGGCGTTCATGTACCTCGAAAAGTCCAGCACCACGGCCACGTTGCAGCACTGCCCCGCCAGCGACGTACCCGCACCACGTGACAACAGCGGCGCGTCAAACCGGCGGCACACGGCCACTGTGTTGATCACGTCTTCGCGCGTGCGCGGCAGCACCACACCGATGGGCACCTGCCGGTAATTGGAAGAATCGGTCGCGTAGAGCGCGCGCGTGCCGCGGTCGAACCGCACCTCGCCAGTGACCACGCGACGCAGCTCAGCTTCCAACGCGGCTGCCTCGTCAAAGGTGTCAACCGGGTATCCGTGGGACGAGGGCGGCAGCGGAGCAATCGCGTACAGCGTGGAACTCATTCCCAAAGCATAGGGGTGGCCTTCTTACGTTGTCACGTCCGCACTGTCTCGTCCTAACCGCCCGTCATCCTGAGCGCTGCGAAGGATCCCTGCGATGCGAGGCCAACCGCCGTGGTCGAAGGTTTCCCAGCGAAGAAAGCTACCAGCGTGGTGGCAATCACAGCCTCCTCGGGATCCTTCGCAGCGCTCAGGATGACACGCAACATGTGTTACGCCGACGTGAAAGGCGCAGCCAAAGCCAACGCTCCGTAATCCCTGCCCAGATGCCGGCAAAGCACTTCCACCGCGAACTCGTGGTCCGCACGCATATCCAACCCGGAAATAGTCAGGCTTCCCACAAATCCTGCACCCGCTACCCTCAGCGGAAACCCACCGCCGTCTGCGGCGAACTCAGCGTCCGAAAGCGCGTGTCGACCGGCCAGCGTCTGCCCTTTGCTCTGCAATTGCAGCCAGATGGCGTAGCTGCTGCGGTCGAAGAGCGCGACCGTGGCCGCCTTGCGACGCAGCCACCGCACCGTGCCGGGCACGGTCCCTTCCATCAGTGTGGTAAACACCGGCACACCTGCGGCAACAATTTCGACCGCAATGCCGTAGCCACGCTCCACCGCCAGCCCACGCGCCAGCGACCCGATCTGCCACGCCAAACTTTTTGAGAAAGAGGTCAGATGCAACGCTGCTTCCTGGCGGTGGATGGTTGCGATATCCTCTTCGTGCATAGCACCCAGCATAGCCGCAGACACGCCAGCAGCACACCAGGAGATCCTATGCTTCGCCGTCACCTGGTCCAAGCGATGTCACTGCTGCCCGTCACGTTGACTGGCTGCTTTGGCATGGACAGGCACCAGCGCGCCGTGTGGTCAGCCAAACAGCGTCTATGCGAAGCGACGCGCCTGAATGACCTAGCCGCTTCGATACACAGCCCTGACGATGCCCTCGTCCTTGTCGATTTCGTGGCTGACGAATTTACCGAAACCTGCCCACGGCCTGGCCCCGCAATTTTCGTAAGCCATTGGCTCAGGTGGAGTACCTAGCAGTGCGAAACAATGAAGCAGGCATCGCGGAACAGCACATAGCGGACACGTGGAACGGCTATGTCACGAAATCGGCGGCCCGGCTGAGTGCAGGGTTATTGCGGCAGAACTTCACAACCTAAGAGACGCCCTCCTTGTCACCAATCGGCTGACCTGGGCGTCCGGGAATAGGACGATCTGGACGGCACCGGCGATTTACGCGGCTCAACCCGACGGGCTGCCCGCCGTGAACTGCCGCGGCGTGGAGGCACTGCGTCTGCTGTGGGACCTGGCCAACATGCCTGACAACCTCCTGGCGGCGCGCCAGCGTGTGCAGAATGGGCAGCTTGTATCGGAGCAGGTGCGCTCCACGCCTGCGACTCCGCAGCAAGCCGGTGGCCTTGTGACGTTCTCAATCCATAAGAGCAGCGACATCGAAGTAGCACAACGCAACTACGTCCACGCCAATGGAGGGACTGCGCTGCTTAAAGCAGCGAGCAGCATGGTTCACACGCTGCTCAGCGCTTGAACTCTCCTCCGGATTGGACTGCCAATCACCCTGCTGTACCAATGCAACTTGCAACGCCAACCCGAGATACCTTGCGGCCTAAGGACTAGGTGCGCCTGCGCATCTTCAGCCCGGCACCTAGAGCCAGCAGGGCTGCTCCGGCGACGCCGTAGAGCGGCAAATTCGAGCCAGAGTCCGGCATCTCAAGGTTAGGCTCCATGAACAGCGCCAGCGATCCATGCAGCGGCGGTGCCTTGATGACGCTGAGCGGGCGGTTGTCACCCTCGGCACGTACTGCAACCACGGTCAGCTGCACCTCGTCGCCCGCCTTGACTTGAGCCACCGGTATGTCCTTGCCGCTATCCATCACCGAGCCAGATGGCAAAACGATCTGCTTAGTTTCACCAGAAACGCTCACCACCAGGCCGTTGGGCGGGCTCACGCTTACCACCTTGCCGCTGACGACGCTGGCGTCGTCCACCGGCCTGCCCGACCCTGCAGGCGTGCCGGTAAGGACGGTTCCTGGCTTCAGGCCAGAGATGGCGACATTGCCACCGCTGGTTGCAACCTGCGTGGCAGGCGTCACTTTGTAGCTATAGGTAATGCCGTCGCTGGCGCGGTTCACCACCAGGTTGTCACCGGCAACATAGACCACGGTGCTGCCTGCGGGTGCAGCGGCGAAGGAGGTCAGCGGAGCAAGCGTCAGAGCGCTGGCACCAAGTACGAAGAGGCACATGGGACGGGCAGAAATACGACGCATTGCGGCTCCTTATTCCGGTGGTTGTTATAGATCAGGTTGCGAAGAGGACGACACCAGCGAGGCACGTACGACATACCGCTGCGGTGCCGGGCCGATGTAAAAGAAGGGGTAACAGGTCACCAGCGTCAGCACTGGCTGACCGGTGGGCTGCAGTGCGGCAGTGTCGGTCCGCTCCACCACCCGCAGCGTGTCCACGCGGTACGTGTCCAGACCTCCAGAACGCGCCAGTTGAATCTGGTCGCCCACGGCAACATTCTTAAGCCGACGAAAAAAGCCGTCGCGGTGACTTGCAAGCACCACATTGCCACGGCTGCCAGGCTCGGCGGTTCCGGGGAGGTGTCCGGCCGCCCGGTCCATGACTGTCGGTGAGGTGCCCTCAACCACCGGCACCTCCATACCAGCGGAAGGGATGCGCAGCACAGCGGCGGGAGTGGGCAGCATCACGTGCAAGGCACGCTGGTAGGCACGTACACGGCCCGGTGCCCACGCAACAGTCTCCGGGTGTGCCGCTTGAAACCGGACAACGTCCCTATGCGCCAGTAAGCGGCCAAGCGCCGTGGACACAAGCCACACCACCAGCAGCAGCGCGCCCAGGTAGAGCGAGACTGTGCCGACACGTGCGCGCACTGCGTGCTTCGATGCTGCCACTGACTGCCCCTACTTAGGAAAGCTAACGAACATCGCGGGTACAAATAGGTGCCGCAAGTTGCGGCTGATTCGGCGTAGCAACAGCATAGACGAAAACATCTCCCCGCCACGCAAAGAAGTGACGGGAAGATGTTTTTGTCGTCGTGAAACTGCCAGCTACACCTTGCCGTCGCGAAAGACCCGCATCGACCTGCCGCCCACGATCACTTTGTCGGCGATCTCCTGCTCGGCAAACGGATCGTCGATGTTTTGCGTGTCAAGCACCTGGATCCACGGCGTCTCCGCAGGCGCCTTGGGCAGCGTGAACTCCACACCCTCTGCTGCTGCATTCACCATCAACAGAAAGCTGTCGTCGGTAATTGGCTGGCCGTCACCGTTGACCGTACCCAGCGTCTTGCCATTCAGCAGAAAGGCCAGCGAATTCTTCCACCCGGCCTCCCAGTCTCCATCAGGAAATTCGTTGCCATCCGTCCCAAACCAAGCGATGTCGTGCACTACAGAGCCGCGCACCGTACGGTCCTGAAAGAACTTATGGCGACGCAGGTTTGGGTGCTTGCAGCGCAGCTTCACCAGCTTGCCGGTGAACTCCATCAGGCGCTGGCGCGGCGGGTCCAGCTTCCAGTCGTACCAGGTGATCTCGTTGTCTTGGCAATAACCGTTGTTGTTGCCGCGCTGCGAGCGCGCCACCTCGTCCCCACCGCAAAGCATGGGCACGCCCTGCGACAGGATCAGCGTGGTCAGGAAGTTGCGGGTTTGCCGCTCCCGCAGTTCGTTGATGGCCGGGTCGTCCGTTGGCCCTTCCGCGCCCATGTTCCAGCTATCGTTGCCGTCGGCACCGTCCGGGGTGTTATCGCCGTTGTTTTCGTTGTGCTTCTCGTTGTAGCTCACCAGGTCGCACAGCGTGAAACCGTCGTGCGCAGTGATGAAATTGATGGACGCATTCGGCTTACGCCCGTCACTCTGGTACAGGTCGCTGGACCCGGTGATGCGATAGGCGAAGTCTGACAGCAGGCCGCTGTCACCCTTCCAGAAGCGACGCACCGTGTCACGGTACTTGCCGTTCCACTCTGCCCACAGCACTGGAAAGTTGCCCACCTGGTAGCCACCCGCACCAACATCCCATGGCTCTGCGATGAGCTTGACCGTCTGCAAAACCGGATCCTGGTGGATGACGGTGAAGAAGCTGGACAGCTTTTGCACACCCTCTTCATCGCGCGCCAGCGTGCTGGCCAGGTCAAAGCGGAAGCCGTCTACGTGCATCTCCGTTACCCAGTAGCGGAGCGAATCCATGACCAGCTTCAGCACTTGCGGGTTGCTGACGTTCAGCGTGTTGCCAGTGCCGGTGTAATCCATATAGTGACGTGCGTCGCCCGGCACGCGGCGGTAGTACGTGACATTGTCGATGCCCTTCATCGACAACACCGGCCCCATCTGGTTGCCTTCGCAGGTGTGGTTGTACACCACGTCGAGGATGACCTCGATACCCGCCTGGTGAAGCGTCTTGACCATCTCCTTGAACTCGCGCACCTGCTCGCCGGCCGTGCCCGAGGAGGAAAAGCGTGCCATGGGAGCGAAGTAGCTGAGCGTGTTGTAGCCCCAGTAATCATGCAGGCCGCGGTCGACCAGGTGACCCTCGTCGATGAAGTGGTGCACCGGCAACAGTTCCACCGCGGTGATGCCAAGCTGCTTGAGGTACTTGATGCTTGCCTCGGACGCCAGGCCGGCATAGGTACCGCGCAGCTCCTTCGGCACAAAGTCATTCCGCTCGCTGAAGCCACGCACGCTGATCTCGTAAATCACCGAGTCGGCAAGCTGCGTGTCTGGCGGGCAATCGCCCGTCCAGTCGAACTTGGGATCGACAACGATGCTTTTCGGCACGCCCGCGGCAGAGTCCTGCTCATCGAATTTTGTGTCGTCACCGCTGGTCACGTCGTACGGAAAGATGGGCTGCTTGTAATCGACTTCGCCCGTGATGGCCTTGGCATACGGATCGACCAGCAGCTTGTGCTTGTTGAAGCGGTGGCCGCTCTGCGGCTCCCAGGGGCCGTCCACGCGATAGCCATAACGCTGACCTGGCTTGATGTCGCGCACCAAGCCGTGCCAGACGAACGCCGTACGCTCGGTCAGCGAGGCGCAGTCGGTCTCATTGCCCTCTTCGTCGAAGAAGCAGACTTCCACCGCGGTGGCGTTCTCAGAAAAGAGGGCAAAATTGGTGCCCTTGGTGCGGGGCGTGGCTCCCAGGGGATAGGGTCTTCCGGGCAGAACGGTACGGCGCATCGGCACTCAGCTTCCTTGTTGGTGTGGGCTACAAGCATGGATGCAGGGGCGGGGCGCGAGGATGGACAGGGCACGCGCGACGACGCAGAACCGCCCGCACTGGCGCAGAGTTGGGCGGAACCGTTACTCTTGGTCGCACGGCGCTCTCGCTGCCGCGCCAGCACAGAGGATGAACAGAGCATGACAAAGGCAAAACTCTCCCTGATGATGTTTTTGGAGTTCTTCATCTGGGGCGCGTGGTACGTCACCATCGGCACCTGGGTCGGACAGACGCTGCACTTCAGCGGCAGCGAAATCGGCCTGATTGCCGGTACCACCGCGATTGGCGCCATCATCTCGCCATTTGCCGCGGGCTGGGTTGCAGACAACCTTCTGCCTGCACAGTACATGCTTTCGGTGCTGCACTTTTTGGGCGCGATCCTGCTGTACTTCGCCTCGCTGCAGACGCGGTTCGGCCCCATCTACCTGCTGGTGCTGCTCTACTCTGTCGTGTACATGCCTACGTTGGGGCTGGCCAACGTCATTGCGTTTCGCCAGATCAAGGACTCCAAGACGGAGTTCGCACCCATCCGTGTGCTGGGTACCATCGGCTGGATTTGCGCGGGCCTGATCGTCGGCCACATGCGGGCTGATGCCACGGCGCTGCCCCTGCGGCTGGCCGCCGGAGCTTCCGTCATCCTGGCGCTGTATTCGCTGCTGCTGCCGCACACGCCGCCCGAGGCGAAAGAAACATTCTCGCTGGGCACGCTGTTTCCTATGGAAGTACGGCGCATGTTCCGCGACCGCGGCTTTCTTATTTTTGCGATCGCGTCGTTCCTCATCTGCGTGCCGCTGCAGTTCTACTACGCCTTTACTAACCTGTTCCTAAATCAACTGCAGGTAAACAACGCCGCGGGCAAGATGACCGGCGGGCAGATGTCAGAACTGGGATGCATGCTGCTGATCCCGTTCTTTTTCCGTCGCCTGGGCGTCAAGTGGATGCTGGTGGCGGGCATGGGCGCGTGGGTGTTGCGGTACGTCTTCTTCGCCTACGGCAACCCAGGGCCGGGCGTGTGGATGCTGTGGCTGGGCATCCTCTTGCACGGTATCTGCTATGACTTCTTCTTCGTCACGGGCCAGATTTATACTGACCGCAAGGCACCGCAGGCGTATCGCTCGGCGGCGCAGGGACTGATCACCCTCATCACCTACGGTGCGGGCATGTTGCTGGGCTCGTGGCTGAGTGGCGTTACCGTGGACCGCTTCGCCAGGGTGCTGCCGGACGGCTCGACCGAGCACAACTGGCGTGGGATCTGGATCGTGGGCGCGGTCTGCTCCGCTGTGGTGCTACTACTCTTCCTTGCCTTCTTTAAAGACACCGAGGCCGATGGCGACGCACCGGCCACCACACCGCTTTCGGTTGAGACGGACATGGCGCGCGCCATTCCGGAAGTGTCGTTGTAAGCAGGCATGGCGCTATGTTTCTAGGCATCGATTGCGGCACACAGGGGACAAAGGCGCTGCTGTTGAGCGCCAACGGCAACGTACTGGGGCGTGGCTATGCCGGGCACGATCTCGTCGAACGTACCAGCGGGGCTCGTGAGCAAGAGCCAAGGTGGTGGGTAGATGCTCTGCGCACCTCCGTGCGTGCGGCCGTGGCACAGGCCGGTACGACCGATGTAGAGGCGCTTGCGGTTAGCGGTCAACAACACGGCTTAATTGTGCTGGACGAGCACATGGACGTGATTCGCCCAGCAAAGCTGTGGAACGACACGGAAACAGCCCCGCAGAACGCGGCGCTTGTCGAACAGTTTGGCGGGAGGCAAAGCGCATTGCAGCGGCTCGGCATCCTGCCGCTCACGGGCTACACTGCGTCGAAGCTGCTCTGGCTAAAAGAATATGAGCCGCAAAATTTTGCGCGAGTTCGCCACATCCTGCTTCCGCATGAGTACCTGAACTTCTGGCTCACGGGCCGCGTCGCCGCAGAGTATGGCGACGCATCAGGCACCGGATATTTCGATCCTCGCAGCCGTACCTGGATTCGCAAGGTGCTCGACGCCATTGACGGCGGGACCGGTCAACTTTTTTCTTCGCTGCCGCCCTTGCTGCGGTCAGAGGAGGCTGTCGGCACCGTGCTACCGGAGCGGGCCAGGGATCTTGGCTTCGCACCCGGCTGCCTGGTCGCTGTTGGCGGCGGCGACAACATGATGGGAGCCATCGGCACCGGCAACGTACGGGAAGGCGTGGTCACGTTTAGCCTGGGCACCTCTTCCACGGTCTACAGCTTTCGTAATGCTCCCGCGCACGACAGCACCGGCAGCGTGGCCCCGTTCTGCTCGTCGACCGGCGGGTGGCTGCCGCTGGTGTGCACCATGAACGCCACCAATGTGGTGACGCAGACCTTGCAGCTGCTCGGCAAGAGCGTCCACGACATTGAAGCCGCCCTTGCCGCCACACAGCCCGGCGCAGGTGGCCTGATCTTTCTCCCTTTTCTGAACGGTGAGCGCGCGCCAGATCTGCCAGAGGCACGCGGCAGCATCGTGGGCGTGGCCGCTACCAACTGGACCTCCGACAACCTCATCCGCGCCATCATCGAAGGGGTTACATTCGGCATCCTGAACGGCCTCACGCTGATCCTGGAAGGCAAGCGCGCAGAGACGATTCTCATCATTGGGGGCGGTGCACGCTCTGCCGCATGGCGGCAGTTGGTAGCCGACGCCACGGGTGCCACCATCCAGGTGCCGACCGAGGAAGAAGCGGGCTGCCTCGGCGCTGCCATCCAGGCGATGTATGCCTACGGTCACGCGACCGGTGCAGCGAAGACCTTTGAGCAGCTCACGGCGCGGCTGGTCCGGCTGAACGAGACGCAGATCGCCCGTCCGAACTCTGCACTCGCCACCGCCTACCGGGCCGCACAAGACGCGTACAACCTGGCTCTGCTGAAGGCCTATCCTCAGCTGCGATAGCCGGTCATGCGCATGCAGCGCAGTCAGATACGGCGCAGAAGATGTTTGCGCAACAGCAACGGGGTCGGGGGCCCCCGAAAGGGCGCC
>CALMOM010000141.1 GCA_937873305.1 uncultured Terriglobus sp.
TTCACCTCGAGACGTGGATGGACAAACGATGTGAACGGACCGATCTTATACAAAGGCCAGTATCACCTCTTCTGGCAGTCTTTTCCTTTCGGCGATGAGTGGGATACCGGCTTTATGTACTGGGGACATGCAACCAGCAAAGACCTAGTTCACTGGAACGAGCTTCCTCCCGCCCTGATGCTCGACCGTCTCGGCTCTCCCTGGTCGGGCTCCTCCCTCATCGACCATCGCAACGACGCTGGCTTCGGCAAAGATGCGCTCGTACTTGTCTACACTGCCTATGACCGCAGCACGAAGAAGCAGGTCCAATCCCTTGCCTATAGCACCGACGGCGGCATTAGCTTTAATCGCTACGAGGGTAATCCCATACTGGATACCAACGAAGAGGTTGGCAGCAAAGACACTCGCGACCCGCACGTCTTCTGGTACGCCCCCACGCAGCGCTGGGTAATGGTTCTCTTTGAGAAGGACGGATTGTCCATCTTCAACTCGAGCGAGTTAAAACACTGGATTCGCACAAGCCATCTCAAGGGCCTTTACGAGTGCCCCGATCTGTTCGAATTGCCCGTCGACGGTAATCGAGAGACGACGAAATGGATCCTCCATGGAGGCTCGTCGGCCTACTACATCGGAACGTTTGATGGGATGACCTTTACGCCGGAAAGCGCCGAGCTTCACTACGCCGAAGGTAAGAATGCAAGGGGCTCAGATCTCCTCTATGCCGCGCAATCCTTCGCCGAGATACCCGGCGGTCGCCGGATCCAAATGGCCTGGGGACGCATATGGGAGCAAGACATGCCTTTTACCCAGATGATGCTGTTTCCCACCGAGTTTCGACTCATCACTACCTCGGACGGACTTCGCATGGTCGCCAGTCCGATTCAGGAGATGGGCCTCCTTCATACTCACCACCACACCTGGAGCAGACTGACGGCTGCTGACGTCGAAGTGAAGTTGCGTACCGTCGCACCCGGCCCACTCGACGTCAAGATGGACGTTACCCTGCCACCCGATGGGGCGCTGACACTTCGGTATCAAGGGGCAGATTTACTCAACCTCCGTGCAACAGATTTACCGCAGGGCCGCGGCTCCATCCGGCTGTTGATTGACAAGGCGGTCGCAGAAATCTTTATTGATGGTGGCCGCCGCTACATCGTACGCGAGCTTGCCGCCCCAAACAGCCGAGCCGGTCTCGGCTTTTGGCTTCAAGGTACAGGCACCATGCTGGACCACCTTGACATCGACGAGCTGAAATCGATTTGGGGTGCAGGGCCTGATTCGTCCGTGCGCACAGTAGCAACCAAGCTGAACATCTCGGGACATTGACCTTCAGCCCGAACAGAGCGGGTTGTACTGTCAAATGGACTATGAGCGACGTGCCCGCAAACGGCTGAGCGCTTGCGGCAGGCGGCACGGAACAGTTGCAGCTGAATCGCCTAGCCCATTCAGCTGCACCGCCGAGTAACAAACAACAACAAGATGATTGCGTCGCCAGTTGGGCGCCCACCAAGCAGTGCCAATGGAACATGAATTTTTGCGTGGTAGGCTCTCAGCAAGTCTCCGAGGTTGGTGTGCTGCGTGCGCCAACGTGGCTTCTTGTAAGAGGTGAGAGTGTTCAGGCATTTGGACCGAGTGCTCGGTGCGTTGTTGGCAGCCCTGTACCTTTGCGCACCTGCCACGCGGGCGCAGACAATTCTTACGATTGCAACTGTAAACAACGGCGACATGGTGGTCATGCAGCGCCTTTCCGCGGAGTTTGAGCGGCAACATCCCGACATCAAGCTTGACTGGGTGGTGCTGGAAGAGAACATCCTTCGGCAGAAGACCACGACAGATGCGGCGACGCACGGCGGGCAGTACGACGTCGTCACCATTGGTCCACTGGAGGCTCCGATTTGGGGCAGGCGTGGGTGGCTATTGCCGCTGGAAGGCAGGCTGGCGCCGGCTTACGAGGTGGATGACCTGCTGAAGCCGATTCGGGATGCGGCGTCAGATCGAGGCCACCTGTATGCGCTGCCGTTCTACGCCGAGAGTTCCCTCACCTACTATCGCAAGGATCTGTTCGCGGCAGCGGGGCTGCACATGCCTGCGCAGCCGACATACCAGGACATCGCGCGCTTTGCGAAGGCGCTGCATAACCCGGCCAAGGGTACGTACGGCGTGTGCCTGCGCGGCAAGCCCGGCTGGGGTGAGAACATGGCCTTCGTCTCTACAGTGGTGAATACCTTTGGCGGCCGGTGGTTCGACGAGGGCTGGAGTCCGCAACTCGACTCGCCGGAGTGGCACAACGCCATCTCGACGTACGTGGATTTACTGCAGAAGTATGGTCCACCGGGCAGCAGTTCCAACGGCTTTAACGAGTCGCTGACGCTCTTTGAGAATGGCCGCTGCGGCATGTGGATCGACGCAACGGTCGCGGCCGGCACGCTCTCCGACTCCAAGCAATCCCTGGTGGCGAATACCGTCGGCTTTGCGCCCGCGCCTACGGCCGTTACGCCGCGCGGCGCGCAGTGGCTCTGGTTCTGGGGTTTAGGCGTGCCGTCCGCAACGCGTCATCCGGAGGCAGCCGCGGCCTTTGTGCAATGGGCAACATCGAAGGAATACATTCGCCTGGTCGCGGACCGATATGGCTGGCCCGCGGTGCCGCCGGGAACGCGCCACTCTACCTATGAGCAACCGCAATACCTGGTCAGCGCACCCTTCGCCGGCCTGGTCTACCGTTCGATTCTGGCTGCGGACCCGCTCTCACCTACGCTCAAGCCCGTGCCCTACACCGGTATTCAGTGCATCGTTCTGCCGGCATTCCCGACGATCGGCAATCAGGTAGGGCAGCTCATTGCCGCTGTACTGGTGGGCAACATGACACTGGATGACGGATTGCATAAGGCCCAAGCCGCGACACAGCGCGTCGTACAGCGCATGGGGGTAGAGCGCTAAGCATGACAACGGCTCAAGCCAACACAGCGGAGGCGCTTGGCCTGCAGCAGCGGAGCAGCAGCCCTCGTGCTCGCCTGCTTACGCTACCTGCCGTCGTGTTGCTGCTGCTCTGGTCCGTGCTGCCGCTGATCGTCACGCTGTGGTTTTCGTTTCGGCGCTACAACCTGATGAACCCTGGCCACACCGGCTTCGATGGGCTCGGCAATTACCGCTATCTATTCAGCGATCCCGGCCTTGGCATGGCGGTGTGGAACACCGTTCTGCTGCTTGGTTCGGTGCTGGTCATCACGATCGGCGTGGGTACCTTGATTGCACTTCTTCTTGATCAGGAGTTCTACGGCCGCGGCTTCGCCCGTGTGCTGATGCTGGCACCGTTTTTCGTGATGCCGACCGTGAGTGCCCTGCTCTGGAAAAACATGATGATGCATCCGGATAACGGCTTTCTTGCCTTCCTGATGCGTTCGGTCGGTCTGAAGCCGATCGACTGGTTCGCCGTTGCACCGCTTACCTCGATCATCATCATCGTTTCGTGGGAGTGGCTGCCTTTCGCTGTGCTCACCCTGCTGACCGCCATCCAATCGCTTGATGCGGAACGCAAAGAGGCCGCGCGCATGGATGGGGCCGGGCCCATTGCCATGTTCCGCTACATCATCTGGCCGCACCTTGGCCGCGCCGTCGCGGCTACAACGATGATCGAAACCATCTTCATCCTCGGTATCTTTGCAGAAATCTACGTGACCAGTTCGGGTGGACCCGGATTTGCTTCGACCAATCTATCCTTCCTGATCTACCGCTATGTGTTGATGGAGTACGACATCGGCGGAGCCGCCGTCGCGGGGCTGCTGGCCATTGTGCTTGCCAATGTTTTGGCCTTCTTTCTCCTGCGATCATTCGCGCGCAACCTGGATACGTAAAGCAGAGACCATGGCCATGACCCCTATATTGCGCAAGCTGCTGCTGACCGTGCTGGGCTGGATTGTTGCATTGGTTATTGCCTTTCCGGTGATCTGGATGGTGCTCACCAGCTTCAAAAGCGAGACCGAAGCAATCTCGCGCGTGCCGCATCTCTTTGCGCACCTGTCGCTCACTAACTATGTCGCGGTGCAGGAGCGGGCGAAGTATCTGCACTTTGCTTGGAACAGCGTGATCGTGTCTTTCGGTTCCACACTGCTGGCGTTACTACTCGCGATACCTGCAGCATACGCCATGGCCTTCCTGCCCACGCCCCGCACGCGTGGAACGCTGCTGTGGATGCTGTCGACCAAGATGATGCCCTCCGTCGGCGTACTGGTGCCGGTCTACCTGCTGTTTCGCGATGCCGGCCTGCTGGATACGCGTGTGGGACTCGTGCTGGTGGACGCATTGGGCATTCTGCCTGTGGTGGTCTGGATGCTCTACACCTTCTTCAAGGAAGTGCCGCGCGAAGTACTGGAAGCGGGACGCATGGACGGGGCAGGGCCGCTGCGTGAGGTCTATAACCTGCTGCTGCCGCTATCGATGCCCGGTATCGTTTCCACCAGCCTCTTGGCGGTGATCCTCACGTGGAACGAGGCGTTCTGGAGCCTGACCCTCACCACGTCAAAGGCAGCTCCGCTTACAGCGTTTATTGCGTCGTTCTCGAGTCCTGAGGGCCTCTTCTACGCAAAGCTTTCCGCGGCGTCCACCATGGCCATTGCGCCCATCCTGGTCCTTGGATGGGCCGGCCAGAGGCAACTGGTACGCGGCCTTACCTTTGGTGCGGTCAAGTAGAAGAGGAGCACCATGGCGACGGTAGATCTGCAGCAACTGCGCAAGACATATAACTCGGTGGAAATCATCAAGGGCATCGATCTGACCGTGCGCGATCAGGAGTTGACGGTCTTTGTCGGCCCGTCCGGCTGTGGCAAGTCCACCCTGCTGCGCATGATTGCCGGTTTGGAAGAGATTACCTCCGGCGAGCTGCTGATCGATGGGCAGCGCGTGAACGAAGTGCCCGCTGCGAAGCGTGGGCTGGCGCTGGTGTTTCAAAGTTACGCGCTTTATCCGCACATGACTGTGGCAGAAAATATGTCGTTCAGCCTGAAGCTGGCCGGTGTGTCCAAGGCAGAGCGCGAGGCCAAGGTGATGGAGGCAGCTCGCATTCTGCACCTGGAGCCGTTGCTCGACCGCAAGCCGAAGGAGCTGTCCGGCGGACAACGGCAGCGAGTCGCAATCGGCCGGGCTATTGTGCGGCATCCACGGCTATTTCTCTTCGATGAGCCTCTCTCGAATCTCGACGCCGCCCTGCGCGTCCGCATGCGGCAGGAACTGACGAAGTTACACCGCGAACTGAAGGCGACCATGATTTACGTGACCCACGACCAGGTCGAAGCGATGACCATGGCCGATCGCATCGTGGTGCTGCAGGCTGGTGTTGTGGAACAGGTGGGCACGCCGATGGAACTCTATCAACATCCCAAAAACCTGTTCGTCGCCGGCTTCATCGGTTCTCCGCGCATGAATTTTCTCACTGCAATCGTAGTGAGCGTGAGCGATGCGCGTGTCGCGCTGGAACTCACCGACGGCACTGTGATCCATGCTTCACTGCCTGCCTCCGCAGTAAGCGTTGGGCATACGATTACCCTCGGCATCCGACCGGAGCACATCCGTCTTAGCGCAACGGGCAGCATCGGCGCACAGGTGCAACTGGTGGAGCGGCTTGGTAGCGAGAGCTATGTCTATGTGCAGGCGAACTCGGGCGAGGTGTTGACTGTTCGGGTGAGCGGCGAGGTGAACGTCGCTCCTGAAGAAAAGGTGCGACTCGCGCCGGATTCTGACTTTCTGCACCTGTTCGACGCAATCGGTCAACGCATTTCCTGAGTGGAGTTCTTATGAGTAACAATTCCGCAACCAAGCTGAACCAATCGAATCTCCACTCCCTTCCGGCAGACGTGGGTGTTCCGGCGTACCGGCGCGATGCGCTTCAGCAGCACACGATACACATTGGCGTGGGTGGTTTTCACCGGGCACACCAGGCACTCTATTTGGATGATCTGCTTGCCGTGCCGGGTAATGAACGCTGGGGCGAGTGCGGCGTGGGCGTGCTGCCGGCAGACCTTCGGATGCGTGATGCGCTTTGTGGGCAGGATTGCCTGTACACGCTCGTGGAGCGCAGTGCGGCGGGGCAAACGGCTCGGGTGATCGGCTCGCTTATGGACTCTCTGCACGCGCCCAGCGAGCGGGAGACGGTGATCGAGCGCATGGCGGCACCGGCGACGCGCATCGTCTCGCTGACCATCACCGAAGGCGGCTATTTTCTCGATGAGGGTACCGGCGAGTTTCTTGCCGACCATCCCGCCATGCAATATGACGTTCAGCATCCTGGAGCACCGGCCACTTCGATGGGGCTGATCGCGGCGGCACTCAATCGGCGTCGCCAACGCGGGCTGCCCGCGTTCACCGTCATGTCGTGCGACAACCTGCAGGGAAACGGCGACATCACCCGCCGCGTGCTGCTCGGCTTTACTGGTCTCCGCGATCTTGCGCTGCAGCAATGGATTGCCGAAACCGTCGCTTTCCCAAATAGCATGGTAGACCGTATCACCCCTGTAACCACTGCCGCCGACCGCGACTTTGTGGCGGAGCGCTTTCAGATAGAGGATGCGTGGCCCGTCGTCGCCGAGCCCTTTCGGCAGTGGGTGATTGAGGACCACTTCTGCAACGGCCGCCCCGCCTGGGAGACCGTAGGCGCGCAGATGATTCAGGACGTGGCACCGTACGAAATCATGAAGATGCGCCTGCTCAACGGCAGCCATCTTGCCATGGCCTACCTCGGCGCGCTTGCCGGCTTCACCTATGTACACGACATCCTGGCCGATCCGCTCTTCCGCGACTTCATCGCTGCCTTTATGGAGGAGGTCACGCCTGTTGTGCCGGTCATTCCGGGCACCTCGGCAACGGAGTACAAGCAGACGCTCATGGAGCGCTTCTCGAATCCCACCATCAACGACCAGGTCACCCGAATCTGTTCCGAGGGATCGGCCAAACATCCCAAATGGCTGCTGCCTTCCATTGCCGAGCTGAACGCAAAGAGAGGCAGCACGAAACTGCTGAGCCTTGTCGTTGCAGCCTGGATTTTCTACCTGGGTCGCGGCGTCAATGAGGACGGTGCACCGCTGGAAATCATAGATGCGCGGGCGGGCGAACTCTGCACCCTGGCGGCTTCAGCCGGACTGTCACCCCTCCCTGTGTTGCGGGTGCGCACCATCTTTGGCGAGCAGCTACCGACAAATGCAGACTTTGTAGAAGCAGTGGAGAAGGCCGTGCGTTCGCTGGCGGCAGAAGGAACACGCGCTACGATCCGGGCCTGGATGCGAGGCTAAACATTCGGCAGAGAGCGTCAGCATGAAGATCATGTACCCACGCCAGTCGCATTTATTGTTGATGTTCTAGAGCAACGCGCTGCTGACAGCCTGTGCAGACCAGCCACTCGCGTGAGGCACGGCCGTGTCTGTACAGTAAGCGCAATCACAAGAACGGACCGGTACGCACCATGGTGTCTCGACGCAAGTTCATCGCATCTTCCGCAGCGCTCCCTTTTGCGGGGCCGCTGCTGCGCGCCGCCGCGCCCTTACAGGTAAGCCGCATCTTCATCGGCACCGGTAATAGCGGGCCCGGACAGGGCATTATGACTGCAACATGGAACTCCGGCAGAGGTGTCGTTGGTGAGCTTTCGCTGGCGGCAGAGGTTGACAGCCCCACCTTCTTGGCCACCTACCGGCAGATGGACGGAACGCTGCTGCTATACGCCATCAGCGAAACAGCAGGGCCAGCAGCGCGCGTGACCGCGTACCGGGCGTATGCCGGCTCTGGCAAGCTTCAAGTGCTGAACCACGTGGCCAGCGGCGGTGACGGCCCCGCGCATGTGTCCGTATCGCCGGATGGCCGCACTGTTCTGGCCTCCAATTACGGCGGCGGCAGCGTGAGTTCGTTCCGGGTCAAAGACGACGGCTCCCTGTCAGAAGCCGTATCGCACTTTCAGTACAGCGGTTCCGGGCCGTTCCCGGGCCGGCAGGAGAAGCCGCACGCCCACAGTGCCGTGTGCTCTCCGGACGGGCAGTACGTGTTGGTGAACGATCTGGGGCTGGACCGCATCGCGCTGTACCGGCTGGATCAGGCCACCAGTGTGCTCACACCCAACGACCCGCCGTTTTGGCAAAGCGGCCCTGGTGAAGGCCCGCGCCACATTGCCTGGAGCCGCGACGGCAAATTGGTTTATGACGCGAACGAACTGAATAGCACCGTGGACACGCTGGCCTGGAACGAGAGCGCCGCGGGCGGCAGCCTGCACACGCTGCAAAGCCGTTCTACGCTGCCGGAAGGCTTTGCACCAAGCACCGCCTTCGTGGGTGAGGTCATCACCTCTGCCGACGGGCGGAACGTGTACGCCGGCAACCGCGTGGCGAATGACACCGTCGCCATCTTCGACGTCGATCGCACCAACGGCACGCTGCTACCCGCCCGTTTTGTGCCTTCCGGCGGCAAAAACAGCCGCCACATCGCACTGGATCCGACCGATCGCTGGATGGTGATCTCGCACCAGACCAGCAACGACCTCGCGGTGCTGGAGCGCGACAGGCGCACTGGAGCGCTCTCCGCACCGCGCCACACTTACCCGGTGAGCAAACCCATGTGCGTTGTGTTCGTCTAGGGCACATTCCATGGGCTTACATGCGCGGGAGCATGTTAGCCATGGCACGGTTCGTGCTGCGACGCTATGCTGAGGATGTCTGGCGTACACACACTTGCACCCTTCCATGGAAGAAACCGCATGATCGCTACCGTTACCAGGGACGACGAGCGTTACGCGCAACTGCACCGCACCCGCAATGCGCGCTTTCCCAAGGACGACGCTGACTCGGTTGCACGCATCGAGCTTTGCGAAACCGCAGAGGACGTGCAGGCTGCGCTGCAGCGTGCCGTGCATGCCGGGCTGCGGCCTACCGTGCGCTCGGGCGGCCACTGCTATGAGGATTTTGCGGTGAACAATCCGGGCGGCGTGCTGATTGACGTGAGCAAGCTCAACACCGTAGCCGCCTCGCCGGGCGGTGGCTGGCAGGTGGGTGCGGGTGCCATGCTGGGCGACATGTACAAAGGCCTTTACGAGCTGGGCGGTGTGAACATTCCGGCGGGTAGCTGCTATACCGTGGGTGCGGGTGGCCACCTGTCCGGCGGCGGATACGGGCTGCTGACGCGGCAGCAGGGGGTCAGTGCAGACCTGCTGAGCGCGGTGGACATCCTGACCGTTCGGCACAACGGCACCGTGCAACTGCGGCACGTCAATCGGCATACGGATGCAGACCTGTTCCGTGCCCTGCGTGGCGGTGGGGGCGCGAACTTCGGTGTGATTACGGTGTTTTACTTTGACACGCTGCCCGCCGCGCCCAAACAGCTCATGAGCGGCGGCCTCTCCTTCCCATGGGACACCATGACGGAAGACAAATTCATCGAGATCGCCAGCACATACGGCCACTATTTCGCCACGCGCGGCTGCGAGCCTGACACCTGGCCACTCTTCGCGCTGATGGGTCTGTCGCACAAAACAGAGCGCGGACGTATCAACGTGTCTGCCACCTGGCATGACATGGATGGCAGCGCTGATCTGCGCGTACCCACCGAGTTCCTGGACCTGTTCCTCAAGTGCGACACGCAAGTGGCCGAATTGAAGGACCTGCAGACCAGCGCGCACGCGCCCAGCGGCGGCCGCTTCCAAACGACGCCCTGCGTGGAGGGCAAGCACCGCTGGAACACCAAGCCCTGGCTGCAGGCGACGGTGGATGGCAACAGCGGCGGCATCAAGGGCTACGGCTCCGCCCGCGGCAAGTACAAGAGCTGCTACATGAAGCAGAACTTCACGACGGCGGAACTGAAGACGATGTATGCATGGCTGACGCGCGACATTCCTAACGTGAACGCCGGTTGCGTAATCTCGGTGGATAGCTACGGCGGTAGGGCCAATCAGCCGCACCTGGCGCACGAAACGGCAGTGCCGCAGCGCAACTCCATCCTGAAGCTGCAGTACCAGATGTACTGGACTAACCCCGACGAAGATGCCGCCCGCCTGAAGTACTTCGACGACATGTACACAGACATCTACTCTGCCAACGTGGCAGACGCCCACGTTGGGACGCCCTTTCATGGCACCAACTATGAGGGTTGTTACATTAACTACCCGGACGCGGACATGACACGGTACAAGTTCTGGCCAGAGCTGTATTACGGCACCGAGGGGCTCTACCCCTTTCTGCAAAGCGTGAAGAAAAAGTACGACCCGAACAATATTTTTCACTACAGCATGGCCGTGCGCGCCTAGCACCGGCGGAGGTCTCAATGGACAGCAGAAGGTGGACACGCCGGGCGTTTGGACAGGCCGCACTCGCGCTGGCGGGTTCTTCCCTTGCCGTGCAGTCGGGACTGTCTACTACAGCAGCATCCAAGAGGCTGGCCTTTGTGGGCAGCGCTCCACCGGATCAGCCGGAGCGTGGTTCGATCCACAGTTTTCGCGTCGTGGGCGATCGCTGGACGGCACTGGCCACCCTGCCCGCACCTGCACCGGCCCACCTGCTAATGCACCCCACGCTGCCGGTGCTTTACGCCGTGCATGCCGTGGACACGTGGGACCACCTGCCGCGCGGCGCGGTCAGCGCCTATAGCGTGGACCGGCAAACTGGCCGATTGGGTCTACTGCACACGCAGCCGCTGTCACTTTCAGCCACGTACCCATGCCATGCCGTGCTTACGGCAGGTGCCTCGCACCTGTTTGTCGCTGCGGTGGGTGGTGGCATCTTCAACCTGCTGCCCGTCACCACGGGAGGCGCTTTGCTGCCGGTCAGCGCTATTCGCAAGGAGTTTGGCTCCGAGGAGAACAGCACGGCCAAACTGTCGACACCAGATAGCACAGCACTGTTGCCAGACGGCACCTTGCTGGCGGCAGACAGCGGGCAGGAGACGCTCACGAGCTTCGCCATAGAGCAGGACGCGCTCGTGGTACGGCACCGCACCCGTGTGCACCCCGGCGAAGGGCCGGCACGCCTCTCTGTGTCTCCCGATGGCAGATTCGCCTACACCTTTGGCGCGACGAGCGGAGCTGTGCAACGGCACAGGCTGGTGGACGGGCGTGCGGTCCAGACAGCCGCACTTGCTCCGCCGATGGTGGACGTGCCACGGGAACCTAAGGCCCATGTGCAACATGCCATCAGCCTGCTGCTCGTCTGATGTGCGGTTCGCCGCGCAGAACGGTGGGTCTGTTGCAGTAGACCCTCTTGTACTTCGCCACCGGTGCACGACGCCGTAACTGCTTTGCGACAGTTACCGTCGTAAGCTCAGGGCCAAACCATGTAAGCACCACAACAGGAAAGGCCCGGCTAGTTGCCGAGCCTCTCTGCGGAGCGTTGCAGTTGCCGTTAGAACACGTACTTCGCGGACAGCTGCAACTGACGAGCCTGCGAGCGGGAGTTCGTGATCTGGCCAAAGGTTGTGATGGTCTGTGCGGGTGTTGTACCACTTGCGGCAATGGAGGTATTTCCCTGCGTGTTGCTCGATGGATTGCCCAGCGAGGTGATGTTGAAGACGTTCGCCGCGTCGGCACGGAAGCTGACGTGCTGGTGCTCCGTAACAGCGAAGTCCTTGTAAACGGAGGCGTCGGCGGACTGGTACCCCGGAGCGCGTTCCGAGTCCACACGCGCTGTGCCGAAGGTACCGTTCAGGGGTTGGCCAAAACCGCACACACCGTTGTCGTAGCCGTGTGGTGTCGCGGGAGAGTTGTCGGGTCTGCAGGGGATGGCGGACGGATCCGTGCCGAACCAGAACTGTGCCGTGCGGTTGGTGTGGATCACCGGACGGTAGTAGTTGGCGCGCTCGGAGTTGTTCTTGGTGAAGCTGACATTGTTTGCACCCGGATTTACCGGGAATCCCGAGTACACGAGCGTCGACATGGCCACGTGCCACCCGCCCACGGCTTCATCCAGCAGACGGTTCATGTTGCCGCCGAACATCTGGCCACGTCCGACGGGCAGGCCGTAGTTTAGGTGCCCGTTTAGCGCATGGCGCACGTCTGAGTTGGCCGGGCCGTACTCTGAATGGTTGTCATAGTAGTTCTGTGCATACGCAGACTGACCGCTGATACCCTGCGCGCCGAAGAAGCCGGTGCTGTTGGTCATTGCCCTGCCATACGTGTAGTTCGCTGTGAGTTCCAATCCCTTGCTCAGTCGCTGACGAAACGTGCTCTGAAAGGCGTTGTAGTTCTCCATCGCGTTTGAGTTGGTAAAGACGACGCGACCTGTCTGGCCTACCAGGTTGATGTACGGCGCTGGGCAGGCTTGCGGAGCACCATTCGGATCGGTGGGCACGCCGTTCACCAGGCAGGGCGCCGTAAGCGCGTTGCCAGCACCTGCGGTGCCCAGGTGGTGGCCCGTCTCCCCGACATAGCCAATCTGGAGTGACGACGAATGGCTCAACTGGTACTCGACCGTTAGACTGAACTCCTGCAGGAACATGGGTTTGATGTGCATGTCCCAAGCGTTGATTGCGGTCGTGCATGGCGTCGTGCTGGTCGTGATATTGCAGCTCGTATTGCCTGATCCGAAGCCGGAGGCCACGGAAGCAGGCGCTCCGCCGCTGTTAGCACTCGGCAACGCGGAAGTAGCCGAGAAGGTGTTCTGAAAGGGGTAATTAAAGTTGAGGCGGAGGTTTGCGCCAGTGCCTTCGAAGTAGGTCGTGATGCCATACCCACCGCGAACCACCGCTTTCGGCGTTACGTTCCAGGCAAAGCCTACGCGTGGCATAAAGTTTGTCCACACGCCGTTGAAGAGTGCGCGGCTATTGCCGTTCTGCCCTGCCAGTACCACCGTTTTAGTCGCCACATTGACGTTGGCCTGTTTGTTATTGACCTCGTAGATCGGCTCGTCATACTCCCAGCGCAGACCGACGTTCAGGGTCAGCGCCGGTGTGGCCTTGTAATCGTCCTGGATAAAGGCCGAATTACGGAACTGACGCTGTCCAGCCAAGCCGGTTACGCCGCCAATGGCGCGGTTAGCGACATAGCCGAGGTTGAAGTCGGCAAGCGAGTAACCGCCATTGTTACCGAACTGCGCCGTATACGCCCCGGTGTAATCGTAGTGGCCAAGCGCACCGTCGTTGCCAGGGTAGAAGGTGTTCTGCTGATAGCGGAGGATCTGTACGCCGCCCTTGATTGTGTGACGGGCCAATTGATAGGTCAGTATGTCGATGTAGCTGAAGGTATTGTCGTAATAGTTGGTTCCGGTAGACGCGTTACCCAGACTACTTAAGCTGTTTCCCAAGTTCTGTCCGGTGAAACCATTCTGCGCCTGCCCGATGTTGGGCAGTCCGATAACCGCGTTGCCGTTCAGGCCAAATACCCCGGTACGGTCGTTCGTGTTCGCGCCCAGGTTAACCACGCGCGAGAAGCCGATATTGAGGTCGTTGATGAGTCTTGGCGTGAAGGTATGGACTTCGTCGAACGAGAAGGTCTGAAAGGGCAGAACCGTCGTTCCGGGGAAAGTGATAGCCAGCACCGACGTCGAGAAGTCGCCTGCGAGCGCGTGTGAGTAGCTGCCGGACATGGTATCTCGCTGCGACAGGTTGTAATTCACCTTTACGTCGAACTGGTTGTCATACCGATTGGTCTTTGTCGGTGCCTGGTAATTGTTCTGGATAATGCCGGCTTGGGGTGCCTGGTTTGGCAAAGGGTATAGCTCCGGATGTGCGTAGAGGTATTTTGCAACCGGATTTACAGGTGCCCCAATGAAGTTGTTCGCGTACGCAGGCTGACCAGGGGCCTGCGTGTTGTAGAGCGGAGTAGACACTTCGCTGAAGTCGCCCATGCGCATCTTGGCCGTCGCTACGGATGCGAAGCCCGTACCAGCCGAATGGAAGCGCCGCCCCTCGTAGTCGCCAAAGAAGAACAGCTTGTCCTTGATCAGGCGACCACCAAAGGTGCCGCCGAAGATGGTCTGCGTGTAGGGCTGCTTGGCAGCGAAGGACGCCGCCGACGGAAAGTGCTTATTGCTGTAGGAGTTCGCGTCCATGTTGTAGTTGGACAGGTACATGTACGCGCTGCCATGGAACGCGTTGGTGCCGCTCTTCAGGATGGTCTGGACATCGCCGCCGCCCACGTTGCCGAACTCGGCGTTCGCGTTGGCAGAGATAACGCGCACCTGGCCGATGGCATCAGCGCTCGGGTTATAGCCAAGCTGGTTGTTGAGCGTCTCGTTGATCTCAACGCCTTCCAACTGGAAGTTGTTTGCTTCCTGGCGGTTGCCGTTCTGCGACGCCAGCGTGCCGTTGCCGTTCCGCTCCACAGCGGCGGAACTACCCGTGAACGATGCGGGCGACCCAGTCACGGCACCGGGGATGTACAGCGTCAACTCTGAGAAGTTGCGGCCAACCAGCGGAAAGTTCTGCACCGCGTTGACATCCAGCGTGTTGCCCAGCGTCGCATTTTCCGTGTTCAAGAGCGGCGAAACGTCGCTGTTGACGTCCACGGCGGTGGTACCGCCTGCAACGCCCAGCTTCGAGTCGACCTTTGCGTCCTGGCCTGTTTCGAGCGTGAACGGCCCGAGTGTCTGCGTCGCAAAGCCGGCAGATTCCACGGTGACCTTGTACTGGCCGATCTGCAGGTTACGGATGACGTAAATGCCGTCCTTGTTCGTCACAGTGGACAACGACACATTGGTATCGACGTTGGTGGTCGTCACCTTGGCGTTGGCCACCACCGCGCCTGAGGCGTCGGTCACCGTGCCGTTCACGCCTGCGGTGATGGTTTGCGCGTAGGAAAGTGTGACCGCTGACGTACAGAGTGCCAGTGATCCCGCAAGAAGGATGTGCTTGTGCCGCATGGAGCCCC
Source organism: uncultured Terriglobus sp. (assembly GCA_937873305.1). GTDB lineage: Bacteria > Acidobacteriota > Terriglobia > Terriglobales > Acidobacteriaceae > Terriglobus. The sequence goes on from CALMOM010000141.1 coordinate 14,819, forward strand.
CTGAAAATTGTTCCGAGAATCACGGGCCGCAGACAACCTTTTGCGAAACCATGACACTTTTGTGGTTGTGAGGGCAATGTACCGTGTTTGTCGACTTGTAACAAGACCCGTTTACCCGTTGGGTGCCGGTGGACCAGCGGCGACACCTCTGGCCTGTCCAACAACAGGACAATAACGGAGCCGTGTCCCCGGAAAGAAACGGAGGCAAGATTGCGCCGTGGCTCAGCCTCTTTCTTGCCGGGCCGACCGCGGCCAAACGCAGGCAGGCTAGTCCTTGCGCGATCATGTCAAGTACTGCGCAGGAAGAGGACTTCGGCTCCCGCCCTCTACTCACGTGGCGGGCGTCTACGCACCGGACGTGTTCGTTGCCAGTTGGCGGAGGGTTTCCGCGTCCTCTTTACCGTCGAAATACTTCACCAATGCGGCGTGAAAGGGCGAACCTATCGAGGCCGCATGCTTGAACAGCGTCACGGACGAGTGGAACTTCAGGTCGTCCGGATAGCCAAAGATGTCCGCCAGCGAGCGGCCCTGCACGGCATTGACCAGCGCCGCGCATTCGCACAGGCGTGGGCCGAGCACCGGGTGGCCAAGGTAGGCTTTAGCCTCGGCGAGACCAGTGATGGCGTAGCGCTGCGCCATGCTGCTGGAACCCAGACCCTGAATCTGGGGAAAAATGAACCACATCCAGTGGCTGCGTTTTTCACCTGCGACTAATTCGGCGCGAGCCTGTGCGTAGGCCGTGGCTTGTGCGTCCACAAAGCGTTGCAGGTGGAACGGATCCTGATTCGCCGTCGTCACTTGCTTAAGTCTCCGTGTGCTGTTCGCGTCCTCCGCGCTTTAATTGGCAGCCACAAACACCAGGAAGTAGTCCTCGCCATCCTCTTTGGTGAAGTCATAGTGTTCCACCTCCCGGTAGCCAGCCTGCTGCATCTCGCGTTCCAGCACGCGCTGCTTCACACCGTGGTCTGTGCCTGATCCGTTGCCGTTGCGGTCGATGATGCCGACCCGTGCGCCCGGTTTCAGTGAGCCGCGCAACTGCTGCATCAGCGGCACTGGGTGGGCGATCTCGTGGTACATCTTCAACAGCAGTGCGGCGTCTACGGGGGCGGGCAGGTGCAGGTCGTCAGGCGTGCCCAGTACTGGATGCACTTGGGGCAGGTGCTCCTTTGCGGCGCGGTCCGCGATGAATTTCGGCGCGGTCTGGTTGATGTCCTCGGCGTATACCGCGCCGCCTATCCCCACACGCCTGGCCGCGCGCACGCTGAACCAGCCACCGCCTGCACCGATGTCGGCGACGACACTGTCGCGCTGGATGTGCAGGATGTCCATCACACGGTCGATCTGTAGCTTTTGGTCGCGATTCGGCCCCTCAAACACATGCAGGTCGCCCGCATAGGGTGTGCTGGTGGCACGCTGCGGCGGTGCGGCGGGGGTCTGTGCCGGTGACGGCGCGACGAAGCAAGTGCTCATCGACAAGGCAGCGGCGGCAGCAAGGAAACAGCGACGAAGCGTCATGCTGCGTTGGACGCCATGGAGCGCAATCACGGATGTGTTGCGTGTGTGCCACATGCACGTGCTGGACACCGCAAAGTTGACACAACAAACGCATCCAACAGCAACATGAGCGAAGAGACTGCGCACGAACGCCCCTACATCCATCTCCTTGCAGGCCAGGACCCGGCAGAGGTACTGTGCACAACCCCTGCTGCGCTGCGTGCCGTGGTGGAGCGCCTTGGCGCGGATGCCGTGAACACCCGCCCCGGTCCGGGTAAATGGAGCGTGCGCGAACTGCTGTGCCACATTGCCGACTGCGAGGTGGCCTGGGCATGGCGGCTACGCCAGACCTATGGTGCGGACAAGCCGCTGCTGCAGCCCTTCGACCAGGATCCATGGGCGCGCGCCTACGACGGCGTGCAGTACACGACCGAGACTGCGCTGAGCACCTTTACCGCTCTTCGCACGTGGAACCTGGCGCTGATCGAAACCTTTTCCGAGGCAGATAAAGCAAGGCTCGCGAACCACCCGGAGATTGGCGACCTGAGCCTGTGGCACATTGTGGAGATCGCCGCTGGGCATGACCTGCACCATAGGAAGGCCCTGGACAAGCTATAGGGCCGCTCGCAAACCTTTCGAACACGGTGAACACGGAGACTTGCACGGAGCACACAGACATCGCTGTGCTGTGAGTGGGACACTCGTGAGCACTGTGTTGAGCAGAGACGCTAGAGGTGCGCTTGCTCTCTACAATCAACGCAGATGCTTTTCGAGTTGCACAGCACCACCGGCCAGTTGCGGCGCGGCACGCTTCACTTGCCGCATGGCACCGTGCAGACGCCGGTGTTTATGCCGGTGGGCACAGCAGCCAGCGTCAAAGCCGTGCCGCAGGAGACGCTTGAAACCCTGGGCCCGGACCGTCGTGGCGCCGAAATTATCCTGGCCAACACGTACCACCTATACCTGCGGCCTGGCCACGAGCTTATCCGGCGCGTGGGTGGCGTGCACCGGTTTATGAGTTGGCGACGACCCATGCTGACGGACTCCGGCGGCTTTCAGGTGTTCTCGCTGGCGGCGCTTCGCAAGATCACGCCGGACGGTGTCGAGTTCCGTTCGCACCTGGACGGGTCCAAGCATTTCTTCTCGCCAGAACACTCGATGGACGTGCAGATCGCATTGGGTGCGGACGTCATCATGGCGTTCGACGAGTGCACGGAACACCCTGCTACCTACGAGCGCACCCGCGACAGCATGGGCCTGACGCACGCCTGGGCTGAGCGCTCGCTGCGGCACTTTCATGCCAACGCGCACCGTGTGCCGTGGTTCAATGAGTTTGGACAGCAGAGCCAGAAGCTCTACGGCATTGTGCAAGGTGGCATGTACAAAGACCTGCGAACGGAGAGCGCGGCCCGGCTGCAGGACATGCGCGACGAGCACGGCAACGGCTTTGATGGCTACGCCCTTGGCGGGCTAGCTGTGGGTGAACCGCGCGAGGTGACGCGCGAGATCATCGAGCACACACTGGCCCTGCTGCCAACGGACAAGCCGCGCTATGTCATGGGTGTGGGCTACCCGGACGAAATCGTCGAGTACGCCCGCATGGGTGTGGACCAGATGGACTGCGTCTTGCCCACCCGCGCTGCGCGCCATGCGTTGCTGTTCACCAGCGAGGGTCGGCTCAACATCCGCAACCGGCAGTTTGCCGAGGACACAGGGCCGCCAGACCAGGCCTGCGGCTGCAGCACCTGCCGGCGGTACAGCCGCGCCTACCTGCGGCACCTGTTTCACACCGGCGAACCCCTGGCAGGTACGCTGGCCAGTGTGCACAACCTGCACCACTACCTATCCGCCATGCAGCAGCTGCGCACAGAAGGAGCGAGCCATGCACGTTGACCTTCAAGCCTCTCCGGAACAGAAGCAGTGGGAGAGCGACGTTTGCATTGTGGGCGCGGGTGTGGCGGGGCTGTTGCTGGCGGATCGGCTGGGCCGCAGTGGAATGACGGTTCACCTGCTGGAGGCGGGTGGCCTTCAGCAGGAGGACGAGAGCCAGGCACTCTACGAGGCTGAGATGGCGGCGGACCGGCACAGCGGCACGCTGGAGGGGCGCTTTCGCACCTTTGGTGGATCGTCCACGCGCTGGGGCGGGCAGTTGCTGCCGTACACGCCGGATGTGTTCCATCCGCCACCTGGCAGCGACGCTCCTGTGTGGCCAATTGCACTGGGTGAGCTGGAGCCCTACTACGATGAGCTGCTGGACAGGATGCACGTGGGCAGGCTGCCGTTTACAGAAGCTCTGCTGCCTGCCCTGGGTCACAAGGCCGCGTCGCTACCTGATGGGGTGCGTCTGCGCTACTCCAAGTGGGCTCCGTTTTCGCAGCGCAATCTGGCGCACACCGCCGGCAAGGACTGCCTGCAGTCGGCAAACATCACAGTGTTTACCCATGCCAATGTGGCGGAATTGCACGTTTCTGGCGGCAGGGTCACGGGTATCCGCGTGTTGAACTACTGCGGCGAGTCCTTCCGGTTTTCTGCCACGACGGTGATTGTAGCGGCGGGCACCGTGGAGAGTTCGCGGGTCCTGCTGCTTTCGCCGGAGGTGTCGAATGCGCAGGGGCAGATGGGGCTGTACTTCCACGATCACGTCTCGCTGCACGCGGCCAAACTGCCCGCCGCGGCACGACAACAAATCTTCCGGCACTTTGGCCCGTTTTTCGTAAATGGAACACTGCTGACGCCCAAGCTGGAAGCGACGCCCGAACTGCAGCAACGTGAAGGGCTGCTGGCCGTGATGGCGCACCTGGTCATCCAGGAACCGGAGGATTCAGGCTTTGCCGCGGTGCGTGCGGTGCTCACAGCGGTGCAACGTGGCAAGCGTCCTTCGTGGCAGATGCTACTTCGCACGGTGGGCAGCGCTGGCGATCTGCTTCGCCTGGGCTGGGCATTGAAAGTGCAGCACCGGAGGGCTGCCAGCAATCGCGCATCGGTATGGCTGAACATCGACATGGAGCAGCCACCCCGCGCGGAGACTCGCGTGGCCCTGTCCACGGTGACTGACCAGCTGGGTCTGCGCAAAGCCGTCGTGCACTGGAGCAGCAGCGAGGCCGAGCGAACCACAGCGACGCGGTATGCACAGCTGCTACAGGGCGAATTTCGGCGGCTCGGCTACACCGGCATCGTGTGGGACGACGCGCTACTGAACGGTACGCCGCCACCCCTGGCCGATACGTACCATCCCATGGGCGGATTGCGCATGGGCACAGACCCGGCGACGAGCGTGGTGGACCGGGACCTGCGCGTGCACGGCATGGAGAACCTCCATGTGGCCAGCTGCGCGGTGTATCCGACCGGCGGCAGTTCCAACCCGACGTTTACGTTAATGGCGCTGAGCCTTCGGCTGGCAGACCACCTGATCGGCACGCGACGCGCGGCCTAAGTCGCGCAGTGTGCTGCCAGCGCCAGTCGAAGCACCCGGAGTTCTTCCGCACTGAAACGGCAGTGTTCGACCGCCGCAACATTGCGCCGGATGTGGTCAAGCTTCATCATGCCCGGAATGACAGCGGCAATCCCCGTACCGGAGAGAATGCAGCCGAACACCACCTCTGGCAGCAGCTGCGGGTCATCCAGGCTCAACTTGTCCTGAAGGCTTGAAGTCAGGCGTTCGTCGCTGCGTAGATGGCCCAGCGCCGCCGTCAGCGAGCGCACACCGTCCGCACCGCCAAATGGATGATTGGCGACCAGCAGCATATTGCGGCTTGCGTTTGTCTCGACCCCTGGAAGGAACGAGAAGCTGGCTGCGTCCACGGCAAACTGCGCCGACGACAGTACCCCTGGGCCACGCTCAAGCGTCTCCGCGATGACATCGTGGGTACCAGAGATACCCGCGACGCGAACCTTGCCCTGCTCCACCAGGCGTGCGAGCGCGTTCATTAACTCATCGTCGTTCAACACGGATGCAGGCGCTGCATGCAGCAACAGCAGGTCGACGTAGTCGGTCCGCAGCTCGCGCAGGCTTGTTTCAAACGATATTCGCAGGAGCTCGGTGTCAAAGCGCGCCGGCACAATCTGGCTGCTTGCCTGTTTGCGCACGGCTCCCCGCAAACCCGGCAAAAGCTTGAGCACGGCTTGCGCGGCGGGTTTCAGACGGCGCTTCCAACCGGCCGAGGCAGAGGGCAGGATGCCGAACTTGGTGCAGACGATGGCCTGCTCTCGCCGGTCTCGCAGGAACTCGCCCACCAGGGCTTCCGACTCGCCATACCCGTAGGAGCGGGCCGTGTCGAAGAAGTTGATGCCAAGCTCCCATGCCGAGGACAGTGCGCGCAGCGAGTCTGCGCGGCCCACACGCCCCATCACGGCGGAACAGCCAAACCCTAGGACCGAGAAGGGAGGCAGCGCCTCACGAAAGCGATTCGGAAGGTTGGCCTGGTGCATGGTTTCGAGCGTACCGGACGCGGCGCGCTTTGCTCAACTCAGCGCACGGCATATTCGCGTCTGCGGTTTCAGCAGGCGTGAGACTTTTCCGTTCACAGTATCGTCATCTGTGGTATTCCATTAGCAATCGCATAATGCGCCCACGCCTGCTGCACTCGCGGGTAGTCGGCTGAAGACCTCTAAATCCCAGCTCACGCCGCAGAGGTGTGCGCCTTGATGTTGATCCGTGGAGCATATGTACATGGCACCGAAGTCGCTTGTGTGGGTCGCCCTTTTATTGCTTGGCCGCGGCGCTGAGGCAGTCTGCCAGCAAGCTCCGGCCCCCGTGCAGCCAGGCGCGCCGGGCCAGCCTGCAAAGACGCTCACCGCGATTGCGGCACAGCCCGCACCGCGCCCGCCGTCAGAGGCCGATGTGCAGTTCATGCAGGACATGATCATGCATCACGGCCAGGCAGTAGAGATGACGGAGTTGGCCAAGACCCGCGCCCAGGACCCCGCAGTGAAGGAAATGGCTTCCAAGATCGACCTCTCCCAGGGTGACGAAATCCGCTGGATGAAGCAGTGGCTGGCCGACCGGGGCATTGCACTGGAGACTATGGACAGCATGCCCGGCATGCAGATGCCAAAGCCCACCACGACCGAGCCGGACGGCACGCCGGTAAGCCACCTGGGCCATGACAACGCCGACCACACCGCACACACCAACGGCAATCAGGCAGGCATGGCCGCCATGAACCACGATGGGATGGACCATGGCGATATGGCAGGCATGGACCACTCGCACATGAGCGGCATGGACGGCGATGGCATGGCAGGCATGGATCACGGTGCCATGCCCGGCATGAGCCATGGCAAAGCTCCGACGGGCAAAACCGATCCCATGGACACCGCGCCTATGGTGGGCATGCTGACGCCGCGTCAAATGGCAGCATTGCGCGCAGCAAATGGCCCACAGTTCGACAAGCTCTTTCTCACCGGGATGATGCAGCACCACAACGGCGCTCTCATCATGGTCAAAGATCTATTTCAGCAGCCGGGGGCAGGCCAGGACCCGCAGTTATTCGACTTTGCAAACGACGTGGACAATACGCAGCTTGCGGAAATCGACATTATGAAGGGCATACTTCGAAAGGTGAACCCATGAAGCACTCCGCTCTGTTCAGCACCCTGGCATCTGCCGCGGTGCTCTCCTGTTCGCTGCCGTCCGTTGCGCAGATGGACCATGAAAAGCCGATAGCGCAGCCCCCGGCACCCACGGTGTACGTGAATCCGCGTGCTCCCGAGAGTGATCCACGCATCGGTCTGAAGGCGGGTCTGTACGATGCAGGCACCGCGGCCAAGGGCCTGCAGATGGTCACCACCATCGCGAAGCCCGCCGGATTTGCGCCTGACCCATCAAAGATTCCTGCATGGGAGGACGCGCCCGCGCCGGCTCCTCGCCAGCCCGGCACACCTCGCCCGGCGGTGACAGCAGCGAGCCAGGTGGGCGGAGCGGTTCCCGCGCCATACGGCACCACCAACTCTGACCTGGCGTTCAAGGGCAAGTACGTTTTTGTAGGGAACTACTACGGCGTCAACACCTATGACACCAGTGACCCAGCCCACACCAAGCTGGTCACCAGCATGGTGTGCCCAGGCGGCCAGGGCGACGTGTCGGTGTACGGCAGTCTGCTGTTCATGTCGGTGGAGGCAGCGAACGGCCGCGTGGATTGCGGCGTCACCGGCTTTGATTCCGCGGACAAGCAGGCTGCTGCCTTTCGGGAGCAAATGGCCGCAAACCCGAAGATGACGGACGAAGAGCGCATGCAACTGTACATGAAGCGCGCGCCGGAGCCCGCGGAAAAAGACCGCATTCGTGGCATCCGCATTTTCGATATCAGCGACGTCACCAAGCCCCGCCAGGTGAAGGACGTGCAGACCTGCCGCGGATCGCACACGCACACCGTGGTGGTCGATCCGAAGGACAAGGACAACGTCTACGTGTACATTTCCGGCTCTGCCGGCGTGCGCGACAGCAAGGAACTGAGCGGCTGCTCCGGTGCCTCGCCAGAGGAGAACCCGGACACTGCGCTGTTCACCATCGTGGTCGTCAAGGTGCCGCTCGCGCATCCTGAGCAGGCGGTAGTGGTCAGCAGCCCACGCATCTTTACCGACCCCGAGACCGGCAACATGAACGGTCTTTGGAAGGGTGGCAACCATGGTGAGGGCACGCAGACATCAAGCGCCACGCGCGGTTGCCATGACATTACCGTGTACTCCGCGGTAGGCTTGGCAGCGGGTGCCTGCTCCGGCAACGGTATCCTGCTCGACATCTCGGACGTAGTGCACCCCAAGCGCCTGGACGCTGTGAGCGATCCGAACTATGCCTTCTGGCACTCGGCCAACTTCACCAACGACGGCAAGGCAGTCCTGTTCAGCGATGAATGGGGCGGCGGCGGCCAGCCGCGCTGCCGTGCAACCGATCCCATGCAGTGGGGCGCGGATGCCATCTTCACCATCGGCCCCGATAAGAAGATGACGCTCAAGTCGTACTACAAAATGCCCGCGGCGCAGACCGATAAAGAGAACTGTGTGGCGCACAATGGCTCTGAAATCCCAGTTCCCGGGCGCGCGATTCACGTGCAGAGCTGGTACCAGGGTGGCATTTCCATGGTCGACTGGACCGATCCCGCAAAGCCCGTGGAAATCGGCTACTACGACCGCGGCCCCATCAGTGGCAAAAAGTTTGCCATGGGCGGTCAGTGGAGCACGTACTGGTACAACGGCACCATCTACGGCTCTGAGATCACGCGCGGCCTTGACGTCATGAAGCTGGTACCAACCGAGTTCATGACGCAAAACGAGATCGATGCCGCCAACCAGATCCACTTCGACCTGCTGAACGTGCAGGACCAGCCGCAGGTCAAGTGGCCCGCCACCTACATCACGGCTAAGGCCTACCTGGATCAACTGGAGCGTGACAACGGCCTGCCAGCCGCCACCATTGCCGAGATGCGTTCCGCCATTGACAAGAAGAGCGCAGGCAAGCTGAAGGGCATGGCACCCATGCTGGAGCAGGCGGCGACCTCGGCCAAGACACCGGCAGATGCGAAGCGCCTGCACGGCCTGGTGGAAATCGTCACCAAGAACGGTGACGGTGTACCGATGTCGGTAGCCAGCCTGTGACCTAACGCAGTCTGAGCAAGTGGGGCAGCCTTCCGGCTGCCCCACTTGCTTTCTGTCTCCAACAAGATGCCGTCATCCTCAGCGAAGCAAAGGATCCCAAGGCATTCGCGTCACAATCATGTATTTCCCAGGTTCTAACGAGGAATCTCGAAGCTGTACGCGTGTACCGAGTTCGCCGGGATCCTTCGTTCCGCTCAGGATGACAGTCGGCGTCATGCGCTGCAAACCTGCCGGCTAGCGATGTGCCATGACGCTGTTGTCATCTCCCCATTCATCCCGCTTCTACACTGCGTTGCGTACGATAGGTGTCGATGAAGCTGCTTGTCACCGCCCTTCTGCTGGCCACCACCGCGTTTGCACAATCTGCGCAGGACAGCACGCTGCGCATGAACCAGATCCAGGTGATTGGCACGCATAACAGCTACAACGCCGGCTTTGCACCCAGTGAGGCGAAGTGGTTGCAGACAGCCAATGCCAAGGCGTATCGCGGGTTGGAGTATTCGCACCCGCCGCTGCCGGTGCAGTTCGACGGCGGCGCACGGCAAATTGAGATCGACATTGCCACAGACCCGCAGGGCGGACGTTACGCGCATCCGCGCATTGTCGAGTTGACGAGGCAAGCGGGCCTGCCCGCCGACCCGGATTTTGACCCAGAGCACACGATGAACAAGCCCGGCCTAAAGGTGCTGCATGTGGTGGACATCAACCAGCGCAGCAATTGCCAGCCGCTCACAGAGTGCCTGCGGCAGGTGCGTGATTGGTCGCGGTCGCACCCGCGGCACGTACCGATTTTCGTGCTGCTGGAAAACAAATCCGGCGCAACCAAAAATATTTCGAACGCCGTGGAAGCACCGCAGTTCACCGCCGCGGATTTCGACGAGCTGGACCGTGAGATCCGCTCAGTCTTCCAGCCGAAAGAAATGATCGTGCCCGACCAAGTGCGCGGCAGCTATCCCACGCTGGAAGCGGCAGTGCTCGCCGGGAACTGGCCCACGCTGGCCGATTCGCGCGGCAAGGTCGTTTTCCTCATGGACCAGAAGAAAGCCGGCCCCATTTACACCGCCGGTCATCCGCTGCTGCAGGGCCGCGTGCTGTTTACCACCAGCACGCCGGGCCAGCCAGACGCCGCGTTCATCGAAGAAAACTCCGGGACGCCGGATGAGATCAACGCACTGGTCAAGAAGGGCTACTTGGTGCGCGCACGTTCTGACGCGGATACCGATCATGGACGCACCGGCGACACGCATCGCCGTGACGAACTGCTGCACAGCGGCGCGCAGTTCATCAGCACCGACTACCCGGCGTCTGAACCAGCGAAGTGGACCGGCTACACCGTGGCCCTGCCTGGCGGCATGGCTGCGCGCTGCAACCCGGTGAGCGCGCCAAAGAACTGCGTGGAGGAGCAAGTTGAGATTGCTGGGAAGTAACCCTGCAAGCGCCTGGAGCATTCGGCTGCATTTCCCTCGAACCGCATTTCCCTCAAACTTTGCTCGAGGCCGTAGCAGTTGCGGTGGTCCGAGTGTTCGGCGCTGAGGACCTTGCCTCCTGAAATCACCACATGGCTGCAGTTAGCCGTGCCAAGGTGAGCTATGCGTGACTGCCCTTGTGCGTTACGTGTAAGGTTTACCCGATGAAACTTCTTGCCTGCTGTGCTGCACTCGCCTTCAGCTGCCTCGCCGTACCCGCACAGACCGTGCCCGCGGGCACGCCCATTCGCGTGGCGATTGTGGGCCTGACACATGGCCACGTCAAGGGGTTTCTGCACTCGCTGCCGCAGAGCACCAGTGCCAAGCTCGTCGCCATTGTGGAGCCAAATGAGGCTCTAGCACGACAGTACGCCACGCAGTACCACCTGGATGCCGTGCCCATCTTTGCGGACGAGGACGCGATGCTAAGCAAGCTGCACCCAGACGCGGTGCTGGGCTACGGCACGATTGCGGAGCATCGCAAGGTGATTGAGGTTGCTGCAAAGCACGGTGTCAGCAGCATGGTGGAGAAGCCGCTGACCACCACCGTGGCCGACGCGGTTGCCATTCGAAACGCCGCACGTGACCACCACGTGCAGCAGCTGGTGAACTATGAAACGACCACGTACAACAGCAACGCCGAGGCGCTAAACGAAATTCAAAGCGCTAAGCTGGGCACCGTGCGCAAGGTGCTGGTGCGCGACGGCCACGAGGGACCAAAGGAGATCGGCGTGGGGCCGGAATGGCTGCCCTGGCTGACCGATCCCGCGCAGAACGGCGCAGGAGCGCTGTTCGACTTCGGCTGCTACGGCGCGGACCTGATGACTGTCATCGAGCACGGCAAGGCACCTGACACCGTGACTGCCTTTGCGCAGACGCACAAACCCGACATTTACACCCGCACAGAGGACGACGCCACGGTCATCCTCGGCTACCCAGGCGCGCAGGCCATCCTGATGCCCTCGTGGGACTGGAGCTTTGCCGTCAAGAACATGGAGGTCTACGGCACCGGCGGTGAGCTGTTCACCGTTGCCGGCAAGGACATTGTGACCCGCTACAAGGGCGACAAGGCCGAGTCTGCCGCGCACCCCGCACCCGCGCTGCCGCAGAATGAGTCGAACTCTCTCGACTACCTGGCCGCCGTGCTGCATGGAAACATCAGGCCAGCGGGTGACCTATCATCGCTGGAGACCAACCTAGTCGTTGTGCAAATTCTCGATGCCGCACGCGACTCGATCAAACTGGGCAAGACCGTGCAAGTGAAGGCACTGCCAAACTAACTTCAGCTATGGCTTGGGCAAGGCGGTCAGTGGGACTGCTTCCGATTCTGCGTGGTAGCCGTTGCCATTGGGATGGTAGTTGTCGCCTGAGTTGTACGGGGCCTGCATGAAGCTGAGCCGGTTAGGATCGCGCAGTGCCTGGTCAAAGTCTGCAATAGCTGCCACGCCCGGCAGTGTAGCCCCGGTCTGCCGTATCCAGTTGTTGAAAGCGACTCGCTGCACTTCCCCACCGTTTGGCACGGCATCTGTGGCAGCGCCGCCGTAAGGGTTTGCTGCCGATGGAAGTGGGCCATAGTTGGCCTGCGTTGGATTAGTGCAGAAAGCCGACGGCGGGATGGTGGCCAGGATGACCGGTACATTCGCCGCGTGCGCGGTGGCCATCAACTGCTGGGTGGCGGCCTCAATGGCTGGAGCCGACTTGCAATCGGGCGAACGGATATCGATCGAACCAAAGTAACTGACCATACCCAAAAGGTTGGGAAGGGTGAGTACATCCTGAGCAATGCGCTGGTTCGCGTTCTTTACGTTGTTTAAGGTGTTGGTGAGGTCGTCCGTCACCGTGTCACCGCTGACGCCCTCGTTCACGACGCCAATCTGGTAGCCGGCTGCGTTCAAGCGGCGGCCTAACCAGTCTGAGAGCCGCTGTGTGTGCTGGCCGGGTACCGGAACATTCGGTACAGGGTAGACCTTGTCTGAACTGTAATCAGACTTGTATCCCTC
>CALMOM010000142.1 GCA_937873305.1 uncultured Terriglobus sp.
TGTACGCGGGCGTAGGATTGCCGGTGCCGAAGATGTAGAGATCCGTCTCTGGGTGGTACGCTCCGGTCATCGTCGTCTGCGCGCCGCCGTGGCGTGCCGCATCCATGCTGGCCCAGGTGTCCTCACCAGGATCGCCCTTTTGCTGCGGCACGGTGTAGAACTTCCACTGCAGGTCGCCGGTTTCCGGGTCGAATGAGGTCAAGAAGCCGGGCGAATCGATGTCGTTACCCACGCCCACAAGCACGTGGTTGTGGATGACGATGGGCGCGGCAGTCGAGAAGTAGCCCTGCTCCAGTTCTGCGATTTTGCGATGCCAGCGCTCCTTGCCGGTCTTAGCATCCAGGCTGACAAGATAGTTGTCCGGCGTCTCCATGAACAGGTAACCGTTCCACATGCCCATGCCGCGATTGCCAATGTGGGTGCCGCCGCGCGTCTTCCAAAAGTAGTGCCACAGCGGGTGGCCGTCGCGCGCGTCCAGCGCCCAGGCGTTGTCCGGCAGGGTCGTATAGACAGTGCCGTCCACCACCAGCGCCGAACCTTTGATAACGCCGGCGCGGAGGTTGAGATTGCCCGGTCCCTCGCCACCTGTCTCAAACGGCACCAGGCCGCGCGATGCACTGCGACCGCTGGCCTGCGACGCGTCACCCGCGACAAGCTGCGACGACCAGGCCATGGACAGGTGGTCTACCGTCTGCCGATTGATCTGCGACAGCGGGCTATAGCGCTTGGCAGTGTAGTCGCCGTTGTAGGTGGTCCAGGATTTGTCGAGCGGCTTCGTGAGTTCTGCGGGCGGCACGCCTTTCTGTTGCGCGTGGAATGCCAGCGGTACGCACAGGGCTAGCAGCGTCAAACACCGGCGCACCCATGCAGATCCCTCCGCTTTGCTGCGGGATGACAAAGGGTGAAGGTTGCGGGATGGCAAACAGGGAAGGCTCACTTGAGGGTCACCAGGTAGGCTGTCACGTCGTGAATGTCCTTGTCGTTGTACTTGGACAGCATGTCGCGATGGGCCTGCAGGGGGTCGTGAATAACGACCTCCGGCACATTGCCCCGCCGTTTAAAGCTTTGTTCGGTTCCATCGGGCAGGTGCAGCGAGACAAGGAAATCGTCGATGTGCAGCAGGCCGCCGCTCACCGTCTGGCTGGGTGCCGTGGTCACGGAAACCGTGGTCTTGTTGCCGGGTGCATCCAGCGCGGTGCTGCGACCGCCAGCCAGCCAGCGTGCCTGTAGCGTCTTGGGCTCGCTGTACTTGTCCGCGATGTGGGCAAACTCGCCGCTGGGTGAATGGCAGCGTTCGCAGTGCTGATCGAAATAGGTCTGGCCGCGGTGCGCGTCGCCGACCACGACGTTGAGCGCCTTGAGCTCGCCGGGCGGCATGCCCTGGCCCTTGATGGTACCGACGACGGAACGTACATAGGCCGCAACAGCCTGCGCATCCGCATCGTTCAGGCCGATGTTGGGCATGCCTTGCGCCTGGCGCGCGCCGTGGATGATGGGCGTGATGAGTTCCCCATGCTGGTCGCTGAGCGCCACCTGCGAGCGCAGCAGGTTTGGGCCGCCCATGTCGCCGCCGCGCAGGTCCTGCCCGTGGCAGGCCTGGCAACTGAGGCCGTAGAGCGTTTTACCGCGCTCCACCTGCGCCGGGTCCTCTGGCGCGCGGGCCGCACCTGCGTTGAACGCTCCTGGACGCGGCGGTGTGGTGGCGGTGGCTGGTGTAGCCTGCGGAGCCGATGCACCGCCCGGCGCAACCTGCGGCGTGGCTGTTGGAGGCGTGGCCTTGTTGGGCGGTGTCGCACCGGTCATGGGCGCGGTCTGTGTGGCCTGGCCCGATGCGGCAGGTCTGTTTCCCAGCACGCAGGCCAGCGAAAGTGCGGCGAGGGCGAACCCCGTGGTAGCAGCCTTACTGCGGAAGGAGGCGGGCATCAATCCTCTTGGGGAAGAATTCGCGAGCGTTGCTCTAGCGTACAGCGTCGGTGGCGCACTTTGCCGCCAGACACTGTTGTTCTTTACAGCGAGGCAACGGGTGCCCCCATGTCTCGAAGAGACGTGGTCTGGAGAGACAGCTGATCACGGAGGTTGAGAGCTGCCTCGCGTCTCGATGTTGCCGTTCCTCAGGCAAGCTGCCGCGCGCGCCACAGAGCACCCATGACCGGATCGACGACTCCCGGCACAGCAACCAGCTCTGGCACCTCTTCTCGAATGCGACTGACCAGCGCCTCGCGCAGCGGCAGCACATGCTGCAGAATGCTGCCCGCAAAGGCGATCTGCGGTTGCCATGCCGCGCCGTCGCGCTCGACCATGCGGCGATGCAGCAGAAGCGGCAGGTACCCGAGTTCGCGGCCTTCCTGCTGCAACACCTCAAGCGCTTGCGTGTCGCCCGCTTCCGCACAGGCCAGCACCACCGGCGTCAGCGCAGAAATCTCGCTGAGTGGACAGGTGTTGGCATAGCCGACGAGGTCATTCGGTCCGGCAAGGTTCCAGTGCGTCACGACGGTGGCCATTAGCAGGTTCGGGCGGCGCTCGTCCTCCGCTAGGAAGCAGGCCCGCAGCGCCCGCGTGCCAATGTGGTGGCCCGAGCCCTGGTCGCTGAGCACCGGACCGTAGCCACCCGCCGTCTCCACCGTGCCGTCCGCCGAACGCGCCGCGGAGTTGGACCCTGTGCCCGCGATCGCCAGCATACCCGGCCTACCCGGAAAGGCGGCATCCAGGGCGATGTCCACGTCACCCACGATGGTCAGCGCGCCCGCGACAGTGGCCGCGTGCTCTGCGCGCATCCAGTCTGTCACCAGCGGCACAGAGACGCCCGCCGCACCGATGCACGTGCCGAGAATGGCCTGCATGGAAGCACCGGTCAGCCGTTTCAGCTCTGCAAGCGCACCGCGAAAGTGCTCTGAGGCAGTCTCCGCAGATACCCGCATGCGCTTGATGCTGCCGCTTTCCACACGGGCTAGCACACGCTCTGCGTCCGCCAGAACGTAAGTGGTGCGGGTGCCGCCCGCGTCGATTGCAAGAAACAGGTCAGAGGACATGAGGTCAGAAGACAAGTGTATCCGCGCCACCGCGGCTTAGGGCAGCCGGCACACCTGAGCCGCGGCATTGCGATACGGACAGTCAAACGCCGTCCGGCTTCCCGCGGGGAGCACGAGCCATGTTGCATGCAGCGAACGGACACGCTGCACCCGTTCGGAGTCCAGCATGTTCGCCAGGCCGCGCTGCGCCTCGCTCGCCCGCAGCCACCCTGCCGCTAGCGTAGGCACTACAGACGCTACCCCGCCATCCTTGGCCGCGTCCGGCAGCGCGCTGCGTAGGGCCACGGCTCGAAACAGCTGCGCATCTTCACCTGGGGCGCGGGTGTAGTCGGCGTCCAGTGCGAACAGCGCGTCTGGCGGTGTGTGGTCGCGCACCCACAGAAAGGCTTGCGCATAGCCGTTCCGCGACGTGGTGCCCGGCAGTTCGGCGTGGCCGGAATGCGCGTAAAGCCCCCGCTGCATCAGGAAGAGACCGATACCCGCCAGGACCACTGTAGCGTTGGGCAGGGCACGCCTGCGGGGCCGCGCCTCCAGCACCAGCACGCCACCCAACGCCGGTAAAAAGATGCAGTACGTCAGATGTAGCATGCGTAGCGGCTGTAGGCGCGCCAGCAGCAGGCTTCGGCTATCGGCGTGGACCAGGCAGCAGCTTGCCGCGGTGATGGCCAGCGCCGTGGAGGCAGTCGCCAGCAGCAGGGCCCGTCCCTCCACAGACAGGCGCGCACGACAGCGCTGCCGGATCAGCAATAACAGCAGCGGCGGAACCAGCGCGCCCAGCCACTCAAACCACGCCCACTGCCCAGGAAACCAGTACAGCCGCGTCAGCGAGGCGGCGCGTGCGGCTGGCAGTTCCGCCGGTCCCACCACGCGTAGCGCAGCCATGCACAGCGCGGTCACAAGCAGGCAGCCCGCCACTGCAGCCACCGCTCGCCGTGACGTGGCGGCGACATACGTGGCAAATAACGGCAGCGCGCACAGCGCCATGATGGGGTGCACCGCCCCCGCCCCCGCCACACAGAGAGCACACCACCACGGGCGACGCTGCAGCAGCATCGTCAACGCCAACAGCAGCAGGGGCGTGGACAGGGAGCGCGCGGTCAGGTACGGGTCCACAAGGTACAGCGAGGTGCCCGCCACCGGCACGCCGAGGGCCACGGCAAACAGCAGCACCCCGCCGCGTTGCGCCTCCCAGTCTGCAAACATCTGCCGCGCAAGTCCACTGGCGGCGGCTACAGCCGCGATTACGGCCAGGGCGAATGTCGTTAGCAGCACCCAATCCAGTGAGAGGTGCAGCAGCCGCGCCCACTCCGCCAGCAGCGGCACAAACAGGCTGCGGCCAGACTGCGCGACGGCGAAGCTGCGGTTCGCGGGAAATAACTCCGGGTGCAGCCGCAGTGCGGTTGCCGCGGCGTAGATGCCGCCATCTTCAGCGGCCGGGTGGTAGCCCAGCAGACACAACGCCAGCGCTGAGCAGCCGAGCACAAACAACGGCAAGCGCACGCGAAAACGTGTGCGAGGCCGCTTTCGGGACTCCGCTTCACTTCGAGATTCGACCCCCGGCAGGGTCAGGACAGAGGCCACGAGCTTTCCTTCTCACTTCTCAACATCACGAACGCGGCAACGCGCTCCGTATAATCGCTTGGATGCTTCCTGAACGGCCCTATCCAGTACGCAGAGCTAAGGCCCGGCACGTCCCGGAGTGTTCGATTTGACGGCGGAACGGCAAAGCGGAGCACTTCGCGCGCTGAAGCTGCTGCCTGGCTTCGCGCTCTCGGCGTATTTTTTATGGCGCGTGTTGCGCGGGTTGCGGCTTGATCACCTGCGCACCATGCGCCTGGCCGCGCCGGGCTGGATCGCAGTGCTGCTGCTGTTTCTTGTAGCGGATTACCTGCTGCGCGGGTATCGCTGGTGGACCATGCTGCGCGTGTTTCAGGCCCGCTACACCGCCTGTGTGCGCGTGCTGCTTACCAGCCTGGCCGCAAACAACATCCTGCCATTTCGCGTTGGCGACTTTATGCGCATCTTCGCCTATGCGCCGGACGTGAACGCGCCTTCGTCTTCCGTGCTCAGCACGGTCATCCTGGAGCGTCTGCTCGACATTTTTACGCTGTTCGGCTTTCTCGTCCTCGGACTTTCCGGCACAGCCATCCAGCTGCCGCCCCTGTCGCTGCATGGCCACGTGGTCGGCATCCTGCCGTTGGCGAAGGTGATCTTTATGCTGGCAGCGGCGGGGCTGGGGCTGCTCCTATTCGGTACAGGGCTGCTGCACCGCTTGGTCCATGCGGTCGTGCAACGCTTCGGCACGCACCCGCGCACGCAGAAGCTGGGCGAGTGGGCCAGCCTGCTCTTCGAGGCGGTGCTGCACCTGAGCATGGCCCAGCGGCTCTGGCTGCTGGCGATTAGTGGCGGCGTGTGGTTCTGCGAGAGTGTTGTCTTTCTATCAGCAGCTCGCATGATCGGCCTCGTCACCGGCCAGCGCGCACCATTCCTCGCGGCCTCGCTTGCGAACCTTTCGTTCCTGCTGCCCAGCGCACCCGGCGGGATCGGCCCATTCGACGCCTCAGCATCGCTGGCCATGCGTACCGCGGGCGTGGGCGATACGGATGCGGGCGTGTACGCGCTCTTCATCCATGTGATTCTGCTGTTCACGATCACTGGCGTGGGTGGCATATGGTTTCTGGTGCACCGCGCGCAACGGAGGCCGCCCATCAAGCCGCTGGGAGAAGACCTGGCGGAACTGCCGCACGTGTAATTGTCGCTGACTCCGTTCTAGGTCACCTCTGCCGTTACGTTTGACAGATGGGTGCGGGGCTGCCGTCGAGTAAGAGAAGCGAACGGGACCATGTAGCCTAGAACGACCGCATGTACCGCACACTCAAGCAAGCCCTTCTCGACCGCATCGCCGACGTTCTTCGCACCCGGTACGACCTCACCGGCATCCACATCGCCACGGAGCAGCCGCCAACTCTCGCGCTGGGCGAACTCGCCACGCCGATCGCGTTCGAGCTGGCAAAGCGGCTGCGCAAGGCACCGCGTGCTATCGCGCAGGAACTGGCGACGGAGCTTGGCACTATCGATGGCGTGGCCTCAGTTGAAGTTGCGGGTGCAGGCTACTTCAACATTAGGTTCGACCGCGCAGCCACCGTGCGGCGAGTCGCAGCAGGCGAACACTTCGATCTGCGCGGTGAAGGCCTGCGCCTCATCGAGCACACCAGCATTAACCCGAACAAGGCCGCGCACGTAGGCCACCTGCGCAATGCCATTCTAGGTGATACGTTTGGCCGCCTCTTGCGCCCCGACGACTTCAAGACCGGCTACCCGGTTGCCGTGCAGAATTACATCGACAACACCGGTGTGCAGGTGGCCGATGTTGTTGTTGCATTGCTGCACATGGAAGGAAAGTCGCCCGCCGAGGTGGATGCGCTCTTGCCCGAACTCAAGGCGCGCGGCGAGCGCGTGGACTACTACCTGTGGGACCTCTATGCCCGCGTCTCGCAGTGGTACGAGGCCGACCCGGCGCAGAAGGACGCCCGCAAGGCTGTTCGCCTGCAAACGCTGCACGAGTTGGAAGAAGGTAGCAATGAGACTGCGCGCATCGCCGATGTGCTGAGCACCGCCGTGCTCCATCGCCATCTTGCCACCATGCAACGTCTGGGCATCGAGTACGACTTTCTGCCGCGCGAAAGCGAGATACTGCATGCGCACTTCTGGGAGTCGGCACGTGCGCTGATGATCGAGCGTCGTGTGCTGTACGAGGAGACCGCAGGCAAGAACAAAGGCTGCTGGGTGATGCGCAGGCCCGGCGCGGAAGATCTGGCCGAGGGCGCACCCGACGAGGACGCAAAGGTCATCGTGCGCTCAAATGGCACTGTCACCTACGTGGGCAAGGACATCGCCTACCACCTGTGGAAATTCGGCCTGCTGCCGGACCGCGACTTCGGCTACAAGCCATTCCACAGGTACCCGGACCATACCTGCTGGATTTCCACGCTCCAGGGTGAGGCGGAGCATCCGCACTTTGGCCGTGCCACCGCCATCTACAACGTAATCGACTCGCGCCAGAACGACCCGCAGGCCAACGTGGTGGAGGCCCTGCGCGCCATGGGCTTTTCTGACGCAGCAGTCCGCTATACCCACCTGAACTACGCCATGGTCGCACTGACGCCACGCTGCGCCGTGGACTTGGGCTACACCGTCAATGAGGAGGACATGAAAAAGCCTTACCTGGAGGTGAGCGGGCGCAAGGGCTTCGGCGTGAAAGCGGACGACCTGCTGGACCGTCTGATCGCCGCTGCCAAGCAGCAGGTGGACACGCGCCATCCCGAGGATGACGACGACCAGCGCCTGCAGACCGCGACTGAAATCGCCGTGGGCGCACTGCGCTTTTTCATGCTGAAGTACACACGCAACACTGTCATCGCGTTCGACTTTCGCGACGCGCTTTCCTTTGAGGGCGAAACCGGACCGTATGTGCAGTACGCTGCCGTGCGCGCGGCCAACATTTTGCGCAAGGCAGCACTTGCACCGGCAACAGCCATCGCAGACCTCGCCTCAGTGAGCGTTGCCGGGCATGTGCAGGACGATGGCGTGTGGGCGCTGTGGCTGGAGCTCTCTCGTGTGACCACGGTGCTGGAAGCGGCCATCGCCGCTGCTGAGCCAGCCATGGTTGCGCGCTACGCCTTCCAGCTGGCGCAGGAGTTCAACAACTTCTACCACCGCAACCACGTGCTGACTGAAGGAGACCCGGCTCGTCGCGCGCTTTTGCTGGCGACCTCTGCCGTTGCGCTGCGCGAATTGACGCGCGTGCTCGGCTGGCTCGGCATCTCGGTGCCGCAATCCATGTAGGGACTTGCGAATACACCTTCAGCCGCGCCGCAGCAGGGGCACGAGCACCGCTTCCAACGTCTGCAGCAGCTCTGCCGGTGGAAACGGTTTCATGAGCGTGGCCTGTACGCCATAGGCGGAGAGGTCCGGTTCGTCGCCTTCTCCAAGGGTTCCAGCGAACAGCACCGTGGGCACGGAGCGGCCCTCCGCCGCCAGTATCCGCAGCAGGGCAGGGCCGTCCATCACCGGCATGTGCCAGTCCAGCACCAGCAGATCGACGGGCCCATCCGCCCTCGGTTCCTGACGCCGTATGCGCCTGGGTATCTCTTGATCTGTTCCATTGCAGTGCCTTAGCACCGCTAGCGCCTCCATGCCGTCAGCGGCCTCCGTCACCGTGGAACCCTGCCGGCGCAGCAGGAGGCCCAGTGTCATGCGCAGCACCGGCTCGTCATCCACTAGGAGGACGTGTGCTTCAGAGAGCGTCATCGGCAATGAAATGGAGCATCATGCGGCGGCGTAACTCCGCACCCACTCCACCACTGAGCGCACCGCGACGCCAGACGGCCCCTTGGCGATGTGCGGGCGCGCATCATCGATCCAGGCCTGCCCGGCGATGTCGAGGTGCACCCATGGTGTGTCCGCCGCAAACTCCTTCAAGAACATGGCCGCGGTGATCGCGCCTCCGTAGCGGTCCATGCCCGTGTTCTGGATGTCGGCAATGCTGCTTTTGATCAGCGGCTTGTAGTCGTCGGTGCAGGGCAGCCGCCAGAAGTGTTCGCCCGCGCTGCGATAGGCCTTGAGGAAGCGGTCGCAGGTGTCCTCGTCGTTCGAGAACAGCCCGGAGTTCAGCTTGCCCAGCGCAACCATGCAAGCGCCCGTCAGCGTGGCCGCGTCGATCAGGTGCGTGGCACCCAGCGTTTTGGCGTAGTGCAGCCCGTCGGCCAGCACCAGGCGACCCTCTGCATCGGTATTCAGCACCTCGATGGTCTTGCCGCTCATGGCTGTCAAAACGTCGCCCGGCTTGTACGCGGTGCTGCTGGGCATGTTTTCGGCGGAGCACACGATGCACAGCACGCGCACGGGCAGCTTAAGCGCGGCAATGGCCTGCATGGCCCCCAGCATGGCCGCGGCACCTGCCATGTCGTACTTCATGTGGTGCATGCCTTCCGCACCCTTGATGGAGATACCACCCGTGTCGAATGTAATGCCCTTGCCCACCAGCGCCAGCACCGGTGCGTCCGGCGGAAGGGTGCTCTCCGGCTCGTAGCGCAGCACGATCAGCGCGGGCGGCTCTGCCGAACCCTGCGCCACGGCCAAAAATGCGCCCATGCCAAGTTCGCGCAGCTTGTCTGTGCTGTGAATCTCGCAGCGGAGACCGGCTTCGGCTGCCATGGCGGCAGCACGACGTGCGAGTTCGGTTGGTGTCAGGATGTTGCCGGGCTCATTCACCAGCACACGTGCGAAGTTTTGGGCCGCGGCGATACGTTCGCCCTCCGCAAAGCCGCTGCGGATCTCCTCCTGTGTGCTGTTCTGCTGTGCGGGCGCCAGTACAGTCAAGCGACTCAGGTCGCGGTCCTTGCGATCGCTGCGATAGGTGTCTGGCTCGTAGTTGGCAAGGATGGCACCCTCTACCAGCGCACGCGCGGAAGGCAGGCAGTCCAGCGTCTCCAGGTGCTCGTCAGAAAGCGCGCGATCCTCGGGAAAATGCAGCATCGCCGACCGGAGACGGCGCGTGCGGGCGAAGCGTACCGCCGCGCCTGCCCCCTTGCGCAGCTCTGCCGGGCACAGCGCCTTGACCTTGCCCAATCCGACCACCAGCAGCCGCTCCGCGCGTAGCCCCGCCGGGCGGTGCAGCAGCAGCGTTTCGCCGCTCTCCGCACGAAATTCGCCAGACGTCAGGAACTCGCCGACTGCGTCGCTCAGCGCGTCAGAGGTGGTCAGCAGTGTGGGCAGCGCGTCGGCGTCACGGCCACCGGTGGCAATATCTACCGCGAACAGCGTCAGCAACGGCGTCGAGAAGGTGGCGGCGTCGTCAAAGAGCAATTCCGTCGTCATGCCGTTCAGTGTAGCGTTCCGGCGAAAGACACGGCAGAAGGAATCGGCTTACCGCCGCTGGCTGCGGGCGATGGCCGCGCGCGTCTCCTTGTCGGCCTCGCGCCGGCGCTCGGTTTCGCGCTTGTCCCACTCCTGCTTGCCCTTGGCGACGGCTAGCTCGCACTTCACCCTGCCTGCCTTGAAGTACAACCGCGTCGGGATTAGCGTAATGCCTTTCTCGCGAGTCTGCGTGGCCAGCTTGCGCAGCTCATCCTTATGCAGCAAGAGCTTGCGGGTACGGGTCTCCTCATGGTTCATGGCGTTCCCATGAGAGAACGCACCAATATGCGCGTTCAGCAGAAAGGCCTCGCCATCCTTGATCAGACCGTACGCGTCTTTCAGGTTGGCCTTGCCCTCGCGGATGCTCTTGACTT
Source organism: uncultured Terriglobus sp. (assembly GCA_937873305.1). Classification (GTDB taxonomy): domain Bacteria; phylum Acidobacteriota; class Terriglobia; order Terriglobales; family Acidobacteriaceae; genus Terriglobus. The sequence continues at coordinate 10,322 of CALMOM010000142.1, forward strand.
CAGTCCCGCGCAGGGCAACACCTGCCTCAAAGCGGTCGGTCAGAAAATATTCATGCGACGCAGACCGGTTGAAGGCGGCATCGCGGCTCCCCATGGCCACCGGGTCGCGGGGCACAGCCTTCTTCGTGGGGTTTTGCTGCGTGGGTGTGCTTGCGTGTGCCATATCGGATTCCTGCGCGTTGCTGCCGTGGCGCGGGGCACACCGGAAACGCTCTCTTGCGATGGTAAACTCACATCGTAATTCAGGCACCCCTCGCTTTCTCCAGCCAGACCGTGTGAGCCGTTCGTGCTCAGAGCCGTCCAACGGGAGAAGAGAGTTCCTGAGAGGCGGTTGCGGAAGTTGAAACGGAAACACTGGATAGGACACCCTCTCAGGCTGGGCACACACGGTGCGCCGCGAAGCGCCGCCCTTATGCGGAGTGCCACCGTGCTGCTGCTGTGCGGCTCTGCCGGGCTGCTTGCGTCCGCGCAGTCTGCCTCGTCCTGGAGCAAGCGCGGTGCTGACGCCGAAGTGCGCGAGGACTACGACGCTGCCTTTGAGGCCTACCGCCAGGCACACATCCTGAAGCCGAACGACCTCCGCTATAAAACGCACTTCGAGCGCGCCCGCTTTTCCGCAGCCGCTGCCCATGTGGATCGTGGCCGCGTTCTGCGTCAGAGCGGCGACACCAATGGCGCGCTGGCCGAGTTCACCCGCGCCTTGGCTATCGATAGCAGCAACCAGGCAGCGCAGCAGGAAATCACCGTCACAGAACGCATCCTGAATGCCACGCCCACCAGCCAGCTCGACCTGCCCGCGTCCGTCGGTCCATCGCCAGAACTGAGCTCGCTGGCCGAGCCGCTCAAGCTCAAGCCCGTCTCCACTGATCCCATCACGCTCAAAATGGTGGAGGACACCAAGGTCATCTACCAGGCCATCGGCAAGCAGGCCGGGCTCAACGTCATCTTCGACCCGGACTACAATTCGCGGCGCATCCAGATCGACCTTACCAACGTATCGCTGGACGCCGCGCTACGCATCCTGGGCACGCAGGCGGGGACGTTTTATAAGCCGGTGACGGACAATACCATCTTTGTCGCACAGAACAATCCGACCAAGCGCCAGCAACTGGACAACTACGCCGTTCAGACGTTCTACCTGTCGAATGCCGCGACACAGGCCGACCAGAACGAGCTGCTGACCGCCCTGCGCAACATTTTTAGCCAGGACACCAAGATCTTCCTCGTCCCCAGCCAGAACGCACTGGTGATGCGTTCGACCCCCGACCAGCTGGTGCTGGCGCAAGAGCTGCTCAACAACCTGGACCGTCCGCACAGCGAGGTGGTTGTGGACGTGGCCGTGCTCGAGGTAAACCGCGAGAAGACCCGCAACCTGGGCATTACGCTGCCGCAGAGCTTCAGCATTACGCCGCAGGTGTCCAACGCCACCACAACCGCCAGCACAAGTACCACGACGACGGCCACCACCACCAGCACCAGCACGTCGCCCACGCTCAATACGCTGTCGCACCTGACCGGCGCCAACTTCGCCGTGTCGCTGGGCACCGCCTCCGTGGCCGCGCTACTCAACGACAGCGATACCCGCATCCTGCAGAACCCACGTATTCGAGCCACGGATGGCCAGCGCGCCCAGGTCAAGATCGGCCAGCGCATCCCGATTGCGACCGGCTCGTACTCGTCCGGCGCGTCCACTGCAATCGTCAGTTCGCTGGTGAATACGCAATTCACCTATCTGGACATCGGTGTCAATATCGACATCACGCCCACGGTCCATGCTGACCGTGAAATCACCTTGAAGACGGTGATCGACATCTCGAATCAGGCCAGCACGGTCGTGATCTCCGGCGTTAACGAGCCGGTCATTGGGCAGCGCAAAATCGAACAAACCATCCAGCTCAAGGAAGGCGAACCCAGCATTTTGGCAGGCCTGCTCACCCGGCAAGAAACCAATGCGCTTTCCGGTACGCCCGGCCTTTCCGACATCCCGATTCTGAAACGCTTCTTCAGCACGGTGAACAAAGACAAAACGCAGGACGAAATTGTCTTTCTAATGATTCCGCACATTGTGCGCGAACCGCTGGTCACCCGTCTGAATACCCGCCCGATTGACACCGGCACCGGCCAGAGCATTGAGCTGCGTCGTGAGGCGGTGGCGGATACGGCACCGGCGACCGACACCTCTGCCACTGTGACCACGGGAGCCTTCCAGCAGCAACAGCAGCAGCGTGCCGCTACTGTCGCGCCGCCTATCAACGCGGCACAGGCGGCCAACGCCATGATCGGGCAGATTGGCAATGAGAACTCGCCCGCCGCTCAGCGCGCGCAGGCCGCCCTGAATAACCCGGACGGCGCGATGCTATCCCAACCCGCGGCCCAGTCGGCAGCGGCGGGTACGCCCATCACCTTTAGCGTGACGCCTACTGCGGCTTCGCATCCCGTGGGTACCACCTTCCAGATGGCACTGGTCGCCTCCAATGCGAAAGACCTATACGCCGTGCCGGTGCAGGTCAAGTTCAATCCGGCGCTGCTCTCGCTGGTCAATGTGGATTCCGGTGAGTTCCTGGGGCGCGATGGCCAGGCAGTCGCCGTGGTGCACCGCGACGAGGGGAACGGTCTTGTCACCATCAACGTGTCACGCCCGCCCGCCACGCGCGGCATGGACGGTCAGGGCTCCGTATGCATTCTTACCTTCAAGGCCAATGCCCCAGGTGACGCCACGGTGTCGCTGAGCAAGGTGGGCGCGAAGGACAGCGCGCAGGCCAGCCTACCCGCCGTGGGATCACAAGCCACGGTCCACCTCCAGTAGGGCGCATTATGCCCATGCGCTCTCTTTGGATCCTTGAGTAAAGTATGCCTTCTGTTTGTCATCCCGACCGGAGCACGCAGTGCGGAGTGGATGGACCTGCTGTTCTTTCGCGCGGCACTGCCTGTGTGGGCAAGCAGCAGGTCTCCTCGCTGTGCTCCGCTCCGGTCGAGATGACAAGCGGTAAGGAACATCTGAATCGGGTGCAACCTGAGAAATTACGGAGAAGGCTGTCACGTGACGCGGGCGTCACCCTCGTCGAGCTCATCGTCGTGGTCAGCATCATTGCCATCCTGGCTGCGGCTGCTGTCCCGGTCACCCGTTGGCAGGTCAAGCGCACCAAGGAGCGTGAACTGCGCGCGGCCCTGTGGGAGTTGCGCGGCGCAATCGATCGCTACAAGGACGCTGCGGACCGGGGTCAGGGCCTGCAAACGAAGGTGGACAGTTTTAACTACCCGCCGGACCTGGACACACT
>CALMOM010000143.1 GCA_937873305.1 uncultured Terriglobus sp.
GAAGTGTGCTCCGTGTCTCCCTCAGCGCCGGAGTAGCTATCAGCATTGTGCTCCGTGGGATCTGCGCCCGCGGCGATTCCGCTTGGATCAGTGTCGTTCCCGGTCACAGTCGAGTTCTTCGTGAGCTCTTCGCCGTTGGCCCTGGTTCCCTGCTGATGTTCATCCGCCATGCCTATTCTGATGCAACCCTGGCTCAGACGTCTCGACCTCTTGCAGCAGCTGATAATCCTCGGGTGTGTTGACATTCAGAAAACAGCAGCGATCTTCGCTTTCGTGTTGAAGGTCGGTTCTCTCTATGAGTGCTAATCCCCGGTCGGGAGTAAGTCGCTGGGCGATACTGCTGAGTGCGCCTGATACTCTGCGTTCGCCAGCCGACAGAAGTTCCTGTACAAGTGGCAGTGCATCCACACGAACAAGGGCGGGCAACGGCTGTGTAAGACCTTCATCGCGCAGACAGCTGGCACCAGCCTGCGACGCCAACGAGAGAGATACGAACGCGGAAAGAAGGGGTGACGTTAGCCTCGGTAAATCCACCGGCACGATCAGTACCCAGGATGCATCATGCTTTTGTGCGTCAGCCAAGGCAGCGTCCAAACCACCCAAAGGACCCTTCTTTTTGAGACGATCTGGTACGCCTTGATCTCCGAGTTGCAGTCGAGCACAACGCTCTTCTGTACCGCACAGGATCGCGTATGTCTCGCATACCTCCTGCAGAAGAGCGATCGCCCGCTCGAGCAGCGTCTGCCCCTGCCACATGAGGGAAGCTTTATCCGGCGGCATGCCGGGAGCTTGCATACGGGAGCTCTCCCCGCCGGCAAGTACATCCCCCCGAACTTTATGCACCACAGAGCGTCAGAAAATGAATGAGGCAATCGGTTCCGCGATAGAAGTTTGCGATGCAGAACTTCTCGTTCGGAGCGTGCAGATTGTCATCTGGTAGTCCAAACCCCATTAGGACTGTCGGAATTTGCAGAAGCCTAGTGAAGTCGCCCACGACCGGTATGGAGCCGCCTCCGCGTACAAACACCGTGTCACGACCGAAGACCTCTCGCATTGCGATGGTTGCAGCCCTTACATAAGAGTTTTCGGTATCGACCACCACCGGTTCGCCCGAGTGTATAAGCCGCGTATCGACCGTTACACCAGGCGGGGTGATCTGTGCCACATACTGCTGCAGACGCGTAAAAGTGTCCTTTGTATTCATACCAGGCACCAAACGCAGAGAGACCTTCGCCACGGCATGACTCGGAATGACCGTCTTTGCACCTGTCCCTGTAAACCCGCCGGGCATACCGTGCACATCCAGGGTAGGTCGAGCCCATGTGCGCTCCAAGACCGAGTAACCCGGCTCGCCAATCAGCTTGATACTACCTACCTCCGTTTCGCGATAGTGCTCTTCGTCAAATGGAAGCGCCTGCCAGGCTAACAACTCTGCCTTGGTCGGCTGTTTGATGCCGTCCAGCAAACCAGGAATGAGAATGGTGCCATCCTGATCTCTCAAGTGAGCTATGATGTGCGCCAGAGCTATGAATGGATTGGGAGCGACACCTCCATACATGCCGCTGTGCAGGTCTGTGCGGGCTCCATGTACTTCTATTTCCGTATAGATCATGCCCCGCAACCCAACGCACAACGTCGGCAGGTTGGGTGCGAACAGTTCGGTGTCGCACACCAACGCGGCATTACAGGCGAGGTCTGCAGAGTGCTTAGCTAAATAGTTGGCGATACCCTCGCCGCCTACTTCTTCTTCCCCCTCAGCCAGCACCCGAACATTCACCGGGAGTACACCCGACGCGAGCAACGACTCCAGCGCCCTGACCTGCATCCAGAGCTGCCCTTTGTCATCAACTGCACCCCGTGCATAAATGTTGCCGTTCCTCTCCTCTGGCTCAAAGGGCGGAGAAATCCACTCGTGCACTGGATCGGGGGGCTGCACATCATAGTGGCCATACAGAAGCAACGTCGGCTTACCAGGTGCATGGAGGTGCTCAGCGTAAACCAGCGGGTGGCCGTCAGTCTCAATCAGGCGTACGCATTCCAGACCAATCTGTCGCAACTTGGCAGCCAGGAACTCGGCCGCCGCACGCACGTCCGCAGCATGCTCCGGAAGCGTAGAGATGGACTGAATGCGCAGAAATGCCATCAGCTCTTCCAATGCGTTTGGCTGATTGTGCTGGGCGTAGGCAAGTGCTGCATCAAGCATGTTTTAGTTCCTACAAGGTATTCTGTGATGAGATCAGGACAACAACTCTGCAGACTTGAAATCCGGTAGGGTCGGAGCTAATAAGTAGGCACCGCCGGATCCACTTCACGTGACCATTGATTGATACCGCCTGCCATGGATTGGGCGGAAGCGTATCCTTCGCGCCGAAGCCACTCTGTGACAGAAAGTGAGCGCGCTCCGTGATGACAAAGGACCACAATCTGAGCGTCCGGATTCAACTCTGTGTGGGCGCGTCCCGGTAAGTCGCCCATTGAGATATTGAGGGTACCGGTTATGCTGGCCGTTGCAATCTCCCACGGTTCGCGCACGTCCAACAGGGTAAAGGAAACACCGGCTGCCTTCAGTTGCGATACCTCGGTCGGGGTAATTTCGTAGGGAGGAGTAGTCTCGGTCATGGTTCCAGCATACGCAAACTGCAATAGCAGTGCAGCATCAGAAGTGTAGGGAGAGATTAGTGCCGCAATCTAAAGTGCTCATCGTGGAGGATGAACCAAACGCCAGGGCCGGCCTGGCAGAACTGGCTGCCTCTTGGGGCTACCGGACGGAAACAGCAAGCGATGGTGCAAGTGGCCTCGACCTGGCTATACGGTGGTCACCGGACGTGGTCGTGACAGACCTAGCCATGCCGCGAATGGACGGACTTCAGCTGATTGATCGTCTGAGCGAATTGCCACAACGGATTGCGGTCGTGGTTCTTACGGCGCAGGGCTCGATTGACAGTGCCGTACGAGCCATGCGGATGGGCGCGTTCGACTATTTACAAAAGCCTGTAGACTCTGCCCGTCTGAAAGCTATCCTTCAAACGATTCAGGAGGGCACCAGCACAGAAGCTGAGTCTGAGCTCAACGACCGCAAAGGCGATAACCAGGATCAAATGGGATCGCTGATTGGCTCTTCCGAGCGGATGCAGGAAATTTTCTATGTCATACGAAGGATTGCGCCGAATAATGTCTCCGTCCTTATTACAGGAGAGAGTGGCACGGGCAAGGAGCTGGCAGCTCGAGCTTTACACTCGCTGAGCGGACGTCGCAACAAGCCCTTTGTTGCCGTAAATTGCGCGGCCATTCCGGAGACGCTCATTGAAAGCGAAATCTTTGGGCATGAGCGAGGGGCTTTTACCGGCGCGCAGGACCGTCGGGCCGGCTGTTTTGAACTCGCCGAAGAAGGTACGCTCCTCCTGGATGAAATCGGCGAAATGCCCATGGCGACGCAAAGCAAACTGCTCCGCGTTCTGGAAGAGCGCAAGCTGCGCCGGCTCGGCTCTCGCGATGAAGTTGCCGTCAACGTTCGTGTGATTGCGGCGACTAACAAGGATCCGCAGCAGGCCGTCCATTCTGGGGAGCTGCGTAGTGACCTGTTTTATCGTCTCAACGTGTTCAATCTCCAGATGCCGCCTCTCCGTGAGCACAAAGAGGACATTCCTGAGATGGCTGAAGCAATGGTGCAGGAAATGAACGCACGGCACAGCACATCAGTTCCTGGCCTCTCCCGCGCTCTTCTTGCTCGTTTTGAGGAGTATGGCTGGCCGGGCAACGCCCGTGAACTGCGCAACACGATTGAGCGTGCAGTCATCATGGCTGCCACTCGCAGCTTGGATGTGTCACACCTCCCTGCCTCGTTTGGTGAAAAGACAACAGGTCAGCCGAATGTCACTGAAACAAAGACCGCTGACGCAGCAGCGATTGGTGACGATGTAGTGCAACTCGCGGTTGGGACAACGGTGGACGAGGCAGAGAAGCAGTTGATTTTGAAAACACTGAACACCACTCGGCACAACAAAACACGTGCCGCAGAAATTCTCGGGATCAGTTCAAAAACCCTGCAAAATAAACTGAAGGAATATGCCCTCGCTGCTAAGGCAGCGCTCTGACCATGCGTCTGCGCACCAAACTCATGACAGCATCCATGCTGTTCACCTTTGTTCTTGTTGCCACACTAGCGACAGTGTTCTTAATTGAAGTTCTGCGAGAGCGAATCGCTCAAACAGACGCGGCCAATCGTGTTCTTTTACACGAGCTTCTCGAGTCCACCCGGGGCGCGCTGCAGCATGGCCTGCCGCTGGCTCCCACATTCTCGAATGAGGCCGATTTTGGCGCATCGGTTACACGCGCTCTAAACACTAGCGATGCGGTTCGCGGAATCTTAGACGGACTCACAAAGTACTCGCCGGATGTGCAGGACGCATTTCTGTGTGACGCGTCGGATCAGGTATTAATCGCCAGCAACCCCGCACTGCTACAGCAGAGTGCACCCAAGCGCCTGAGCTTTGGCCAAGCGAAAGAAGCATCGTTGAAGAGCATGTTGCACCTTCTTTCTGGCGACCCCGAAATGCTTGACATGAGCTTGCCCTTGGACCGTAATGGCCAGCCCTTTCTGGTAGCACATTTAGGATTGCGTTCCACCTTCCTACGCGAGGCTTATGCTCCCTGGCTAAGAACTGCCTTGCTGCTGAGTCTCTTGGCTCTTACAGCAGCCTTGCTGGTGGCAGCCGCCCTCTCGGCTGCGGCACTGCGACCGATTGAAACAGTTGAACAAAAGCTCATGCTCTTATCAGGCCAAATAGTAGAACCAGATGCCCACTCGAAGAACGACACCGTTGAGCGAGTCTCGTCTACCATCAGCCGCTTGGATGAACAGATTCGCAGGTCAGAGCAAGGGCGCTCGCAGATGGCTATCAATCTGAACAGCATGATGTATGCGCTCAAAGATGGGGTCATGCTGTTCACCCACGATTGGCGGCTTGTCACTGCAAGCGATGCTGTTTGCAACTTCCTACCAGGTGCTCGTAAGCCTGAGGCGGGAACGCCGGTCATGGAGATTTTCGCGCCGGGTACTGTGCTTGGTCACACCCTTGCCCAGGCGATACAAAGGTCAACAGTATCACTGGAGCAATCGGTCGAGCTAGAAGATGGACGCGAAATGCAGATTTCACTCGATCGTGGTACGGGACTCGGCGCGGGTATGCTCCTGACACTTCATGACAATGCTGCCGAGCAGGAGTTTGGTAGAGAATTACAGGTGTCTCAAAGGTTGGCCAGCATAGGCCGCTTAATGACAGGTGTCGGTCATGAGGTCAAGAACCCCATCAACGCGATGGTCGTACATCTCGAACTGCTAAAAAGCAAGCTTGGAACGTCCGCTGCAACCCAGTCCGCTCAGCGCCATGTGGACGTGCTGTCAAGCGAAATGCGTCGGCTGGACCGAGTGGTGCAGACATTAGCGGACTTCTCTCGGCCCATTGAGCCGTCATTACAGGAGCAGCCACTCGCCCATGTAATTCAAGCTGTCGTTGCACTAATCGCGGATGAGGCTGCGGAGCGCCACGTTGACCTTCAGCTACAAGCTCAGAGCGCCCTTGCGGATCTGCATGTCCGGTGCGATGCAGAGCTGCTTCGTCAGGCGTTTTTAAACATCGCCTTGAACGCGATGCAGGCCATGCCCGAAGGCGGTACTCTGGACATAGCGCTGCGTCGCGATCGCCAGGCTGCCGAGGTCATCATGCGCGACACTGGCCTGGGCATTCCGGCGGATATGATCAACCGAATCTTCGATCTCTATTTCACGACCAAACCGTCGGGCAGCGGTATCGGTCTTTCCATGACATATCGCATTGTGCAGATGCATGGAGGCGCTATACGGGTGGAGTCCGAGAACGAAGTCGCAGCCGCAAACCGCGGCAGCACCTTCATCGTTCGCTTGCCGCTGGCTAAGGGAATACTTCCTATAGCGAGTCAACGATGAATTGGAGTAACAAGGCGGCACTTGGAAGCCTTGTCGCATTGCTGGGCCTCACCGGCTGTAGGCATCAAGCACGCATCGCTCTAATGCCAAACCCACCAGTCCTGAGTGTGAGTGTGCCACCGCCCACTCACCACATAGAACCGCTCCCGCTCTTGGAGCTAGAGGACGTGCCGTCCCTGCGCCTACAAGTACCCTATGTGGCTCTACCTCGCTTCAGGCCGAAGCCGGCGACGGCCCGGCAGTTGGCATCGTTACTGCCTCCCGCTCCACCGCCAATGGGCCTCGGTGAACTGAGCACCGGCGGTGAGTCGAGTGACAGTGAGCTTCGCCTGCAGACAGAGACTCTTCTGCGAGTTCAACAACAACGATTACAATCCCTGCCACAGACTTCAACCGTGCTGCACAGCCAACAGGTAGAACAAGCGAGTCTTTTCTTGCACCAGGCTCTTGAGGCATGGCGAAACCATGACATCGAAGGAGCGCGTGTTCTGGCCATGAAGACTAAGTTGCTTCTGGATGAGATTTAAGTACCTGTTGTGGATAACTCCCCTGCTCACATCGTAGGCACTTACCGGCGCCGCTTTGGCTTTTGACCACTACTCGCCTTAGACGGCGCGTACTGCTGCCGTTGCGGTCCCCTGGGAAGGGGAGCAGAACTCTCCTGCATCCGCGTTGGCGGTGGCACCTGCGCGGTTTGCTGATCTTTGCCGCCACCGCTCATCCGCATCGGAGGCGGCGTATTTGGCAGGTGAAGGGGCGGCGGAGCCACGGGCACTTTCGCAGCAGCCTGCAGCGAGGCAAGCTGATCCATTGATTCGATCGGCGTTCCATCGGGACCCAAAATTTGCATGCGGAAGATGTTCCGCAAGGTGTCCTCCTGAAAATGGTGCATCATCGCCTCAAACATGTCAAAGGACTCTTTTTTGTAGGCCACAAGAGGATCCTGCTGGGCATAACCACGCAGGCCGATTCCCTCTTTCAGGTGGTCCATGCTTAGCAGGTGATCCTTCCAGAGGCCGTCGAGCACTGTCAGCATAACGACACGCTCGTGGTACCGCAGTGTGTCCGGCCCGAGTATCTGCTCCTTCACATTGAACCGCTGCGTCAACCTCTCGAAGAGCGCGTCACCGAGTTCATGTCGATTCAGCTGTGAAGCATCCACATCGGCAAATTCACTTCCGAACAGGTCAACGAGCTTCTGCCGCATCTCCGCAATGTTCCACTGATCGGCGTGCACGTTCGTGGGTGCCGTGGAGTCGAGAATGTTCGAAAGTCCCGTGGTGGTGTAGTCCTCAAGGATCAGTTCCTTTTGGTCCAATCCTTCCAGCAGATTGTGGCGCAAGCCATACACCGCCTCACGCTGCTTGTTCATGACGTCGTCATACTCAAGAACATGCTTACGGCTCTCAAAGTTCTGAGTTTCCACCGCTTTCTGAGCTGCTGCGATGCGATTTGTGATCATACCGCTTTCGATCGGCACACCCTCTTCCATGCCCAAGCGCTGCAGCAGCGTACCGACCCATTCCCGCGCAAAGATGCGCATTAAGTCGTCTTCCAGGGAAAGATAGAACCGAGCCCCGCCCGGATCCCCCTGACGGCCAGCACGACCACGCAACTGGTTGTCGACACGGCGGCTTTCGTGCCGCTCTGTACCAATAATGAAGAGACCTCCCGCCTCGATCACCGCGTCATGATCCTGCTTGGCCCGGTCGTCAAAGTGGTACAGGCTGGTCTTCCACTGCGCCTCGGTACACTCAAACTCCTGATTCTGGTAGTAGAAGCGAAACATACCCGGACCTGCGACCGGTGCGATCTCGCCCTCCACCGTGCTCAGAGCACGTGCCGTGCCGCTCTTGGCAAGTTCCTGCCGTGCCAGAAAGTCTGCATTGCCACCCAGCAGGATGTCCGTTCCGCGGCCAGCCATGTTGGTCGCAATGGTGACCATTCCGCTGCGACCGGCCTGCGCAACAATTTCTGCTTCGCGCTCATGAAACTTGGCATTCAGTACGGTGTGCCGCACACCCTTACGCTTCAGGATGTCGCTGAGCACCTCGCTCTTTTCGATGGAGGTGGTCCCCACCAGCACCGGCTGCTTTGAGGCGTTCAGCCGTTCGATCTCTTCCGCTACGGCGAAGTACTTCTCCTTGGCGGTCCGATACACCACGTCCGGGTATTCCACGCGCTGCATCGTTCGATTGGTGGGAATGACCACAATCTCGAGTTTGTAAATCTTGTCGAACTCAGCCGCTTCCGTCTCAGCGGTGCCGGTCATCCCGCTGAGCTTCTTGTACATGCGAAAGTAGTTCTGAAAGGTAATAGTCGCCAAGGTCTGGTCTTCCTTGCGAATCGAAACGCATTCCTTCGCCTCCACTGCTTGGTGCAGCCCATCGGACCAACGGCGCCCCGGCATCAAGCGGCCAGTAAACTCGTCGACGATGATGATCTCGCCGTCCTTGACCACGTACTCAACGTCGCGCTTGTACAGAGTGTGTGCCTTGATGGCGATTTCCACGTGATGCTTTAAATCCCAATTTTCAGGATCGGCGATGTTACCAATGCCAAGCAGGCCCTCAATTTTTTCCCAGCCCTCGTCTGTCACGGTGATCGAACGAGCTTTCTCGTCCACGACGTAGTCGCCGGTGTACGTCTTCTCCTCGATGGTCTCCGTGAACTCTCCCAACTCAAGTGTCGGGATAATTACGTTGACCCGTTCGTATTTGTCCGTCGTCTGATCGGTAGGCCCGCTGATGATGAGCGGCGTACGCGCTTCATCAATCAGGATGGAGTCGACCTCATCCACAATGGCCATGTACTGCCCGCGCTGCACAAGTTCACTCAAGTCGAACTTCATGTTGTCACGCAGATAATCAAAGCCGTACTCGTTGTGGGTACCGTAGGTAATATCAGCCGCGTACGCGGCGCGCCTCTCCTGATCGCTCAGATCGTGCACAATGACACCGACGGAGAGGCCAAGAAAGCCGTAAATCTTGCCCATCCATTCGGCATCGCGCTTTGCCAGATAATCGTTCACAGTGACCACGTGCACGCCCCTGCCTGCCAGAGCATTCAGGTAGCACGGCAGCGTTGCAACAAGCGTTTTTCCTTCGCCCGTCCGCATCTCGCTGATCTTTCCGCTGTGCAGTACCATTCCGCCGATCATTTGCACGTCGAAGTGACGCATGCCCACAGCGCGCCGGCCGGCTTCGCGAACGACCGCGAATGCCTCCGGCAGCAACTCATCCAGCACCACTTTTTCGGCAGCAATACGCTCGTCACGATCTGCGATGTCTGCGGTCCGCGTGCTGATGCGTTCGCGGAACTCAGCTGTCTTTGCCCGCAGCTGCTCATCAGAGAGTGGCTGCAGAGCGGCTTCTAAACTGTTAACTCGGTCAAGCGTCGGCTGCATGCGCTTAACAGCCCGCTCGTTGCTGGTACCAAAAACTTTGGTAAAGACGTTGTTGATCAAACCTGTATCCTTCCGGGCACCGCTGGGCCACACCGGGCGCGCCTTGGCACCTGGACTCCGTCTGTCATTCTATCGGTCCTGACCCGGGCTTGCACGGGCTGCTGTGCTCCTGAATCCTCAGAGGGCCAACCTGCAACAGAAGTTACTCGCCCAGCAAGGCCTGCTCAATCCAAAACGGCGACTTGCATGCCGTGCCAGCTACGCACGGGGATGGGTTTTATCGTAGACCTGCTGCACCTGCGAGACCGTCAACTGGGTATAGCGCTGCGTCGTGCTCAAGCGGGCATGCCCCAGGAGTTCCTGAATAGCCCTCAGGTCCGCCCCATCCTCCAGCATGTGGGTGCCAAACGCGTGCCGCAGGGTGTGGGGGTGTACGCCTGCCGAAAGGCCACCCGCGACGGCGATAGCCTTCACGATTCGCCCCACCGATCTCATGGTGAGGCGTGCCGAACCCCGGGCATTTCCGTTGATAAGCAGCGGACCGGCATCCATCAGAGCAGCTTTGCCAGCTTTCAGCAGCACTTGGTCGCGCTGTGGAAGATAGGCTTGAACGGCCAGGGTCGCTGCATCACCAAAAGGTACGTATCTCTCCTTGCGTCCCTTGCCCCGTACCAACAGCACTTCATTCCCCCACTGCACATCAGGCAAGTTGATCCCCACAAGCTCTGAATTGCGTATGCCGCAGCCGTACAACAGCTCCCAGATAACACGATCTCGTTCCGGCCAACCCCCGCCAGTCTTCTGCTCAAAGAGCGATGCTCCAGACATATCATTTCGTCGTTGGTGACTCTCCATCGCGTCCAGCAGAATGTTTACCTGCTCAGCCGATGGAACGCGGGGCAGATGCTTTGGGAGGCGTGGGGTCGAAACGAGCTGAGCCGGATTGCTCTGCAAAACATTCTGCTTTGCCAACCAGCGAAACCACGAGCGGATGGCCGCCAGCGCACGTGCAGCGGAGGCGCGCGTCAAACCGCGGTCGTACAGCACCGTCAAATAGGCGCGAATATGCTGATGGGGTACCTGATCCAGGCCAGCGTCCACGCCCAAGACACCTGCGAGATACTTGACGAAAGCATGTACCTCTCGCGTGTAGGCACGCACCGTGTGCGTCGAAGCGCCCCGTTCATGTTGTACTGCGGCAAGGAATGTATCTGCCCATTCCTGCGGAGATGGCCTGGGTGCGATGGCCGGCAAGTCACTCATCTGTTCTCCTGGCTCGCTGCCTACCCCGAGGATGGTGTTCGCGATGAACCTCCTTCAAGTGGCGCAGAGCAACATGGGTGTAGACCTGCGTCGTAGAAATATCAGCATGCCCAAGCAGCAGCTGCACACTGCGCAGATCGGCTCCCCGCTCGACCATGTGTGTTGCACAGCTATGCCGCAGGCGGTGCGGGCTCGCCGTCGCGTTCGAACGTTTCACAATGGACCACACGACCTGCGCTGTAAGCGGTCTACCACGGACAGAAAGGAACAGCACAGCCTGACCCGCTGCACGAACGAGTTGAGGGCGCCCCTGTCGCAAATATTTCTCGATGGCTTGACAGGCGCTTGTACCCAGCGGGATGATCCGCTCCTTGTCACCCTTGCCGCGCACCTGCGCACGCGCCTGGTCGAGATTCAGGTCTTCTACTCGCAACGCAATTGCCTCGCCGGCGCGAAGGCCACCCGCGTATAGCACCTCAAGCACCGCACTGTCGCGCAGGGTCAGCGCGCCTGATTTCGGAGTTGTCGCAGCGGAACTGCTCTTCGTCAGCATTGCTGTCACGGTTCGCTCATCCAGCGATTTCGGCAGCACCTTCCAGGTTGAAGGTGCTTCAATGTTCGTGGTCGGATCATGCGTAACTTGATTGTCCAGCCGGAGCCAGCGGTAGAAACCCCGAAGGCAGCTCAGCTTGCGGGCCACAGAACGGTCCGTCCGGTCGTGCAGACGCAGGTGCTGTAGCCAAGCGGCTACATTGCTGTGAGTCGCAGTCAGTAGCTTGCCCCCGGTACCTTCCAGCGATTCACTGAATTGCAGCAGGTCACGTGCATATGCGTCGCAGCTAAGGGGCCGCAGACCTCGCTCCACCACAAGGTAGACCCGGTACTCCTGCAGGAGCTGAAAGTTTGAAATGGCGGTTCCGGCGTCACTCGGCATCTTACGCATGGCTCCATCCAGTATCGGCGGTACAGACCTCATGCGGAAGAACCAGAATCTAAGTCAGCATGAGTCCCGCTGCAGCCGCTCTGAAAGTTGCCGTTCTGTCCGATACGCATGGCTTGCTTCGACCGGAAGTTTTGTCTGCTTGTACAGGAGTAGACACCATCTTGCATGCAGGCGATGTGGGTGACGTAGCCATCCTTGAGCAGCTCAGCCGGTTAGCACCAGTCACAGCCATACGCGGCAATATCGATAGGGACGGTCCGTGTGCTGCGCTGCCGCAGAGTGAAATCGTACTCTGTGGCGAGGTCGGGTTCTACCTGGTACACGACCTCGCCGACATCGACATCAGTCCTGTAGCCGCTGCCATTGATGTTGTAGTCAGTGGGCATTCCCACAAACCACACCTCGAGTACCGTGGGGGTGTGCTCTACCTGAATCCGGGTAGTGCCGGGCCAAGGCGCTTCAAACTCCCCGTGGGCATGGCTGTGCTGTCGTTGCACAGAAAGCAAATAGATGTCGAGCAGATTCGCTTCGACCTATAGTCGCGCTCGGCGGCGAACAGCTATCTTCCGCGCAAGCGTGGATTTGCAAATGCGTACGCTGCGTCGGTCAGGAGATTGGCGGCCAGATAGGTCAGCCCAATCGCCAGCGTACAACCCTGGACTAATGCGTAGTCGCGGTTTGAGATAGCGGAGAGGGTCAGCCGTCCAACGCCGGGCCAGGAAAAAATGGTCTCCGTCACAATCGCGCCCGCCAGTAACGATCCGAACTGCAGACCCACCACCGTAAGAACAGGCAGCATGGCGTTGCGCAACGCATGACGGTAGACCGCTGCGCTCCGGGTCAGTCCCTTGGCCTGAGCTGTGCGCATGTAGTCCTGTCTGAGCTCTTCCAGCATGGATGTCCGCACCATGCGTGCAAGTATGGCCGCCAGCGAGAGTCCAAGGGTTACGGTAGGCAAAAGCAGGTGAGTTGCCGTGTCCCAGCTCCAGAGGCCGCCGCTTCCGGCACCGGAAACAGGAAGCCATCCAAGCCAGATGGAAACGGTAAGTATCAGCACCGGACCGAGAGCGAAGTTGGGGAACGAAAGCCCGGCCAATGAGATGCCGCCCAGAATGCGGTCAGGCCATCGCCCTTTCGACAGAGCTGAAACGATGCCAGTTGGTAGAGAAATCGCCAGTGCCAGCAGCAAAGAGGACGCTGATAACAAAAGCGTGTACGGGTAGCGCTGGAAAACAAGGTGTGCCACAGAGTCATGCAAGCGCAACGACGACCCAAGGTCGCCATGCATAAGGCCAAGCCAGTAGCGGGCGTACTGCAGATAAAGCGGAGCATCAAGACCGTAACTGTGGCGTAGCGCATCAAGATCTGTCCCACTTGCACCTTAGCACATCATCTGTGCAACTGGGTCAGCTGGAACCAAATGGATGAGCAAGAAGACCAAGGTTACAACTAGCCAAAGCACGG
>CALMOM010000144.1 GCA_937873305.1 uncultured Terriglobus sp.
GTGCGCTGCGGTAAGGAGCGGGCGCCGATGACCTTCAGCCTTCTGTCTGCGCGCCAACGACTGCCCCAGAGCTTGCGGCCAAGACGTAGACGCACTTTACCCGGCAAAGCCTTCCGCGTGAGCCGTTCCGCCGCGCAGCGGCCAATCCTTCGCGCTGCGCCGCCGACCTTCGGCAGATGAGGCCAAGACATCATCGACCAGCCGCGTCAGCCGTACGGCGTGCTCGAAGTCCGGTGCGACACGCGTGCTGTTGCAGATATCATCGCGAAGTGCAGCGTACACTCCCCCGACGTTGACCGCGGGTGCGGGCAAGCTCGACAGTTCGCCCTCATCTACCGAGTAGGGCGCGCCGTTCAGCAGCAACTGCATCTCTCCTGACTGGAAACCGCGTGGAGCCCCGCCGACTAACGCCAGCTCACCGGCATCGCCCAGAATGTCCAATCTGAAAGGCGTTTTGTCGGCCGGCAGACCACCAGTGATCTCCGCATTCAGAGTGCCCCCCTCGACGAGTTGCGACTGAAGCATTAGCTTGTCAAACGTTTCGCGACGGACCTTGCGGCCTTCGCCTTTGACTGTCGGCTCCGAGAACTGGCGCGCGGCCAGCGCTGAAGCATCGACCAGCTGCCCAGCCAAGGCGATGGCAAGGTCTATCGTGTGCGCCGCCTGAATGAAGATCAGGTTCACGCCGGCTTCGGGCTTCTCCGCGAACACCATTCCCGGCTCGACTTCCGCGCCCCATGCAAAGCAGGTTGAATAGCAACGTACTCCGAGCACGCGGCCGACAGCGCGTTCGCTCATTAGTTTCGCCGCTGCGCGCGCCGCAGGGTTGAAGCGTGCCTGGAGACCAAGCGCCACGCAGACTCCAGACTCGCGTGCCGCCCTCGCCAGCTCTTCTGCTTGCTGCCGGGTGGGGGAAAGCGGCCATTCACAGTAGACGTGCTTGCCCGCGCGCAGTGCACCCAGCACCAGGTCATGGTGGTCAGGCACCTTCACCGCGACGGTCACGATGTCGATGGCGGGATCGGCAAAAAGCGCCTCAGGGCTCCCGTAACCTGCCCGCGCGCCGAAAGCATCGGCTGCCTTCTTTGCGCTAGCTTCGCTGGTTGTGACTACTGCGCCCAGTTCGATATCGCTAAGGGTCTGCACAGCGGGAACGTGAGACTCACGGGCCCAGCCGCTCTCAGCACTGGCTCCGATAATGCCGACCTGTAATGAATTCTTCATGCTGCCACCTCCGGCAAACGCGCATAATCATGTTCACTGACTGGTTCCATCCAGGTAGCTTGCTGCCCGCCTGTACCTGCAGCCCGGATCGAAATGTGAATAAAAGGCTGTTAGGCGCAGCTCCCGAGAAAATAAGGCTAGACGCCGAGTATGGCTTAGGCATCTTCGCCAAAGAAACGCAAGAGCTCGTCCACAAGGCGTTGTGGCTGCTCTTCGGCGATGTAATGGCCGCATTGCTCGATCATTACGGCGCGCAGGTTATCGGCCAGCGGGCGAATCTCTCCTTCAAGACCCGCACCGAAGCTCGCGGCACCACCGATTGTCAGCACGGGCATGGTGAGCTTGGTCTTGGCATTCTCCCGATTCTGCTCTGCATCGATCTTGTGGGCGCGAAAGTAAGCGATGCCGGCACGCAAGGCACCGGGCGCTGCAAGATGTTCGGCGTAGCCGTCCAGAACGTCATCTTCCAGAGCAGCGGTGTTGTAGGCCTGCTGCCACATAAAATGCCGGACGAACATCTTTTCGCGACCTGCAATAAGAGCCTCGGCTAGTCCATTCGGTGCTTCGAATAGAGGAAGGTGGTACATGCGCGGATACTTCTCCGCGTCGTACAACTTCTCGAGACCGAGGCCAGGCAGTGCCGCCTCCATCAACACAAGGCGTTTCACCTCAGACGGGAAGGCAGAAGCATACGCGTACCCGACCATCATGCCTACATCATGGCTCACCAGGTTGATTGGACCGAGACCAAGGTGATGAACTAGGGCGTGAACGTCTTTCGCGACTGTGCGCTTGTCATAGCCACCGATCGGACGGTCGGATGCTCCAAAGCCGCGCAGATCGGGCGCAAGGACGGTGTAGTGTTCAGCAAGCGCAGGCATTACCTTGCGCCATGCATTCGACGTTTCGGGAAAGCCATGCAGAAGGACGACCGGCTCACCCGATCCCATAACGCGGTAGTACAGTCGGAGGCCGTTGAGCTCTGCCCTTCCCACGGTCACTTTGAAGGTATCTGGATCTCTTGTACTCATGCATGTTCCCGCCCTTGTCTTCCACGAATGTTCCCGCCCTTGTCGTCCACGCGCTTTGCGCCGCTCTACGACTAGCTGCTTTTATTGCTCCAAACTCGGCTTGCGACGCTCAACTCACTCCAAACTCTAGACGGGACGGCACGTATGCGTCCAATATGAACTACACCTTTTTCGATATGATTGGAGTTATGGCTTCAGAGATTGAGATGCGTCACCTGCGCCTGTTCCTGACCGTCGCTGAGACTGGGCACGTAGGGCGCGCTGCGAGCAAACTCGGCATGGCCCAGCCGAACCTTAGTCAGCAGATTGGCCGTATCGAGCGGATTGTTGGGCACCCACTTTTCACACGTCACTCCAAAGGTGTAAACCTCACGCCGGCAGGCGTATTCCTGCAGCGGCGGGTGGCAAGCCTGGAAGCGAGCCTGAGCACCACTTTGGAAACGGCGCGCAAAATTGGACGGGGAGAGTCAGGCAGTCTCGTGGTTGGATTCTGCGGGTCTGCCATGATGAATCGCATTTCGACCCCGATCGGGGAGTTCCGCCGCTCCTATCCAGACGTCGCGCTGGAGTTGCGCGAGTTTTCAGTGAATGAACAGCGTCGGCAACTGAGTGACGGGATGTTGGACATCTGCTTCATGCGGGACGGTGAGTGTGGAGACGGCCTTACACTTTGCAACCTCTTGCGAGAGCCATATGTCGCCATCCTGTCGAAGTCGCATCCGCTTGCCGAAGAAAAGCGCATCAGGCCCGAAGCTCTCGCGGCGGAACCGTTTGTCTTCTTCCCTGCCACTCTCGCGAAGCTCGCGCATGAACGGACCATCGAGATGTGCCTGTCGCATGGGTTCAAACCGAACGTTGTTCAGGAGGCTCCGCAGTGGACGACCATGGCCATGCTGATTGGAGCTGGACTGGGAGTATCGCTCGCCCCGAAGAGTGTCGCCGCAGTTCCTGTCCCCGGTGTTGTTTTCATACCGGTCGTCTCGCGGTCGCGGACGTGCATCGACGCCGCCTTCCGGTCCGATTGCGCGAACACGTCCGTCAAACTGCTACTTGACGGTGTGCTCCGCCATATGAGGAGTCTTGCGACAGCTTGATTCGGTTGACTTGTACCGAGTGTTCTGGCGGATCGTAAGCCGATCCGTTCTACTCCTCAAGTAAGAGGCGGAGACCCCTTCGGTTGAGCCAATTACTCGCCCAGCAGCCAGTACTTGACGCCACCCATCGCCTCCGGCAGATACAAGCTCCGGGCTCAGCACGCTTGAGTTCGTTGCATCGCAGGCTAGCCTCGGGACGCTGCCACCCAAGGCGATCACGCGCCCACAATGTATCGTGGATGGGGCTCGGTCGTAGACTCACAGCCGCTCTGACAGCAACCTCCAGAGCTGTTCAGCTTTGCTTCATCGATGCGTGTTCTCCTGAAAGCTGAGGAAGGCACCACCAGTACCGGTTTATAACGCAAGGATCACAGCGCCTATTACGATGAGGCTCCCGCCCACCAGTTTGGCTGGCGTAACTGTCTCGCCGAGAATCGGAGACGCTAACAGGATGACGAAAACAACGCTGAGCTTGTCTATTGGGGCCACGCGTGAGGCCGGACCCAGCGAGAGCGCACGGAAGTAGCAAATCCAGGAGAGACCAGTGGCCAGTCCCGACGCAACAAGGAATAACCAACTGCGACGATCAAGCTGTGCCAGACCTCTGTTTGCTCCGGTGAACGACGCGATGGCCCAGGCAAACAAGACAACCACACTTGTGCGAACGGCGGTGGCAAGGTTCGAGTCCACGTGTGCGACGCCAAGCTTGGCCAGCAGCGCTGTTGCCGCGGCGAAGATAGCAGAAAGTAGTGCCCAGAACAACCAGTGCATGACAGCTTCCCCTTTGCGAAGTACACCTTGCGTTTCACTGCTCAGGAAGCAAGGCGGTCTGTAAGTGCGTGTTCTGCTTGTCGAAGATGAGGTCCGCCTGGCCGAGAACATCGCGAAGGGGCTGCACGAGGCGTCGGGCTACGCCATCGATGTTGTACATGACGGAGAAGAGGCAATCACCTGCTGCTGGTCAGGCAGGTATGACTTGATTGTGCTCGATCTGATGCTTCCTCAGCGCAGCGGTGAAGACGTTCTGTCCCAACTGCGTGCTTCGAAAGATTCGACCCCGGTACTTATCTTAACGGCGATCTCGGATACATCAAGGATCATTGAACTGCTCAACCTGGGAGCCGATGACTATCTTGCCAAGCCGTTCGACCTCGGAGAACTGATTGCGCGCTGCCGTGCCCTGATTCGCCGTGGCAAGGGTGCGGCACATCCGGTGCTTACATACGGCAACATCTCCCTCAGCACGGGCGAGCAGTCCGTCACCGTAAAGGGAGAGCCGGTAATTCTGTCGCCAATGGAGTACCGCATCTTGGAATACCTAATCTATCGGCCAAGAATTATCGTTTCGAAGGAGGACCTTCTGGAGCATCTGTACGACTTTACCTGGAAGCACCACTCCAACGTCATCGAAGCGCACGTGTCGAATCTGCGTAAAAAGCTACGAGCTCATAGTCCAGAAGCAGAGCTCTTGGAGACATCACGTGGTCGCGGCTACAGGCTGGCTGCGCCTTGAGCGCTCCGGGGCCGACGCACTCTCTTGCGCGTCAGATTGCAGCTATTGTCCTGCTTGCACAGGTGCTCTGCGCTTTGGGCCTTTCCATTTCCACACTGGATCACGAGCGACGCATTCGGCAACACTCTTTCGACGTGCAACTGCAGGGCCACTCCGACTCGCTGCTTGGAGCGATTCAGGATGCTGAAGATCCAGCCGATAACGTCGCCGTCGATCCACGCGAGCTGAACCTGCCTACCCGCGATCTGTACGCTGTCTACGGCAGCGACGGGAAATTAATAGGAAGTTCGGAAGAGGCCCCGCTCGATTTATTGGCGCCGCACCGCGATGGCTTCAGGTCCGTCCGTTCAAGTGGCGTCTCCTACCGCTTACTGCAGCGTCCCGCTCTGCGCATTATCGACCGCAGCGAAACTAACGGTATCGGGCTTCGTCGGCCGGTAACAATCCTGTACGCGTCGCCGGAAGATCACATCTGGCATGAGGTGGTTGAGGCGGCCAGTTTCGATCTTGCTGCAATTGCTTTTGCCGCGGCATGTAGTGTTTTGTTGGTGCTCGCGTTCCTGCGGCGAGCTCTCAAGCCGCTTTCGGCGCTCGCAGTGCAATCTTCTCGGCTGACTACTGGCAACCTGTATTTCGTCACACCCGCCTCGGTCATGCGTTTGAGTGAACTGGCTCCCCTCGGAGCTGCGCTTGAAGACACTGTTTCGCGGCTGCGTGGTGCCTTTGAAAACGAAAAGAGAGTGTTCGGCGACGCGGCACATGAATTGAAGACCGCCATGGCAGTAGTTAAATCGTCACTGCAGGTACTGACACTACGTGACCGGTCGCCTGCCGAGTACCAGACCGGTCTGCAGCACGCCCTGACGGACACGAACCGTGTCGAGGAGCTCGTTGCGCAGATGCTGCGCCTGAGCAACATCGAAGAAGCAGGTGAACAAGGACGCGACACAACAGACCTGTCGCTGGCAGCGGAAGCAGTTCGCGGTGTCTTCGAGACGCTTGCAGAGACGCGCGGAGTTTCACTTCGGCAGGAGCTCACACCCGGCCTTCTCATCCGGCTCCTGCCGGAACGCGTGGACAGTCTGCTATCGAATCTATTGATGAACGCGATTCAGCATTCCGCGTCAGGTTCAAGCGTGCTCATCCGTACTACAGGAGGGAGCGGCCTCGTTCGCCTCGACGTGATCGACTCTGGCCGTGGCATCAGCGCAGAGGCACTACCGCACATATTTGATCGGTTCTACCGCGAAGACAGTTCGCGCTCGCGCGTGACAGGTGGTGCGGGTCTGGGTCTCTCCATCTGCAAAGCGATCGTGGAAAAAGCGCGCGGCACCATCTTTGTACAAAGTGAGTTGGGGACCGGAACTACCCTCACCGTGAT
>CALMOM010000145.1:0-1077 GCA_937873305.1 uncultured Terriglobus sp.
GTACCGAGTTCGCGGCTTCAGCCGCCGAGATCGCGCAGGCACCTTGGCAGCGGGCGGCTTTAGCCGCTGAGATGCCAATCCCGGTGGCTAAAGCCACGCTCCGGAATTGACACTGCTGCTACCTCGGCGGCTAAAGCCGCTTGCTTCGTACTGTGCAGACCGCTCAACAGCCTATGGAGACGTTGTCCGAGGGACGGGGCTGGCAGACGGGCTAGGGTATGGGGCTGGCAAACGGGCTAGACTGTTGCTGACAAAGCCTCACACCAGGAGCCAACCCCATGAGCGAACCCCGCAGCCTGCCACGCATCTCGCGCCTGAACCGCGACGAGGTGGACAGCTCCATTACCGCCGTGTTCGATGACAGCCTGCGCGAGCGCGGCAATGTGCCCTACTTCTTCCGCACGCTGGCGCACCGGCCGTCCATTATGACGACGGCGTGGGCGCACATGCAGGCGGTATTGGCGGAGGGAACGCTGCCGCGCGCGCTGAAGGAGCTGGCCGTGGTCCGCACCAGTCAGCTGAACCGGACGCCGTACTGCCTGGCCTCGCACACCATGATGGCCAAGAAGCTGGGCTGCACTGACGCAAAGCTGGACGCGCTGGCGAACTACGCCACGGATAACCGGTTCGACGAGCGGGAGCGGCTGGCCATCCATCTGGCCGAGGTAATGACACAGGATCCGCACAGCTACTCCGATGCCGACTTTGCACGGCTGCGAGCGGCATTTACCGAGGGCGAGGTGGTGGAACTGGTGGCGGCCATTGGGCTGTTCAACTACTTCAACCGCGCCAACGACCTCTTGCAGATGGAGCCCACCCAGCCCGCCACCGACGACGAGCTACAGGCGGCCGGGCTGCTGGCGAGCCGCTAGGCCCGCCTATGCTAGGCCCGACTAACGGTAGAGCGCAACGGCAATGCTGTAAGTGCTGAATTTCTCCTGCGGCCCCCGGCAGGCCCCGACTGCGGCCTGGGCGGCCATGCCGCGCCGGAGGCGGTCCAGCAGCTCCGTCGGCAGAGCGGTAAGCGCGGTTGCGGTGTAGCGCATGACAAAGAGCGGGCGCACGCCTACAAAGCCG
>CALMOM010000145.1:1087-10991 GCA_937873305.1 uncultured Terriglobus sp.
AAAGCCGGAGGACTGCTCGCACATGGCGCGGGCCGCATTGGATGGGACGGACGTGAGCCCAGCGGACTGGAGCAGCTGTACGACTTGCAACTCCTGGTCTCGCAGCGATAGATCGGGTACGATGCGGGCGAAGTCCTCCACCGCCCACACGTTGCCGCCACGCTCGAGCACCGCGATGCCCACAGCGTCTACCGCCGGATCCAGCATATTTTCGCGGTGGCCGGGCGACTGCATCCACATGCTGTGCAGTTCAAGCGCGCTGCTGGCCACGCCAACATTCTCCGCGATGACCGAGAAACGGCTTCCGCTGTAGGCGGCACGCTCCGGCAAATCGGGTTCCGTCTCCAGCCGGTGCGTCATCTGTTCCGCATTGCGCATGGCGTTTGCGTGCGATGCGGCAGCCGCCGTCAGCCCGCCGTCCCAATGCAACGGGCGCAGCCCAGCCTCCAGCCGGGCACCATTCAGGGCAGCAAACAGGTACTGCTCCGCCACCGTTCGCTGCGCACTTCCCTGCTGCACGCCGCATGCCGCGAGGAGGAGTATCGCAACGCGACAAAAGCCCGCTTTAAACGCCACCATAAGCCGCCTCAATAGTGCAATTGACGGTACGAAGTGCGCCTTTACGACACAAATGGGTCTCATGTTGCTTCGCATCAGGCCTGATTTGTACCCTTAAAACACGCTTTTGCAGCTACGGTTGCGCGACTAACAATCGTCGGAGGACACACTTCGGCAACGTGCACGAACCCTGTGGGGAGGGTTCAGGGTTGGCGGCGCAAAAACGACACACGCGGTTCTCACCACACTGCCGCTGACGAACAAGACTTAAGTGACGCGAACGGGCGGCAGCCGCTCACGATATTTCCACATGAGCTGAGCCAAATCCTTTGCGGCCCAGTAGCGTGGGCCATACCGCTTTGGCTCGTGCAGCACCCGGAAAAGCCAGCCGAGATACAGGTGGTCTGCCCACACAGGAATGTGCACCTGGTCACCGGATAGAAACGCGATGGCCGCGCCAATGCAGTGGATGCCCGGCCTATAGCTGAGAGCGCGCTGGAGGTACAAACCCAGCCGCTCCTGTGTGCCACCCCCCACCGTGATGACCACGTGGGCCGGGCGCAGCCGTTCGATGAGGGTAAGCAGGTCCGGGTCCGAGAGCTCTGAGCCGTCCACCCGTCCATACATGGGCGCCATGTACGCGTGGCTCTCGGGTACCTCCACACCGCCAGCGGCGAGATAGGTCAGGTTTAACTCAGCACTGCGCTTGCCCGCCATCACCCACAGTGTGGAGCCGCTTTCACGCACGGTAGGCCGCTGCAGCAGTTCCCGCATATACTCCAGCCCGGAAACACGGCGAATGCCGTGACGCTGCAGGAGTCTCCAGAGCAGAACCATGTACGCGCTGTCAGGGATAATCACGTCGGCAGACAGCAACGCCTCCCGATATGCGGGTTGCGTCTGCAGGTCCTTTAGGGCAGGCGCGGCGGGCACCAGCAGCAGACCGCCCTGCAACATACGGTCTACGGCCTGCTGGACCGTACCCGTAAAGAACCTCACCCCCAGGATGGTGACCGTCTCCGGCCTGCCGCCGGTCCGCTCTGTCAGCGGGCACCGGCCAGGGCGGGTTGCATCATCTCCTGCTCAATCCAGCGATAGGTTTTTTCCATACCCTCGCGCAGCTTGATGCTGGGCTCCCAACCGAGCTTTTCCATGATGAGCGTGTTATCGCTGTTGCGGCCGTTGACGCCCTTGGGTGCGCCCAGGTTGTAGGTCCGCTTCAGCTTGATGCCCGCGATGTCTTCCACGATGTCGACCAGCTGGTTGATCGTCACCAATTCGCTCGAACCCAGGTTCAGAGGCTCCAGGATGCCGCTGTCCGCGATCAGTTGCGTACCCTTGACGCAGTCGTCGATGTACATAAAGGAGCGGGTCTGCTTGCCGTCGCCCCAGATTTCGATCTCGTGCTTGCCGCTTTCCTTCGCTTCCAGCACTTTGCGGCACATCGCGGCAGGAGCCTTCTCGCGGCCGCCGGTCCAGGTGCCGTAGGGTCCGTACACATTGTGGTAGCGGGCGACTCGTGTTTCCAGACCGTAGTCCTCGTAAAAATGGCGGCACATGCGCTCGGTAAATAGCTTCTCCCAGCCATAGCCGTCTTCCGGCAGCGCAGGATAGGCATCCTCTTCTTTCAGGGCCACCACTTCGGGCGTCTTCTGCTTGTCGCCGTTATAGACGCATGCCGAGGAGGAGAAGAAGAAACGCTTCAGACCCGCCTCCTTGGCGGCCATCAGCAGGTGCGTGCCGGTCAGAACGCTCAGCATGCAGAGCGCCTTATTGTTCTCGATAAAACCCATGCCGCCCATATCTGCAGCCAGGTCGAAACACACCGTCGAGTCTTCGAGCGCCGTGTGACAGTTGCCCAGGTCTTTCAGGTCCAGCGACAGATTCTTCAGCTCGTTGCCCTCGTGGACCTGGTACCACTCGTCCAGCGGCTTGATGTCTACCGCGCCGACCACATTGAAGCCCTGTTCCAGGAAGCTTCTGACCAGATGTCCGCCAATAAAACCGCCTGCTCCGGCAACTACGATCCGCTCCTGCTTCAGGTCCATTCCAGCCTCGTCTCCATGCGCGCGGCATCCTTGCCGCAGGCGATCTATGGCTCAAGTCTCCCGAAGCGGGTAACAAAAGTCAAGGGAATGGCTGTTCCGCATCGCTCCAGTTTTACCGATTTACAGTGGATTCATGCGGCATGGCACCACCATCATTGCGCTCGTCCTGCTGCTGCTGTTTGTGCTGGCCGCACTGCTGGCACCTTGGCTGGCGCCGTATGACCCGGCGGCGCTGCACCTCGACCAACGCCTCCAAGCGCCCGGCCACGGCTTCCTGCTGGGCACGGATGAACTGGGGCGCGACATACTTTCGCGCGTGCTGTTTGGGGCACGGCTTTCACTGTTAGTGGCGGTCACGGTCGTCGGCGGCTCGCTGCTGCTGGGCCTGCTGGTGGGGTCTGTCGCGGGGTTCTATGGCGGTTGGCGCGACGCGGTGCTCAACGTCTACCTGATGAACGCGTTTCTGGCCATGCCGGGCATCCTGCTTGCCATCGCGTTTGTGGCTTTTCTGGGGCCAGGCATCCGCAACGTCATACTTGCGCTGACCATCTCTGGCTGGGTGACATATGCCCGTTTAGTGCGGGCACAGGTGATGGCAGCGCGCGAACGAGAGTATGTGGAGGCAGCACGCGCGTTGGGTGCCAGTGACCTGCGCCTGCTGCTAAGGCACATTCTGCCGAATGTGCTTCAGCCGGTGATCGTGCAGGCTGCGTTGGGCATGGCCGCAGCCGTCATGGCAGAGGCAACGCTCAGCTTCCTAGGCCTGGGCGTACCTCCTCCCGCGGCCAGTTGGGGCTCCATGCTGAACGACGCCAGGGCGCACCTGTTCGATGCACCGCACACGGTGCTTGCCCCGGCAACTGCGGTTATGCTGTGCGTGCTGTCCTTCTCATTTTTCGGTGACGCCCTGCGGGACTGGGCCGACCCACGGGGCGCTTCCCGCAGATAGCGCACCGACGTACGCAGGGTTCACGAGAGGCTGGCAACATGGTTCACGTCTGCCAACATACGACCCAACGTTCCTTCAGAAGCATCACCTAAATTTTTTGTGCCTAATATGGGAACGATATGGGAATGGCTGCGGAAGCGCTAACGTAAAAGCGCCCGGACCTCACAGAGAGATCAACGGGCGCTTCGCAGATCAACCCTCCCCCAGGGTCTCTCTACGAGAAACACCCTATCATTAGCCCAACCCTTTCGTCACGAAACTACGGTAACTAGCTAGTAATCTACAAGGCAGTCAGCGCTGCGCCAGCAATGCGAGTGGGAAGTAGTTCCGTAGATCGAGCCAGCTCCCCGCCAGCCTGCAACTGCAGTCGAACATGGCGACTGACTACAGGGAGATCCGCTGCCTCATGCAGTACCAACAGCACCGACGGGCCGGCACCGGAGAGTGCCACGCCAAGAATTCCATAAAGCCCGGCCAGCGGCAGCAACATGTCTAGCAGGGGGCAGGCCGCGGCCCGGTAAGGCTGGTGTAGCCGGTCCTCCATGGCGCGCTGCAACAGGTCGCCACGGCCTTGGGCAAAGGCGGCGGTCAGCATGGCGGTGCGCTGCACGTTGAGGACCGCATCTGCCCGGCTGTAGCTCTCCGGCAACAGCGCCCGAGCTTTGCTGGTGGAGAGGGAGGCCGCAGGCATAGCCAGCAGCAGCTGCCACTGTACCGGGGGCTGGATGGAGAGCGCGTCCACCATTACCTCACCCGTGGCAGTGGCCGTCATGGACGAGACCGTGAGCCCACCTAGTACGCACGCTGCGACGTTGTCCGGATGGCCCTCGCGCAGCGACGCCTCCGTAAGGATTTGCTGAGCAGGCCACCCGAGGCCACCGAAGTGCGAGGCTAGCGCCACGCCCGCCACCAGCGCGGCCGCAGACGAGCCGCAGCCCATGCCCAGCGGGATCTCATTGTGGATGACCAGGTCGAGTGGCACGGGGTCGATGCCCTGCCCATTCAAAACACTGCGGTACGTTTCGATTACCAGACTGTCATTGATGTCATCACACTGGGCCACATTGCGGCCAGTCGCATGGATGGCAAAGGCGACGGATGCCTGCGCTTCGACATGCAGCGCAAAGTCCATCGCCAGCCCGAGCGCGTCAAAGCCCGGACCCAAGTTTGCGGACGTGGCGGGCAGCCGCAGCCGTATGGGGCCTGCCACTACGCCGTGACTGCCATTTCCGCTTCAAGCGCGCGCAGCACCGTTGCTTCGTCGGCGGGCAGTACCATGGGTGGCTTGCGATAGGGCTCCGCCTCGTCTACGCCGGTGGCCAGCAGATTCTTGTGGAAGTCGATCGTGTACTCCGGGTCTTTTAAGGTGTGGCCGGTTAACAGCAACACCACGCGCTCACCGGGCTGCACCCTACCCTGCGCATGTAGCTTCTTTAGCCCGGCTAATGTGACGGCGCTGGCCGGTTCGCAGCCGATGCCCTCCGCTCCGATCTGCGCCTTGGCCACGGCAATCTCCTGTTCGCTGGCCTGCTCGCACCACCCGCCGGTCGCCTCAATGACGCGGGCGGCCTTGCGCCAGCTGGCCGGGTTGCCGATTCGAATGGCCGTGGCGCGCGTGTCTGCCGTGACGGGCTGCAAAAGCTTTTCCGCATTCGTGAACCACTGAAACAGTGGGTTGGCGCCCTCTGCCTGGATGACCGAGATTTTTGGGACCCGGTCGATAAAGCCCAGGTGCTTCAGTTCGCCAAACCCCTTGCCGAGCGCGGAGCCGTTGGCCAGGTTGCCGCCCGGCACGATGACGTGGTCCGGCACCTGCCAGTCCAGTTGCTCGCACATCTCGATGGCGGGCGTCTTCTGCCCCTCCAGCCGGTACGGGTTGACGGAGTTGAGCAAGTAAATGGGGTGGCGGCGCACCAGTTCCGCCAGCATCTTCACGCAGCCGTCGAAGTCCGTCTGCAGTTGGACGGTGAGCGCGCCGTAGTCCATGGACTGCGACAGCTTGCCCCAGGCGATTTTGCCCTCCGGGATAAAGACGATGGCACGCAGGCCAGCACGCGCCGCGTAGGCCGCCATGGCCGCGGAGGTGTTGCCGGTACTGGCACAGGCCACCCACTGGAAGCCCCGCTCAGCCGCGACGGAAAGCGCCGCGGTCATGCCGGTATCTTTGAACGATCCGGTTGGATTCATGCCCTGGTGCTTGGCCAGCAGAAAGTCAAGGCCCAGCAGCCTGGCGGTGCGCGGCAGGTCATACAGCGGTGTATTGCCCTCACGCAGCGTGACGGCGTGGTGGTCGTCCTTGAGGATGGGCAAGAGCTCGCGGTAGCGCCACACGCCGCTCTGGTCGATGGGCAGGGTGCTGTCGCGCCGTTCGGCCCACAGGTGGCGCAAGGCCTGCGCGTTAGGCCGGTTGGCCGCGGGCTCGGCGCTGCTCTCACTCCACGGATACTCGACTTCGTAGAGCTCACCGGTGGTCCGGTCGCGAAAATCGCTGGAGACCGCATCCGGTATGATTCGCTCGCCGTCTCCGATGCATCGAAGCTGATGTGAACGCGATGTCATGGGTGTCTCTAGGGTACCGTAGTGCGAAGCGGATGGGTGCCGTACTGCTGGTGGTGCTTGCCGCAACTGTGCTGTTTCAGCGCTCTGCAACTGCCCAGGGCGGCGAAGTACGTGTCGCCGCCGCAGCGGACATGGAGCCTATCTTCCAGGTGGTAGGCCCCTACTTTGAGCGCAAGACCGGTTTAAAACTGAAGGTGACATTTGGCTCGTCCGCCGCGCTGTCGCAGCAGTTGCAGAATGGCCTGCCCGCCGACATCTTTTTCTCTGCGGACTTCTATTTTGCAGAGCAGCTGGTTGCCGCCAATCTTACGGAGACCAAGCAGCCGACGCCCTATGCCAATGGCCTCTTGGTGCTGTGGACGCGCAAGGATTCGCGCTTTAACCCGCTGCACCTGGAGGTGCTGGAGCGCAAGGATTTGCAGTCCGTGGCAATGGCCAACCCGGAGCGCGCTCCCTACGGCCGCGCCGCTGAAGCGGCGTTGAAGAAGTTGAACTACTACGGCAACGTGCAGCCGCACCTTAAAGAAGCGGAAAGTGTAGCCCAGGCAGGTCAGTTCGCTTTGACGGGCAATGCGGAATTGGCGCTGATGTCCGAGACGCTCGCCACATCCCCCAAGTATCGCGATGCGGGCACGTTTGTGCGCTTTCCCATCTCGCAGTACCCTGACATTCGCCAATGTGCCGTGGTCTTGAAACCTGCAAAGAACGCCGAGGGTGCCCATCTGTTGCTTACCTTCATGCTCAGTGACGAGGTGCAGAACAATCTGCCGAAGCTGGGTCTGCAGCCTGCGCATTAAGCTCATGGCTCGGTACAGCCGAGGTCTCGCATAGATGGACAGCGAAGCCCTGCTGCTGACCGCGCGGCTGGCAGGTACCACCACGCTGATTCTGCTGGCAATCAGCCTGCCCCTCGCCGGTTGGATTGCCCTGTCACGCAGCCGTTGGCGCTTTGTCGCCGAGGCTCTTGTCGCGCTGCCACTGGTGTTGCCGCCTACTGTGCTCGGCTTCTATCTCCTGTGGGGTCTGGGCCCCCACACACATCTGGGGCGCTTGCTGACAGGGCTATTGGGGCACACACTTGCCTTTTCGTTTCCGGGGTTGGTTCTTGGTTCGATTGCGTACAGCCTGCCGTTTGCCGTACAGCCCGTCGTCGCTGGATTGCGAGCGGTCGACCCGGCATACCTCCACGCAGCCGCAACACTAGGGGCAGGGCCGCTGCGACGCTTTTGGCGAATCGCGCTACCCCTGGCGCGGGGTTCCGTGCTAAGCGCCGCAGTGCTGACTCTGACGCACACCGTCGGCGAGTTTGGCGTGGTGCTCATGCTGGGCGGCAGCATTCCCGGTGAGACGCGAACGCTCTCAATCGCGCTTTTCGATCTGGTGGAAAGCGGCAATTTTGTCGCGGCCAACCGGCTGGCACTGCTGCTGCTGGTCATCTCCACCGCGGCACTGCTGCTGCTGTATGCGCGGCCGCTGCTCCACCGCCGCCGGGAGAGCCACCTTGGCTGAACGCTTTCGGCTGCAGGTGCGCTGCCACGCCACGCTGGGCGGGCTACGATTGCAAGCCGATTTTGCGACCGAGGCGATGTGGACCGTGCTCTTCGGGCCGTCCGGCTCTGGCAAGTCGTCGCTGCTGCGGCTGGTTGCGGGCCTTTGGTCGCCGTCGGGTGCAAGCGTTCAACTGAACGGAGAGGACATCTCCCACGTACCGACCCATCGGCGGCAAATCGTCCTGGTCGCGCAAAAAGCCGCGCTGTTTCCGCATCTCGGTGTGCTCGAGAACATCCGGTTTGGCACCAATAAAGGGGGCAACGGACACAACGTCGAGGCCACGGTGCTGGAGATGTTCGAGCTCGAACGCCTGTGTGAAGCACGCGTACGCACCCTTTCCGGCGGCGAGTACCAGCGGGTAGCCCTAGCACGTGCCCTGGCCAGTCAGCCTCGGCTGCTGCTACTGGACGAAGTTTTCACCGGCATGCACAGCCAGCAGCGTGACCTCCTGCTCTCCCGCGTACGCGACTTCTGCACGTCGGCCCGGCTACCGGTCGTGTCTGTCACGCACGATGTAGTGGAAGCCTGTACGGCAGGCGATGAAGTCATCCGTCTGCAGACCGGGCAAGTCATTGCGCAGGGTACGGCAGTCGATGTTCTTGCCCCCGAGCGCGAGGCGCTACGCGCGGCGCTGCTGCATTAATTCGGACAGCCGCTGGTCCGGAGCGTACAGCAATTCGCCAACCGAAACTGGCTCCTGCTCCAGCAGGATGCCAAAACGCTCCAGCACTGTTTGCACGATACGGTCACGCAGCCTAATCACATCCGCAGCAGTGGCACCGCCGCGATTGATGAGCGCCAGCGTGTGCCGCGACGATATGCCAGCGTTGCCCAAGGCATAGCCACGCACAAACCCGGCACGTTCCAGTAGCCACGCCGCGGGTACCTTGAGCTCGTCTCCTACCGGCCAGTGCGGAACCTGATCCAACGGTACGCCCGCAGAGTGTGCGGCGTGCTCGAGCAGATCTAGATTGATCACCGGATTGCGGAAAAACGACCCGGCGGAACGCGAGTTCGGCTCAGCAGGATCGACCACCATGCCCTTGCCGCGGCGTATCTCGCGCACGACCTCTGCCACCTCTCGCAGGCTTGGCGTTGCACCTGCGGCAAAGCGCCTGCGCAATTCCGCGTATTCCAGCTTTGGCGCGCCGCCTGGCGTCAGGGCAAAGTCCACGCGGGTCACCAGGTAGCGACCGCGCTCGGCGGTGTTCAACAGGCTGGTGCGGTAGGCAAAGCCGCACGCCGCGCCGGACAGCTCGGCTGCCTGCAGTGTGTGCAGGTCGATGCAGCGGACCATGGTGATGGTTTCACTCACCTCCTGCCCGTAGGCACCCACGTTCTGGATGGGCGTGCCGCCGACGGTGCCGGGGATGCCTGCCAGGCACTCCATGCCGGCCAGGTCGCGCTCCACGGTGTGCTGCACAAGGCCATCCCAGGATTCGCCCGCACCCACCTGCAGCAGTACCCTGCCATCCGGCAATGGCCGATCAACGATGCCGGGAATGGCAACGTGGACCACCAGCCCATCGAAGCCAGCGTCCGACACGAGCAGGTTGCTGCCGCCACCGAGTACAAAGACCGGCAGGCCACGCTCCCGAGCGAAGGTGAGTGCCTCAACGGCCTTCGCCTCGCTGGTTACGGTTGCAATCCAGCGCGCCTCTCCACCAACACCGAGCGTGGTGTACGGTGCCAGCGCGACATGCTCTCTCAACTCCACCGCTTCAGGCTAACAGCGCTACGGCGCATCGCAGCCGAGTCGCCGTGCAGTCCTGTGGCATCCATCTAGAATAGGAACAGAGCGGCTGGCGCAGAGCGCGGCTGCCCGGAGGAAGCAATGTATCCAGAGATTATGGTCATTCCCATGCGCGAAGAACTCACCCGCGCCGGACTCGAAGAGGCCCGCACCGCCGGTGAGGTGGATAGCGCACTGGCCCGGCCAGGCACCACCATGGTGGTGGTCAACTCGATCTGCGGCTGCGCCGCAGGCAAGATGCGGCCAGGCGTCCGCATGGCCATGCAGCACGCGCAAAAGCCGGATCACAGCATCACCGTCTTCGCCGGGCAGGATCGCGATGCTACGGACAAGGCACGTGGCTACTTTGGCGGCCACCCACCCACCTCGCCAGCCATCGCAATTCTGCGGGACGGGCAGCTGGTCTACCTAATGCAGCGTTCGGCCATTGAAAGTGCCAACGCCCCCGCCATCGCACAGGAGTTGTCGCGCGCATTCGATACATAC
>CALMOM010000146.1:0-13835 GCA_937873305.1 uncultured Terriglobus sp.
GAGCCGCCGGGGCCGTGTGCGCGAGCTGATCACCCGCTTTCGGGAGTCCAACCGTGCGCCCTTTCCTAACTGGGGCCTACGTGCGATGTCCGTAGTGCCGGGATCGTTTCCGGTGCCCGCGGGCGCGGCATCCAAACACGTGATGTAAGCGAAAGGAGCAGGAGTGGCGGATCGGATCCCATGCGAGTTCATGCTCCTGCGCTACGTGCCGGACGCGGTGAAGAACGAGTTTGTGAACATTGGTGTGATGTTGCGCGAAGCAGGCCGCGTGGACACCACGCAGGTGCGCTTTACCCGCGACTGGAGCCGCGTACGCTGCATGGATCCTGACGCCGACACGGCCCTGCTGGAGAGCATGGAGGCTGAGTTGGCCACGCGTGTCCGCGACGGCGGCTCAGGCTCGAAGCCGGTGCTGCAGTTGCTGGAGGAATCGCTGTCCACCTCCGTGCAAATGACGGAAGCGCGCGGATCGCTGGCGGTCTCCGTTCCAGCGGAGATGGAGCAACTGATGCGCATGTACGTGGAGCCGTTGCGCGAGAAGGTGTCGCGCAAAAAGAGCGGTCGCGCGGGCATTGTGGCCACCATGCGCAGCGAGTTTGAGCGGGCGGGTGTGTGGCCGCTCCTGCGCAAGCGCATCGCCGCCAGCCAGTACACGCGGCCAGGCGATCCGTTAAAGCTGGACTGCGGCTACCGCCCCAACGGCGTCATCCGCATGTTCCAGGCGGTGTCGCTGGACGGCGACCTGGAAGCGGCCAAGGTGCTGGCCTTCGCGTCACAAAAGCTGCGTGAGGGCGTGCAGCGCGTGGAAAACGCGACGCTCGACCTGGCGGCGGTGGTAGAGCCGCTGCGCTCCATCGCCCCGGAGAGCGGCGAGGCTGAGGAGCGCTACCGCTTCGGCGTGGAGACGATGGAGGAGTGGGGCTTGCGGGTGTTGACGACAAACGACCTTAGCCGCGCGGCGGAGACGGCGCGCAAGGAACTGCGGGTGTGATCAATCTGAATAGATGGTTTGGCCGCTTCGACATGCGCAAGCAGATCGACGTTGCAGATGATTCTCACACGCAACTCGACAGGACAGCGATTGATGGTTTCCTCTACAGGATTTTGCCCGAGGAGGAACGAGAACACATCGACACATACTTCATCTCGGATGAAGCTAGCATCCTCGACTGCTCACTTGCTGAGCCCCAGACATTGCAAAAAAACGTAAGAGCAGAGTACGGGGTCGATCTGTCTCTGCAAGAGTTACGAATGCCACTCTACATTCTGGTGGATCACGTGAAGGCGCTCACTCCATAGCGCAGAAATCAAGGGTTCTTAAGGGCGCGGCCATCAGGCTGCGCCTTTCGTGTTTTTGGAAGGAGGTTCCGTGTGACAGTAGTCGACCGGATGCGAGGTGCGCTTCGCGGTTGGAAACAGGACAGTGGTGCTATCGACGCGGCGGCAGAGGGGACGCGCAAGACGGCGGGTGCGGGTATGCTGCCTGCCATCCTGAGTCCATGGCGCCCTGGCGGCAACATACAGGCGATGCCAAAGCCCACGCCGCAGAACCTGCGGCGCTTTGCGGAGACGCCGGTGGCGCGCCGCGCCATCAATGTGGTGAAGGCCCGCATCGCAGGCATGGACTGGCAGGTGCGGCCCAGGCGGCATGCGGATGCGAGCGATCCGGATCTGCAGGCGCGGGTCATCGCCGGGCGACGCTTGCTGGAGCAGCCGAACCCGCAGGACAGCTTTCGCACACTGCTGGAACCGCTGCTGGAAGACGTGATTGTGGGCGGCTTTGGCGCGGCAGAGTTGGAACCGACTGGTAACCGCAACCTCCCGCTGCGGCTGTGGCCGGTGGACGGTGCGACTGTCGCCATGGAGGCGCAATGGGACGGCGATGCCGACCAGCCACGCTATGTGCAGACGCCCTTTGGCGCAAGCGCCGGTGTGCCGCTGCTGGACCGCGAGCTGATGTATGTGCGGCTAAATCCACGCACACATACGCCGTTCGGCCTTGGCAGATTGGAAGTCGCCTTTGAGACGATGAACCAGTTTCTTTCGGCCAATCGGTATGCGGGCAAGCTGGCCAGCAACAGCGTGGTGCAGTACGCACTCTGGCTTGACGAGGCTACACCGCAGCAGCATGAACGGCTGATTCGCTACTGGCAGGACGAGGTGGAAGGCACGGGCCAGGTGCCCATCCTCTCGAGCGCGAACAAACCGGAGGTGTTGCGGTTTGCGGGTGGTACCGACGCAGACCTGCGGCTGCAGTGGCAGGAGTTCCTACTGCGCATCATCGCGGGTGCGTTCGACATTCCGCCCATGCTGCTGGGCCTTTCGGCGGACGTAAACCGCAGCACTGCGGCGGAGATGGCGGAGGAGGCGTTCCAGTCGGCGATCGTGCCGGTGGCCAAGCTGATTGCCGAGCACATCACGCGCGATGTCTTCAGCAAAGCGCTGGGCTGGGATGATGTGGAATTCGTCTTCAACGACCTGATCGTGCGGGACGCGCTGGATGACGCCAACATCCAGGTGCAGTTGCTGCGCGCGGGCGTGGTGACGGTGGATGAGGTGCGAAGGATGCGCGGCCTGCCGCCACTTTCGCTGGACAACGAGAACACAGGAGGTGTGGGTGCAGCTACGGGCGATGGCAGTGGAGTTTCCGGCGGTGATGGGTCATCCCAATCGGGTGCCGTTTGAGGGTGTGCTGACGCTGGTGGACCAGCCCAGCGACAAGGCTCCCAGCGGCGCTCGCGGGCATCGCGTGGTGCTGACGCGCGAGGCCGCGGAGACCGCGCTGCCCAGTCTGCTGGGGATGGCCGTGGACTTCAAGGCGGGCTGGGACGGCCACGATGCCAAGCAGAAGTGCGGCATCGTCACCGCGGCGGAGATCGACGGCGACGAGGTCCGCGTAGGTGGCTACCTCTTTGCCCGCGACTTCAGCGAGATGATGACCGAAATGCACGCGCACGGCGACGAGGCGTTGGGAATGAGCTATGAGCTGGCCGACGCACATGTGAGCGACATGCGCGCGGAGGTATGGCGGCTGAGCAAAGCAACGTTTACTGGTGCGGCCATCCTATTGCGGTCAAAGGCGGCGTACCGCAGCACTAGCTTCCGCGTCCTGCGTGGCGAACATGGCATTGCGGCATCGTGTTCCACACGCACGCGCAAGGTACGCACACCGGAGAAGCTACGCGACCGTGCGCCAGCCATGCGACCCATGCCTGCAACCCACCTCTCTGCGAGACACGGTGCACCCGCCGCTCGCCAGTCTGCGTAGGGATGACGCGTTCAACATGAAGGAGAGAAAGAACATGGAAGAGATGATCACGGCAGAGACGATTGGCCCCATTGTGGCGACTGTCGACCCACTCCCACACGCGCTGACCGAGAGCAGCGTGCTGCATAATGCGACCGCACATGCGGAACTGAAGGCGGGCATGGCTGCGCTGGAGGCCCGTATACAGCGCCTGGAGACTGAGGTGCAGGAGATGCGCTCGGTGAAGGCTTCTGCAGAGACCACCCCGGCAGGCCGTAAGACTGTGCCATTTGCGCCAGTGGCGCTACTCGCGAAGGGTGCGGCAGAGCCGGGCGCAGCCTCGGTAGACGATGCCCTCCGCAGCCTGAGCATTGAGCAGCGCATTGCCGTCAAGAGCGGCCTTTTGCGAGCCGGGCTGATGAAGTAGACGAGCAGCGTTCGCCGGTTGGCACGATGGCCAGTCAGCGAACCTGCACCGGCAGCATGTTGCAACACATCGAGCGAGGCACACGCTAAGTTGCTGACTCGTTCACAAACTCATAGAGCGCGGCCCTGAACCGCGCTCTTGCTTTAGGAGAGCAAATGATCGCACAGTTCAAGGACATCCACGCCGCCGCTGATTACATTGGACCGGGCGCGATAGAGGTGCCGCAGTACCAGACGGAGATCACCGACATCGTTCGCCGCCGCGGCGTCTTCGGCCAGCGCATTCGACAGGTGCCTGCCACCGGTCATCCTTCGCGCTTTTTTGAAGAGACGGGAATTCCCTCGCCCTCGCTGGCAGCGGGCTTCGTCGACCCGCGCAACATCGTTCCCAGTGTGGTCAGCCCCACACGTGTCGAGCGCTCCGTGCCGCTGAAGGCGCTGGTGGCGCAGTTAAATTACAACCTGTTCGACATGGAAATTGGCACGCAGCAGAGCCAGTTTGCCTACCTGCAGGCAAAGGACCTGGCCGACACCGTGGATGGCGTGATGCGTACCCATGACCTGGCCCTGTGGAACGGTGCCGACACAAGCCTGAGCACGCCCACCAGCACCCAATACTACGGTGCGGCGGCGCAGATCGCGGCCGGCGGCAACTCCGTCACCATCGGCGCGAATGCCAGCATCGTCGACGGACTCAAGTCTGCAGTGGCGCAGATGGTTAGCAACACGAACTATGCTGTGAGGCCCACAGCCATCTACGCAAATCCCATCCTGCTGGACCTCCTAGACCGCGAAATGAAGTCAGCCTTCAACGTGGTGCTGAACACCAAGGACATCCAGGGTGGCATCACGGTCAAGACACTGAGCACGCAGGCCGGCGACCTGCCGCTAATTCCAGAATGGACACTGGGCTACACCGGCACGCCGGGCTCAGGCAGTGCAGTGCTGCCGGCGTACATCGTGACGGAGGACCTGGTGGAGTACCACTGGCTCACCGACCCGAACCCACGCGTGTTCCAACTGGGCATGCCCGGTTCGCTGGCGTCGCAGTACGTGGTGGTCAAGTTTGGCGGCCTGGTGGTGAAGGGCGCGAACTACGCCCACTATCAGGTGTTGGTCGACCGCTAGAAAGCAGTGATGGCTTGAGATGGAGGGCAGCGGCTTCGGTCGCTGCCCTTGCCTTTTCATAGCAGATCGTTGAAGCGGAAGAGAGGAAACGATGAATTATCTGGACCCGTCGGAGTACGTGTCGTACGGGCTGAACGCAGAGACGAGCGACGCTCTGGTAACGGCGGCTTCGGCCATGATCGACAGTGCCTGCAGACGATTAACGCTGGCTGTCGCGCAATACGTGGAATGCCTCTCGGTGCGCCGCCATGGTACCGTGCAACTGAGTTTTGGGCCGATGGCTGCACTCCCCCCAGCAACTTCAGCGATTGTGGACATTCGCGTCCGCATGCGAAAGCCCTCCGCGGATTTGTTTTCACCCCTGGCGTATGAACTTGCGGTGTTCTCCACGCCTGGCACGTGGACGGACCTGGCTCCTTCACAGGTGTACGTGTCGCCGGATGGCCTTTTGCATTTCCAGTCGAGCCTGCTGAGCGGCATCGTAGCAGAGGCAGCCGTGACCTACACCGCGGGCTATGCGGACATTCCTGTGCCGGTCAAACTTGCGTGTGCACAGATCGTGCGCAATGCGGAGGCCACCCCCGCGCTGAACGTGCGGCGGCAAGCGGTAGACAGCCTGCAGATGGAGTATTTCAGCGGCACACTGCTGGACGCAGATGTGTTGCGCCTTCTGCAACCGTACGTCGCGGAAAGGGTTGGCTAACATGGCCGAAGACTCAGGAGTTCGGGCAGGCGTACGCAGAGGCGTACGTGCGCTCATCCAGACGTTGGGCGCGACGGCGGTGCAGTTGCGGCTATCGCTGCCGCCCATTGCGGGCGATAGTGGCGAGGAGCTTGGCCTGCGCACGCCAGCCTTCCAAAGCAAGACACTGGAGCCGGTCGCGGTACGCCGCGGCAGCAAAAGTGTGGAACTGCTGGTGGCGGCCGATGTGCTAGAGGCAATGCTGGGCATCGCCGATCCCGGTGCCGTGACGGTTGCGGTGCAAACCGTTGCAGCGGTGCAGATCGCTGATGAAATGTTTGTGCCCATCGCAACGGAGAAAGTGCCGTGCCGCGGCGGCGCGTGCATGTACCGCATCCTTCTGCGCCTCGAAACAGTGGAGGCGGCATAGCCATGCAGAATGCCAAAGATACCTTTTATCTGCTGCTGCGGGCACGCCTGGCGACGATCAACCCGGAACGCACAGCGCTGATCCGGGGCGCGTTACGTCCCGCTGTGATCGTGGCGGAAAACGAGTTAGACGACGTAGCGAGCACGCCCTTGGATACCTTTTCGCTGTACT
This sequence comes from uncultured Terriglobus sp., assembly GCA_937873305.1. Classification (GTDB taxonomy): domain Bacteria; phylum Acidobacteriota; class Terriglobia; order Terriglobales; family Acidobacteriaceae; genus Terriglobus. Next base: position 6,085 of record CALMOM010000146.1, read on the forward strand.
GGGCCGATCGTGCAGCCGATCTGACAGAACCGCAGGTACTCGACTCAGCCACCTGTGTCATTCGTTACCGGACGCGCGGCACCGCAGAGTTAGACAGCATGGACCGCGGCCGGGTTCTTACCGCACTGGACAACGAAGTGAACTATATGCTACGGCCCGGCAGTGCTGCCAAGCAGGACTATACGGGAGACGCACCGGTCACGCTGGCTACCAACGTGTTCTGGTCCACGCCGGAATGGAGCGCGGCAGAGCTAAGAGACGGCACCCTGGCACGCTCGGTGACCACTACGCTGTTTTCACTACGGGAGACAGGCGAATGACACAACTGGCACTCGCAACTGGATCGCTGATTGCGAGCAGCGTACGCGCCTGGTTTGCGCCGGTGGACCGTACGAGCGACCTGCCCGTACCGTTCAATCCGGCATCGATGGGACGCTTTAACCTGCACACGCCGCCCGCTGGCTGGTGGAGCGCGGGTTGCATACTCGACCTAAAACGGACGGCGGTTTCCGCTGTCACACCGGTCTGGAGTGGCGCACCTGCAGCGGTGAAAACTCAGGTGTCGGCCACCGTTGGAGAAGAGGTGGAGTTCACCTTGGTGGGCTGGACGCGCGTAGGGTTATCGCTCTCGTCCGGAACAGAGGTGCTGAACCTTTTTCAGCCTACCGGCAGTGGTGTCACCACGCCCTCGGGCGGTGCGGCAGCGCTGGTGGAATCGCTTCTGCCGGGCTCTACCGCGACCGTCCTGCAACTACAAGTGGGCTCAGCTGTGCAGGTGGGAGACCTGGTTGTGGTGGATGTGGACTACACCGGCCAGACCGGCTTTCTGGGCAGCGGCGGCTCAGGCACATTTGTTCCATCGGTCCCCGCCAGCCTCGACCTGCACATGGTGCGCCGGTTCAGTTGCAATGTTGGGCTGGTGCTCTCCATCAACGGTACGGCTGCGACTTTGGCAGTTCCGCTGCCTGCGGGTGCTCCAGCGTCTGCCATGCGGCTGTCACGGCTGAGTGGGTTCACGGGGCGCACCGGGGGCGCGTTTCTGCCGGAGTGGTCTGCACTCTTTGTGCTGGACGGCGTGCAGGGTGACCGTCTGCTGCTGCACTACCCGCGACTGCAGCCTGCGGGGGGCGCTTCCCGCGAAGTGATCGACATGCTGGCTCCCGGCGTGGAGCGTTGGCGGCCATCGACGAGATTACGCGCGCTGCCCGTCACTGACGCAAACGGCGATACACCCGCACTGTGTTTTAGAACCTATCTGCCCGCGGCCATGCGGCAGGTGTAAGGAGATGCTGTGCTTTTAGCAATCGATAACAACGATGGATCTGGCGGCATCGACTACACCCCTGCGCTGTTGCGCGACACCCCACTCCTCATCACACGGCGGCATGGCGAGTGGGCACGTTGCACCGGCAGTTTGGACCTTCAGGGAACGCCGCTGCCGGTACCTGCCAGCCGCGCCCTGGTGATGGTGAGCGACGACGCTGGAGCGACGCTGTTCCGCGGCTACCTGCAGGCAAACGCACGACTGACGGGCGGCAAAGCCGCTCGGCAGGGTTTCAGCTTTACGGCTCTGGATGCAGCCTGGCTGAAGGGTGGTCTGCCGCCCGATAGCCTGCAGCCCGATACTGCGGCAACACATACGCTGACTGGCAGCGATGTGGAGCTTGCCTACACCACTGCTGAGCGGGCAGAGGACCTGGCGACCGATGTGACAGTAAGTGGCGGCGATGCTGCGGCAGAGTACGTCACGGAACTCTTCCGCGGTGATGGCACGACGGCAACCTTCACGCTGGCACACCAGCCCTTTCGCGAGAGCGGCAGCACCGTGCTGCTGGACGACAGCTTTGACGATCCACTGCTGAATACCTCCAGGTGGACGAAGCACGATCCAGGGAGCTTTCTCTCACTGGGCGCGGGCGGGCTACGCATGGGTGGCGGCAACGGCATGGACGGCGCGACGGTTCTGCAATCGACTAGCTCCGTGGAGATGGGCGGCACGCTGGTGGCGGAGGCTACCGGTCTGCTGCTGACCACTGGCAGCGACGGCCTCTTAATGGGGTTCTACGGCACTGGAGTCACTGAAGGCAGCTGCGTAGCCGGCATCCGTGTGCATGGTGAGGCAGGCGCACACACGCTGCAGGCAGTGGTGAACGGCACGGAGAGTGGTACGCCCTACACCTTCAACGATGGCCACACTTACGTGGTGCGCGTGCGGCTGCACTGCGCGGAGCTGCAGCGGGCACGGGGGAGCTACTCCGCTCTGGTGGGCGGCTCGCTACAGACCTTCGGCGGCGGCATCGTCCCTGCACCATTACACATTGTGATCGAAGCACTGGATCTTGGCCTTGCGTCCAGCACGCTTGCCACGGTGTTGTTCGATGGAGCCCTCGCGGCATCCTCGCCACAGTGCGTGTTTGCGCCAGTGAATTCAACACAGCTCACGGGCAGCATCAGGCGGGTGACTCTGCACCAAACGGGCTCCGCATGGGCCTTGAGCACGGCGGCAGACGGCGCTCTGACTACGCGGCGCAGCGGCCCCACCGGCACAGGCGCGGACTACGCGCTGAGCTCGACGGGGGTGCTGACGTTCGATCCCGGCAGGGTGCCGCAACCGGGGGAACTGCTCACGGTCAGTTACCGCCGCAGTAGCCGGTCCGTGGCGCGTCGGAAAGACAGTGCCAGCGACCAGGCGAGGCTGCAGCTCGCGCTGCCGGGCCTGCCTGCGTGGGCGGGCAGTGCTGCCAAGCCGAAACCGCGTTCGCGCGAGGACTGTATCGCAGCCGCACAAGCGCTGCTTGCCCTTGCGACGGACAGTGCTACCAGTCAGGCCAGCCATGCCACATGGGTGCGCGGCACGGCTACGGCAGATGATGTGCAGCCGGGCGATTTCCTGTCCATTGCTACAGCGAACGGGACACAGACGTTGCCGGTGCAAGCGGTGACGTTGACCGACGGCAACGCTGCGCCGGAGTTGATGACCGTGCGGGCGGACTTTGAGCAGAGCCGGACGGTCAGCCTTTCGTTCACAGTAAACAACAGCCTGCCCGAGGATCTGGCGCTGCCGGTCGCCGTAACACCTGACCCTGGCAACTTGCCTGCAGCTCTGGCCGGGCTGCAAGTCACTGTCGCTACCGGATCTGCCTTGCAGATCGACAGCGGGTGCGACGCACCGGCGAACGGCGGCTTTGAGGTGCGCCGTAGCAACGCAAACTTCGGGTCGGCCATAACGGCAGACCTGGTGTTGCAGAGCCCGGTGCGCAGCTTCTCAATTCCACGACAGGCGTTCGCGGAACGGTTTTTTGTACGGATGTATGACGGCGCAACGCCACCGACCTACAGTGCGGTGTCTAGCGAAGTGCTGACCAGCCTGCCCTTGAGCTAGGCCACGGCAGCACACAAACGGAGGTGAACCATGACGGATTTCGAAGCACAAGTACTGAGTGATCTAAGTGCGGTCAAAAGCCAGATGCATGCTCTGCTGGGTGTCGGCCAGCCAGGGCGGCTGCACTTGCTGGAGGAGCGGGTTGCCAAGCACGAACGTACCGTGCAGCGCATGAAAGGCGTGGGCGGTGGCTTTAGCGTCCTGTTCACGATCTTTCACGTCGCTATGGACCTGTTAAAGAAGTAACCACACACAGCTGGCACTAGCAGGGCCGCCGCGTGCGGCCCTGTTTGCATTTAGAGGAGACAAGGATGAACTTCATGAAACTGTTTCTGCGCGGGATTGCCATCTTGCCCAGCCTCTTGCAGGGCATTGAGAACCTGTACGGCGCACAAACCGGCGACCAGAAAAAGGCTGCAGCGCTGGACGTGGTCTCGTCGGCCATCAAGATGACGGATGCCGTGGCGAGCAAGACCATCCTGAACGCCGATGGGTTTACCACTGGCCTCGGCATGATCGTGGATGGAGTTGTGGCCTGCCTGAATGCGAGTCTCTGGGCCAAGTGACCCACTCTGGACAGCTGCTGTCAATTCGGTCCGTATAATCGGACCCTATGGCGGCAGTGAACCCTCTTGTGGGCGTAGTGATGGGCTCCAAGAGCGATTATCGATGGATGAGCGGCGCGGTTCGCACGCTTGAGGAATTTGGCGTGGCGCACGAGGCGCGCGTGGTTTCCGCGCATCGCACGCCAGACCTGCTTTGGCAGTACGGCAGCGAGGCGCGCGCGCGCGGCCTGCGGGCCATCATTGCGGGTGCTGGTGGTGCGGCGCACCTGCCTGGCATGCTGGCGGCAAAGACTGTGGTGCCGGTACTGGGCGTGCCTATTCCTGCAACCGCGCTACAAGGAATGGACGCACTGCTTTCCATCGTGCAGATGCCGAAGGGCATTCCGGTAGGCACGTTGGCCGTAGGCGAGGCGGGCGCCGTGAATGCCGCGCTGCTGGCCATCGCCATGTTAGGCACCACAAACGCTGCGTTGGCCGATCGCCTGGAGCAATGGCGTGCCGCGCGGAGAGATGCTGTACTGGTAGAAACGCTCGAAGAACACGGAGCAGCAGCGTGACCGGCTTTATGCCTGCCGACCTGGTGACAAAGCATGCCGGACCGGTGCTGCCTGGCGCTGCCATCGGCATCTTTGGCGGTGGCCAGCTTGGCCGCATGATGGGCATCGCCGCACGCTCCATGGGCTACAAGGTGCACGTGCTCGACCCCGACCCGGCCTGCCCTGCGGGTTACATCGCCGACGTTGTAATCGAGGCCGGATGGAATGATCGCTGGGCCGCCGCGAACCTCGCACGCGACTGCGCAGCGGTAACGCTGGAGATTGAGCAGGTGTCCACCGTCAGCCTGGACGAGGCGGCGCGTTGGGCTCCCGTACGTCCTGGAGCGGCCATGATGGCTGTGATTCAGGACCGTATCGAGCAGAAGAATTGGCTGGCAAAGCATGGCTTTCCCGTGGGCGCGTACCGCGTGGCCCGCTCGGCAGAGCAGTTGCTCGCTGCAGCGGGCGAACTGGCCGGGCCTGCCATCGCCAAGTCCGCGACGGGAGGCTACGATGGACGGGGCCAATCAAAGCTCGGCTTTGACGGCGCTGCCGTGGACGCAGCCGCGGTGCGCCAGGCTTGGGAGGAAGTAGGATCGACAGCCTGCGTTGTGGAGCTTGCACTCGATCTGGAAAAAGAAATCAGCGTGATGGTGGCTCGCGCTCCGAACGGAGAGATCAAGGTTTACCCACCTGCTGAGAACTTCCATGAGGATCAGATCCTGAGCTGGAGCATTATTCCAGCCGGTGTGCCCGCCGCTCTGGTTACGGAAGCGCAGGGGATTGCTCGGGAGATCGCGGACACGTTTGCGCTGGAAGGCCTGCTTGCCGTGGAGCTGTTCCTTACCAAAGACGGTAAGCTGCTGGTGAACGAGTTGGCACCGCGTCCGCACAACAGCTATCACGGCTCAGAGCGCGCCTGCGTTACCAGTCAGTTTGAGCAGGCGGTCCGCGCTGCGTGCGACCTGCCGCTGGGCGATGTCTCGCTCGTGCAACCGACCGCGATCGCCAACCTACTGGGTGATGTGTGGCTACGCGACGGCTCGGTACACGAACCTGCGTTCGATAAGGCGCTAGCCATTGACGGTGTACGCCTGACACTCTACGAGAAATTAAAACCACGCCACGGCCGTAAGATGGGTCACCTGAGTGCCGTGGCCAGCACGGCGGCAGAGGCGCGCGACCGCGTGCTGCAGGCCAAAAGCCTACTGTAACTCTCGTGCCTGTACGCACCACAACTGCCGCCATTGGCCTCGACTTCGGTACTACGAACAGTTCGCTCGCGCTGACGCAGCCGAACAACTCCGTTCAATTCGCCGAGTTCCCTTTCGCAGGCACCACCACGCGCTCCTCACGCTCTGTGCTGTACCTGCAGCGCCGCACCGGTGCACTTGCGAAGCCGGCGCAGGTTTGGACCGGGCCGGAGGCCATCGAACGCTACCTTGCCGCCGACCACTTCGAAGAGGACATTCGCGGCCGCCTCATCCAATCCCTAAAAAGCTATCTGGCCGTGCGCAGCTTTACGGGCACGGAAATCTTCGGCAGGCGTTACCTGCTGGAAGAACTGCTAGGCAAGCTCTTGGGAGATCTGCGTGCCCACGCCTCGCGCGCCTTTGGCTTTGAGGTAACGCGAGCCGTGGTGGGCCGCCCAGTCATGTTTGTAAGTGCGGACAGCGAAGCCGACAACGCCTTCGCGGAGGAACGCCTGCGCGCGGCACTTACCCTGGGTGGCTTCACCGACGTGCGCTTCCAGATGGAGCCTGTCGCGGCAGCCTACAGCTACAGCCATGGTCTTTCGCATGAAGAGACGGTGCTGGTGGGCGACTTCGGTGGTGGCACCACCGACTTTTCGCTGCTGCGTATGGGCGGAGTAGAACCTCAGGTGCTAGGCACCACCGGTGTGGGCCTGGCGGGCGATAGCTTTGACGCCAAGATTGTGCGCTACCTGGTGTCGCCCGCGCTCGGGTCGAACAGCATGGCACGGTCGCTAAACAAAGTGCTGCCCGCACTGCCCGCATGGGTGTATGCCAACCTGGAGCGCTGGCACACACTTTCTTTTCTACAGACACACGCCGTCATGGAGTTACTGCGCACCACACACAAGCGGGCAATGGAACCGGATAAAATTGCAGCCCTCATCACCCTGGTGGAGCACGACTTTGGCTACCGTCTGCACGGTGCGGTGCAGCGGCTGAAAGTAGATTTGTCCTCGCTCACCGAGGCCGAATTTGCTCTGGATGCCGACCTGCTGCGCTTGCACGCGCACGTGCGGCGCGTCGACTTCGAGGGCTGGATCGCACCGGAACTGCAGCGAATGGAACGCAGCCTGCACGACCTTATGGAGAGCACCGCCACCCGGGACGCCGCAGTGAACCGCGTCTTCCTGACCGGTGGCACCTCACTGGTACCCGCTGTACGTCGCGTATTTACCTGCCGCTTCGGCGAAGAGCGCGTCACGTCAAACGACGTCTTCACCTCGGTCGCGCACGGTCTGGCTCTGATGGCCGCTGGAGCCTAGGAGCAAAGCAAAGGCCGGGCAAACATCCGGCCTTCTGCAGAAGCTTGGGTGTTCTAGCGCCCTTTCTTGGCAATCGCAACAGCCGCCTGCTTTTTGGCCGCGGCAGTCTTCTTTGCTGGTGTCTTCTTCGCGGTTGCCTTCTTGACGGTGGCCTTGCTACTTGTTGTCTTTGCTGAGATCGCCTTGGTTGCAGGCTTCGCAGCGGTCTTCTTCGCCGAAGCTGACTTTGAATTCGCCGTCTTGTTCGGCCCACTCCTCGAGGCCTTCTTCGCCGATGCCGCTTTGGTACTGGACTTCAATGTGGTGCTCTTCGCACCTGAGCCCTTGCTGGCAGTCTTGGCCGGTGCGGGCTTCCGCGAAATGTTGGCGGCACTCTTCTTCGCTGCTGCCTTCTTGGCGGGTGCTTTCTTTGCTGCTTTCTTGCCCGCGGACTTCTTTACGCTGCCCGACTCGTTCTCTGGATAGATGAGCTTGTTGAAGTTGCTCTCGGCGCCTTCCTTGGTCACATTCTGGTACAGCAACTCGAGACCGTTCGCGTCGAACTTCTCGAAGAAATCATCCCACTCAATCTCCTTCAGCGCTCCGTCATTGTGATTGGGTGCCTTGGGAAACATGAAACGCAGGATGCCAGCGCTGCCAGTCGTTTCGGTTGCCTCAACCTCACCAGGAACCGCGCCGCGCGACTCCGCCCACTGCTTGATTTCATCGTGATCTTTCGTTGTCTTCGACAGCGCCATCTGCACAACCTC
>CALMOM010000146.1:13845-15393 GCA_937873305.1 uncultured Terriglobus sp.
AAGGAGAAAGGGCTGGAACAGGAGAGTTCCAGCCCGTCGAGGGTGCGCTGTTTGGCCTTAGCCGATATCCTCCGACCAGTTCTCCAGCACGTTCTTAAAGTCGGTCATGAACTTGCCCGCGTCAGAGCCATCGATGATGCGGTGGTCGAAGCCGAGGGTAAAGCGCTGGATGGAGCGGATGGCGATCACGTCCGCGCCATCCTTATCCTGGATGACCAGCGGCTCCTTGTTCAGGCCGCCAATGCCCAGGATGGCCACCTGCGGCTGGTTGATGACCGGTGTGCCGAACTGCTCGCCAAAGATGCCAGAGTTGGTCAGCGTAAAGGTCCCGCCTGCCACCTCGTCCGGTGCCAGCTTCTTGTTGCGGGCGCGGTCCGCCACGTCCACAATGCCGCGTGCAATGCCCAGGAAGTTCTTCTCCTCAAGCTGCTTGATGACGGGCACGATCAGGCCCCAGTCCAGCGCCACCGCAATGCCGATGTTGATGTTGCGGTTGTAGCGGATGTTTTGACCCTCGACCGCGGCGTTCACGATGGGGTGCTTACGAAGTGCTTCGACTGTCGCCCGCGTGATGAACGGCATGAACGTGAGCTTGACGCCATTACGCTGCTCGTACTTGTTCTTTTCCTTTTCGCGCAGACGCACGATGCGGGTCATATCCACCTTGAAGACGGTGTGGACGTGCGCGGAGGTCTGCTTCGACTCGACCATGCGCTTGGCGATAATAGAGCGCATCTTCGACATCGGCACAACCTCGCCCAGCACGGGAGCGGGCGCGGCAGCAGCCTTGGCCGGTGCCGTGGTGGCGGGCGCGGACTGCGCCGCAGATGCCTCTGGCTTGGCGCTGGAGACAGGCGTACCCGCGCCCGCGCTGACCTGGCCGATGCTGTGCGACGGCGTTCCAGGGACCGACGGTGTGGCGCTGGCCGCACTTGACGAAGCTGCGGTTTGCGCGGGCAGGGAGGCCTGCTTGCCGCCGTTCTGCAGGTAGCCCACCATGTCGGTCTTGGTGATGCGGCCTGCCGAGCCCGAACCGCTGATGCCTGCCGAGGCGAGATCTACGCCGTTGTCCTTGGCCATCTTGCGGACCAGCGGCGACGAGCGCGGGGTTTCACCCGTGCTGACTGCAGGCTGGCCCTGAGCCGGTGTGGCCTGCGCGGCCGCAGCCGGTGCACTGGCCTGGGGTGCCGAAGCCGACGCTATGCCCGCACCGCCGAGGATCGCGACCACCGTGTTAATGGCGACGGTCTCGCCTTCTTTGGCGCGAATCTCGGTGAGCGTACCGGCAGCAGGCGACGGTATCTCCGCATCGACCTTATCGGTCGAAATCTCAAAAATAGGTTCATCACGCTGAACGGTGTCGCCCACCTTTTTCAGCCACTTGGTAATGGTGCCTTCCGTGATGGAGTCGCCCATCTGAGGCATGAGCACGTCAGTGCCGCTCGCCGCGGGCGCTGGTACCCCTTCGGCCTCCGGTGCTTCTGCAACAGGAGCCGCCGCAAGGGCAGCAGCAGGTGCGCTACCCTCCACGTCAAGCACAGCCACCAC
>CALMOM010000147.1 GCA_937873305.1 uncultured Terriglobus sp.
CGCTTGGTGCATCCCAAACAGCAGCGTCAGGTTGCAGTGAATGCCTTCCTTCTCCAGTTCCTCGGCGGCCTTGATGCCCTCCCACGTCGAGGCAATCTTGATCAGGATGCGCTTCCGGTCAACACCCGCATCCTCGTACTGCTTGATGATGGCGTGCGCTTCAGCCAGCGTCTTCTCTTTATCGTAGGAGAGGCGCGCATCCACCTCGGTCGATACACGACCCGGCACGATATCCAGGATCTTGCGGCCAAACGCGACGGCCAGCGTCTTGAAGGCAGCGGCTGCCACAGCCTTATCGTCGGAGTTTGCGCCGGCCTTGTCCTTGGCCTCTTTTAGCACGTCGTCCACGATGTAGGAGTATTCCGGCATGCCTGCGGCGGCGGTAATCAGCGACGGATTAGTGGTGGCATCGGTCGGCTTGAACTTCTCCATCGACTTCATGTCGCCCGTATCGGCAACCACCGTTGTGTACTGCTTCAAACTGTCCAGAAGCGTTGCCATCTGTATTTCTCCTGTGCCGGGTTCCGCCGGCGTCCTACGCTCTATCGTTTAGATGCACACGGTGCCGGCGTGACGCTCCGTCGCACTGAGACTTACCGCAGAGGCGTCTCCACAAGCACCTCAGCGCTGTGCGGCCCCACCTGGCCGCTGCTGTCGACTGTGGCAATGCTGTACCGCAATCGCTGCCCCAGCTTGACCGGAGCATCGGTAAAGGTAAAGCCCGTAATCGGCACGGTGGTCAGCGGCACAGCGTTGCCGGTGCCAGCCGCGCGAAACAGCAGGTATCCAGCCGCGCCCTCCACTGGGTCCCACACCAGAGCCACCTCGGGTAGCGCAAGTGTAGTCACCACCGCCTCCAGCCCCGTGGCGGGCGGCAACGGCTGCGGCAATGCATTCGCCTGCTCGGCCACATGGGCAGGTGCACTCTTCATCACCAAGTCGGCCCCGGCAGGCAGGTGCACCGTTCGGGTGCGCTGAACTGTGTAGAACTGCGCCACCCCCAGCCGCGCGCCCGTGTCCAGGGCTCCTCCCGCGTCCGCACCGTGGACCTCTACCGAGAGCAGCGCCGGGCGGGGCTTGCCTTTTGCCGCGTCGGCACCAGCGGTAGCCTCATCGCGAGTCACCTCCAGCTGGATGTGGTCCGCACCGGGGTCCTTGTCCGGCTGCCAATGCAGCGCAACACCCCGGCTCACCGGCATCGCTGATAGCAAAAGCACGGGGTGGGGCGCGGCCCCTGCCAACGCTTCCACTGGCGTGGGTTGCACCCCCTTGCCGAAACGGTTCAGCGCCCGCACCTGGTACGTCAGCGGTCTCGCCGGGCCCGTGGCAAGCGTCGGGGGCAGCGTCTCGGCCCAACTGCCCGCCTGTCCGCTCACCAGTCGCACCTGGGCCAGTGGCAGGCAAGCCTCGGCTGGCGCGGCCCTGCGGCAGATCTCCACCGTCACCGGTGCCGGCCCGTGCTTCCCTATCAGCGACACGCCGTCCGAGGTGCGGACCGGCGCTGTCCAGGCAAGCGTAACCGCATCGCCCGTCCGCTCGGCCCGCAGTCCGCGCACGGCTGCCGGCAGGTGCAGCGACGGTGGCCGCAGCGGCCCTTCGCTGGCGCAGCCTGCCAACAGAACCAGCAGGGCCGGTCCAAACCACGCCACGTGCCCCCTGCAGCAACGGTGGCGTTCTATTTTGGTCCTACCACACACACACAAAGGCTAGCACCTCACGTTTTCAGCCCGCTCTTGTGGCATAACTTGAATTCTGTCGATAACTCATCAATCCAGCGGCGCAAGACCGCCGTACATCTTTCGACGGGGCTGGAACATCTGTTCGGCTGGTAGTAAGGGACGGCCCATCAGGAGCGAGGATCATGGCAACAGAAGCAACGCCCTTGGATATAGCTCAGCGCGCCGTTCCGACGGTTGCGCCAGAACAGCGAGAGACAACCGTGGCCACAGACGCCGCGGAGCTGTTTATCTCTGAAAAGCGTTTGGGCGAACGCATCAAGCATCTCCGATTGAAGAAGTCCATGGGCCTGGTCGAGCTTGGCCGCCACACCGGGCTTTCCGCCAGCTTTCTGTCACAGCTGGAAACAGGTCGCGTCGTTCCCACCCTGCGCAACCTGGCCCGCATCGCACTCGTCTTCTCCAAAGACCTGAGCTACTTCTTTGAGCCGGAGCCAAAAACACTTTTCCGTGTCCAGCGTGGCAAGGATCGCATTCGCCTGCCACAAAGCGGTACGGACGACCCCTCCTACTACTTCGAGTCGCTGGGATACCTGGTACCCGATCGGCAGCTTGACCCCTACTTTGCCGAGTTTCTGCCCAATATGCCCGGTCGGCGCGCACACCAGCACGCAGGATGCGAATTCCTGTACGTACTGGAGGGCGAGTTGGACATCGTGCACGGCGAAGGCAAACACCGCCTGGAGACTGGCGATGCCGTCTACTTTGACGCAAACACGCCCCACAGCTATAGCAATCCAAGAGATGTGCCTGCAAAGGCGCTCATTGTGACGCTACAGGCCTCGGCAGTAGCAGCCATGACACAGGGCAAGCAAAAGGCCACGCTGGCCGCTGTGCCGGGCCTACGTCCCCGTATGCCGGAGGGAACCGGCACCCAGACGCCGCAGTAGTCCAGCCTCCCGCCGGCTCCACGTTAACTCAGGCAGCAGCGTGACACAAGACAGAAGCGCATCCCTATCCCAGGATGCGCTTCTGTGTTTGTGCCGCTTGCGCGTGAACCATTGCGCAGGCGATAATCCCCGCCTACGGGTACGCGCTGCCCTGAGTGGACGAATGGAGAACACAATGGCGGCTACTGAGCAACGAAGCATTGGGCTGACGCTGTCCAAGCGCATCATTACCGGCTTGGTGGGGCAAGAGGGTCTGGTGGGCGGCCTCCACGCCTATCCCGACGACGAGTTCTACGAGGATGCCCTGGTCGAAATGCCACGGGAGCACCTGATGGCTGTCATGTGCGAGCAGATCGTCGCCGTCGCCAAGGACAATGAGGGGGCCACCCTGCAGGGTATCGGCATCGCGGTGCCCGGCATTGTGCGTGCCGGCGTGGTGGACGACAGTCCGAACCTGCCGCAAATCAAGGGCGCGCGAGTCGTCGCGGAAGTGGGTGCCCTCTTGCGCGAACACGGCATCGATGCACCCGTCTCTATTGTGAACGACGCAGATGCAGTCGCGGCGGGCCTGGCCCACCAGCAGGGCAAGCTGGACAGCATGATCCGCGTGTGGACCATCGGCACGGGTATCGGGTTTGGCCGCTATCCCCTGATGGACAATGTGGGCGAAGGCGGCCACACGGTGGTCACGCTGGACGACCGCGAAACCTACTGCGGGTGCGGTGGCCGCGGCCATATTGAAGGCATCATGGGCCATCGCGCCATGCGCCTGCGCTTTCTCGACATGGAGCCGGAAGACGTCTTTGAGCAGGCCGATAAAGGTGACCAGCGCTGCATAGAGTTCAAGAAGTTGTGGCACAAGGCACTCGCGGCGGGTACCGCGACCAGCATCCACATGAGTGGTGCGGGCAAGTTCTACCTGACTGGTTACAACGTCCGCTTTGTCGAAATGCCCCTGCTGAACCACTATGTGCAGCAGATGGTCCGCATGAGCCCGCTGCAGGCGTTTTCCGTCGAGATTCGTCCGGAAAATCCTGAAACCGTGGTCATCGGTGCGGCTGTAACAGCCCGCACCGCCGTGCCAAGTACTGCTGCCATCTAGAGTTCACGCGGATACCATTGCAGCCACAAGGGACTCGATGAGCCCGGCACCGGCACCGGTGCCGGTACTATGCCTCCACTGCAGTCTGGGCATAATAGCGCCTCTCCCTCGCCCAGGTTGAGGCCGCCACTCGCATTGACCCACCACTTTACGCCCCCTATAATCGTGTTCAATCGACGATTTCGTCACGCCTGCGCCCGCAGGTGGTGGCGGGGCTCGCGGTCCATGTTTAGCAAGATCCCGAAGCTGCAGACTGGCGCGGGTATACGGATCACCAAGGATCCTTCCAAGGAGTTTTACCAGCCCCATGAATCGTGTTTCGAAGCTCTCGACGGCCCTTGCCGGAGTTGCCACCCTGCTGTGTGTCGCAAACCTTTCCGCGCAGGCTGCCGGTCCCCAGGCACCTGCCGCGGCTGCTGCTGCGCCAGCCGCCGTCAAGCCGCAAGCTATTCCAGCAAAGATTGCTCTGATTGCCTTTGAACAGGCCGTGTTTGCCACCAACGAGGGGCAAACAGCCGTGCAGACGGTGCAGAAGAAGTACGACCCCACCAAGGCCAAGATTCAGCAGCAAGAAACCGAAGTGGAGAGCCTGCAGAAGCAGTTGCAGAGCGCCACCACCATCTCAGACGATGAGCGCCAGAACCGCGTGCGTAGTATCGACGCCAAACAGAAGGCGCTGCAGCGCGACGGTGAGGACGCCAGCGCCGCCTACCAGAATGACCTGCAAGAGGCGTACGGCCGCGTGGCACAGAAGGTCAACGTCGTCTTCCAAAAGTACCTGACCGACAATGGTTACACCTTGGGCCTGGACGTCAGCAATCAGCAAAATAGCAACGTGCTGTTTGCCGCGCCACAGACCGACGTCACCCGCGCCGTGATCGACGCCTACAACGCCAGCTCCGGCGTAGCCGCGCCCCCAGTGACTGGCCCGGCACCTACCACGCCCGTTCGCCCAACCACCACGGCGCCTCGCACCACCACACCGCGGCCCCCCGCTCGCTAACCAGCTTTATGACTGTGCGGGTCGGAGTCATGTGCTCCGGCCCGCGTTGCCGTTTCTGGCTGTGGTAGACCCTGTGGAAAATAATGTGGAACCCTGGTTCACCCCTGAGGCGGAGCAGCGGCTTCAATCGAGGCTATCCGTTCTGAAATATTCCATTTTTCTGTAACTTATTCATTGCAATGAGGTTGCGCCAAGTTGCAATGTGAACGGTGCATTTCACGGTACCTTCGCGCAAAGTAGCTCTAACGTATGTTTTCCACAAAATGGCGTCGGCCTTCCTCGCGTTTCACAGGGCACTGGGTACTTGCGTTGGGTCTGCCGCCTATGCTTGCCCTGCAAAATGCTCGGTCGCAGCGGTCTTCCGCAGTAGCCCCCCGCACCCCTCAATCCGTCGGTCAACGCCTTGCGGCGGACCTTACGTGGCCGCAGGTGCAGCGGGACCAGCGGTTTGCGCACATGGACAGGCTCTTCCCCACCCACACGGTTTGGCGTTCCGGACCGGTTCGTCCGCTGCCTGCCACGTCGGCGCTCCCGCTGCCGGCCAATGTGCTGGAGTCGTATCTACGGACAGAGCACCTGGCCGGTGTGCTGGTACTGCAGGATGGCCGCATCCGTGCAGAGCGCTACGCGTTGGGAGCCTCGCGGCAGACGCGTTGGACTACCTTCTCCGTCACCAAGAGCGTGACGGATACGCTGGCCGGTGCTGCGTTGCAGTCCCGGGCCCTCCGCTCGCTGGACGACGACGTAATACTGTACCTGCCGGAGATGAAGGATAGCGCGTATGACGGTGTGACCGTGCGCCAACTCATGACCATGACCAGCGGTGTGCGATGGCTCGAGGATTACAGTACCCCGGACGCCGACAATGTCCGCCTGTACACCACGCCCGCTCCAGCCGGGCAAAATAGCACTGTGGCCTACATGCGCCATCTGCAGCGCGAAGCCGCTCCGGGCCTGCGCTGGCACTACAACACGGGCGAGACAGACCTGCTAGGTGTAGTACTGCGCCGTGCCACCGGCAAAACGCTCGCCAACCAACTCAGCCAGACCATCTGGCGCACGGCAGGCATGCAGTCAGACGCGACCTGGATCGCCAACACCCCTGGCACGGCTGGCGTGGAGTTCGGCGGCTCCGGCCTGTCAGCCACACTACGCGACCTGGGCCGCTACGGGCTTTGGGTACTGGACGGCGGCCACGGCGCGGTGCCATCGGGCTGGTTCGCGGAGGCGACCCGCGTCCAGGTGCAGGCCGGTGGCGGGGGGTACGGGTACGGCTGGTGGCCGCAGCCCAACGGCAGCTTCGCGGCGCTCGGCATCTTCGGTCAGTCTGTGTTTATCGACCCGGCTCGCAAGCTGGTCGTCGTCTCAGTCGGTAACTGGCCAGAGGCGACCGGCAAGGACCACACCGCCGCCCGAGCCGCCTTCTGGCAGGCAGTTCAGGCGGCATCGAGCCGATAACGGTGTCGTTTGTAGCGCCAATGCACTGCTGCGTGCAAGAACGCACTGCGAGAATGCGAAACAATCTCGACAACGTGTAGATTGCGTGCGTTAGCGACACAAAATTGAGCGAAACTGTACGATCAGTGTTACATTCGTGTCGCTTGGAGCACGCTTTGTACGCCTGAATACGCCCATTTGCAGCGTTCAGAGACAGTTAGCAGTCGATCCCGACCGGTACCTTCCAGATATCGCGGCAATACTCTCGAATGGTACGGTCAGACGAGAACTTGCCCGAGCGAGCCGTATTCAACAAGGACATGCGGCCCCAACGCTTCTCATCCGCAAACGCTTTTCCCGCCTCAGCCTGTGTGGCGGCGTAAGCATCGAAATCGGCCATGACGAGAAAGCGGTCGCGATAGAGCAGGTCGTCTACGATGGGCGCAAACAAGCCGCGGTCGCCCTTGCTGAAGCGGCCATCGCGCAGGCCGTCCATCACCTCGCGCAGTGCCGGGCTCTTGTCGTAAAAGCTCTTGGGGCTATAGCCCTTCTTTTGAAGATCGCCGATTTCCGGCGCGGTCAGGCCGAACAGGAAGAAGTTTTCCTCGCCCGCTTCCTCGCGAATTTCGATGTTGGCGCCGTCCAGTGTGCCGATGGTGACCGCGCCATTCATCATGAACTTCATGCAGCCGGTGCCGCTGGCTTCCTTGCCCGCCGTCGAAATCTGCTCCGACAGATCTGCTGCCGGATAGATTCTCTGACCCAGCGAAACGGAATAGTTAGGTAAGAAGATTACCCGCAGCAGGTCGCGCGTAGCCGGATCAGCAGCCACTACCTCACCCACCGTACACACCAGCTTGATGATGAGCTTGGCCATGGTGTAGCTGGGCGCGGCCTTGCCGCCGAACAGGAACGTGCGCGGTGCCATGTCCTTGATGGTGCCGTTTTTGATGCCGCAGTACAGCGACAAAATGTGCAGCGCGTTCAGGTGCTGGCGCTTGTACTCGTGCAGCCGCTTCACCTGCACGTCGAACATGGAGTGCGGGTCCACCGCAATGGCCATGGTGTCCTTGATGTACGCACCCAGTCGGCCTTTGGCCTGCTCCTGCGTGCCGCGCCAGCGTTTGATGAACTCCTGGTCGTCGACGAATTTCTCCAGCTCGCGCAGCTGGAACAGGTCCTTCTGCCAGCCCTCGCCGATGCTCTCTGTGATGAGGCCGCTCAGATTCGGATCGCTCAGCATCATCCAGCGGCGCGGCGTTACACCATTGGTTTTATTGCTGAATCGCTCCGGGAAGGCCTCGTAAAAGTCGTGAAGCGTGTCTTCTTCCAGCAGCTTGGTGTGCAGCTCTGCGACGCCATTAATGGCCTTGCTGCCTACCACGGCCAGGTGCGCCATCTGCACGTTGCGCTCGCCGTCCTCGCCAATAATGCTCATGCGGCGCAGGCGCGCGTCGTCACCTGGAAACTTCTTCTTCATCGCATCGAGGAAGTTGCGGTTGATCTGGTAGATGATCTCCAGGTGCCGCGGCAAGAGGTTGCCGAACAGGTCCAGCGGCCAGCGCTCCAGCGCCTCTGGCAACAGCGTGTGATTGGTGTAGCCAAAGGTGTTCTGCGTCACGCGCCAGGCGTCGTCCCACAAGAGGTCGTGCTCATCCATCAGCAGGCGCATCAGCTCGGCAATGCCGATGGACGGGTGCGTGTCGTTCAGTTGCACCGTCCACTTTTTGTCGAACTCGGTCAGGGGCTTGCCCATGGACAGGTGCAGGCGCACCATGTCCTGCAAGGAGCAGCTGGTGAAGAAGAACTGCTGCATCAGGCGCAGGCGCTTGCCTGCCAGCGTTTCGTCGGGTGGGTACAGCACCTTGCTAATGGTCTCGGACTCCATCTTGTCCTTGACCGCGCCCATATAGTCGCCGCGGTTGAACATGTCGAGGTCAAAGCTGTCCTCTGCCTCAGCCTTCCACAAACGTAGGCGGTTGACGGTTTGCGTTTTGTAGCCAGGAATGGGTGTGTCGTACGCGATGCCCTTCACCAGCTTCTCGGGAATCCACTTCCAGCGCAGGTTACCCTTCTCGTCGGTGTAGGTCTCCGTGTGGCCAAAGAAGCCGACGTTCATGGTC
>CALMOM010000148.1:0-2998 GCA_937873305.1 uncultured Terriglobus sp.
GATGATGACCGTCAGCACACCAATGACGATGCCCAGCACAGTTAGCCCGCTGCGCAGCTTGTTCGCGCGCAGCGTGTCGAGCGAGATGGTGATGGTTTCGCGTACGTCCGAGAGGTTCATCTACATATCGCTCCGCAGCGCCGTAATCGGGTCCAGCATGGCGGCTTTCCGCGCCGGATACACACCAAAGAAAATGCCCACCGCGGTCGCCACAAACAGGCCCACAAACACGCTCCACCACGCGATGCCCATGGGGAAGCCTGCCACGGCAGAGATGGCAAAGCCTACACCGATGCCGAATAGGACGCCGATGACGCCGCCTGCCGCAGCCATCAGCCCGCTTTCGATCACGAACTGCAGCAAGACGTCGCGACGCCGTGCGCCCAGCGCCTTGCGTACGCCAATTTCACGCGTCCGCTCCGTGACGCTCACCAGCATGATGTTCATGATGACGATGCCGCCTACCACCAGCGAAATGGCTGCGACCGGGATCGCGATGGCACCGAATAGGTTGGTGACGGTTTTGAACAGCGACAGGAACGTGTTGTTCAGGTCGAGCGTGAAGCTGTCCGGTTCGCCCAGGCGGTCGTGCCGCGCACTGCGGATAATCGTGCGAACTTCCGCGCCGGTATCTTCCAGCGCGGCACCGGTGCCGGGTGCCTTCACGTAAATGGTCACCGTCTTCTGCGTGCCGTAGGTGCGCTGGTACGCCGTGATGGGCACGGAAACGTAGAGGTCCTGGCTTGAGCCCAGCGTCTTGCCCTGCTTTTCACCCAGGCCGATAACGGTGTACACCACGCCGTCCACGCGCAACTCTTTGCCGACGGGGTCCTCACCCTTGAGCAGGTTTTCCTGGATGTCGGTGCCCACAATGGCGACGTGCGCGCCGTTCTCGACCTCGGTCGGCGTAAAGGAACGGCCCTCAATGATGTTGAGGTTGTTCAACTCCGGCATGGCAGCGGTCCAGGCGCGCAGGCTCACGTCGGTTACGGAGTCCGTGCCATACTTGACGCCCACGTTCGAGCCCTGGCCCGCGCCCACCATGACGCAGCGCTTGCAGTTGTCCTGCACCAGGTTAAAGTCGTCCAGCAGCAGGTTTTTGCGCTTCTGATACCGGGTGTACTCGGCAAAACTGGTAATCAGGTTTGGCATCTTCGACACGGTAAAGACGTCCGAACCATAGCGATTCAGCTTGGCGTCCACGTACGCATTGGCACCGTTCACCAGCGTCACGACAGCGATCACCGCGGCCACGCCGATGACGACGCCCAGCAGCGTCAGCACCGTTCGCAGCTTGTTTGCCCACAACGATTGCAGCGCCAGCTTCAGCGCCTCCGTCCAATGCATGTGTCACCCGGCACAAGTAGGGTACTCCCGTGTACGCAGCGGACGCAGACGCGGTTCCAGGCTGGGCGATACTCGGAAGAGTCGCCTGGCCGTTCCGTCCTGACGAGCAAGTCTTCCCTGAGGGATCAGCACGTCCCTGCCTTGCGCCACAGGTAGGAGGCAAATACCGCTCGCTCTGTCTGCTGCGTCCTACCACCATGCCGCCTGCTGCCCGCACGCCGAGTGCGACGGTTCCCACCGCTCCCAGCTTTTACCTGACAGCGCGCCAGCCGCTGCGTCCCGGTGTGCTCCTGCTGGCGGTTGCGCTGGCTGCGGGTGGTGTGTACGGCATCGCGTATGGGCTTGGGCAGTCTGCCAAACGTCGGCACGTGCACAGTAGCGAGGAAGCGGCCAGCCGCACACCAGGCGCTGCAGACGGCAGCTCTTCCGCGTCACCCTCAAAGAACGACGATGAGGATGACGACCCTTCACAGGTCGATACGGTGGTGCTGGGTGACGCCGCGGATGCGCCCATGCCGATGCACAAGGGCTACCGGCCCGCCAATACAAACGTGCATGCCACGGTCATAGTCCACCTGCCGCGCTTTGGGCAGGATGCCGGACTCATTCCGGATAGCCCGGCCGGGCACCTGCTGTGGGCGTGGCTGGCCGCGTTCAATACGGGTAGCGGGCCAGCGCTGGGCCATTCGCTGCCGACAGCGGCCCCGGCACCCACGGTGGCAACGCTGCTGGCGCTGCGCGCGACCAACGGCGGCTTTAACCTGCTCTCTGCACGCGAGGTCCAACCCGGCCTGATGGTCTTTCGCCTGCGCGACCAGACGCCCGATGGGACTGAGGCTCTGGGCACGCTGCAGGTACGTTCTGGATCAAACCCGCCAGCACTCGCCAGCTTTAGCCTGCGGGCAGTGCCGGCGCTGAAGCCTTAGCGGCCCGGCATGGGCGTGGGCTTCAGCGTGTACTCGTGCGGCGGCGTGGCACCCAGCAGATTGCTCACAAAGTAATCCCATCGGCGGCGCGTGATGTACATGGTCTGGTCGCCGTACCCGTGGTGCGCGTTGGGGATCATCAGCAGGTCGAAATCCTTGCCAGCCTTCATCAGAGCGTCTACCACCAGCAGGGTGCTGCCCGGCGGCACATTGTCATCCATGGTGCCGTGAACGAGCATCAGTTTGCCCTTCAAGTTCTTGGCGAGCGGCTGATTCGCCTGATCCTCGTAGGCCTGCTTGTGAGCCGCGTCGTCCAGGCCGATCCACTTTTCCGCCCAGTCATCTTCGTACAGGCGATTGTCGTGATTACCGCTTTCGCTCCAGCCAACTTTGAAGAAATCGGGATAATGGAACATGGCCGAGGCCGTGGCGTTGCCGCCGCCCGAGTGGCCCCAGACACCGGCTTTGTTGATGTCGATCCACGGGTTTTCAGCGGCAAGCTGCTTCATGCCGGCCACCTGATCTGGCAGGGTGTTGTCGGTCAGTCCACCTACTTCATGGAACTGCTTGGACCGCCAGGGCGTGCCCATGCCGTCGATGGAGACGACGATGAAACCAAGCTCTGCAAGCGCCATGTCATCGCCGCGCGAGGCGCTGAAGTTGCGTGAACCCACCGAGCCCGTCTGTGGACCGGGGTAGATGTAGTTCACGATAGGGTACTTCTT
>CALMOM010000148.1:3008-35470 GCA_937873305.1 uncultured Terriglobus sp.
TCTTCGTCGCGTTGAAGTTCGAGGGCTTGAACAGGAGACCGTACAGATCCGTCTTGCCGTCGCGCGCCTTGACCTTGATGTTGACCGGCGGCTGCCATCCGGTGGCCTTCAAGCGCGTGATGTCCGCAGTGGCCAGCGTCATCAGCGCCTTGCCGTCGGCGTTGCGCAGCACGGCCACGGGCGGGGTTTGCGGTGTGCTGTACAGGTCGACCAGGTACCGGCCGTTTTCGCTCAGTGTGGCGGCATGGTTGCTGTTTTCAGGGGTCAGCAGCTTTAGGCCATCGTTGGCCGCTTTGCCGTCCAGCCTGGCGCGGTATGTGGCGGAGTAGTACGGGTCCCAGCCCCCCTCGCGTCCAACGCCCTCAAATACGATTTCGCCGGTCTTCTCATCGGCCTGCAACAGCTGTGTCACGTTCCAGTCGCCCGCAGTGACCGGGTGCTTCAGCGCGCCCGTGCCAGCGTCATAGAGGTACAAGTGTCCCCAGTTGCTGCGCTCGCTGAACCACAGGATCTCGTTGCGCTTCGACAGGTAGCGCCAGTTCACACGGCCGTTACCGCTCTCGAAAAAGGTGGACACCGTCTCGTTCATCACTGGCCGCACCGCACCGGTGCTCACGTCAGCCATGAACAGGTCTTCGCGCTTGTGGTCGCGGCTGGTGGAAACAAAGGCCAGCGTTTTGCCGTCGGCAGCCCATTGGACGTCGTCCCAGCCGCCGCCCCGGCAGCTGATGTCGTCGCACAAGCTGCTCCGGTGCTGATCTGGCGGCGACTTCAGCCGCGTCACCTTGCCCGCGTCCGTGTCAATGACGACCCGTTCGATCATGGTCACGTCTTTATCGCCGGGCAGTGGGTACGGCCATGCATCCAGCGTGGGATGGCCCACGTTGGTGCTCACCAGGTACATCATGCCGGTCTTGCGCTGGTCCTGCTGAAAGGTTGCGACCATCTTCGAGTCCGGTGACCAGACGGCGACCGCGCGATTGCTGTGCGTCCAGCCTGCATTGTCCGTGGCGTAGCCGTAATTGGTGACGCCATTGGTGGTCAGGGGCTTTTCCTCGCCCGTGGTTACGTTGCGCACCCACAGGTTCCAGTCGCGAAGAAACACGGCGCGCTTACCGTCAGGCGAGACCACTGCCTCTTCCCGGCCCGGGCGCAACGGCGCGGCAGCGACAGGGTTGGTGCTCATGCCTGCATTGCCGCCGGTGGCTGTAGCGCTCACGCCGCCCTCCGGCTGGCCGTTCGCTTTGGTCTGCTGGTGGGCGGGCGGCACGGGCTGCTTGCTGCAGGTGTAAGCGGGCAGGGCGCACCGGTAGCGTTCGCCGCGCACCGTTACAATCAGCGTTGCATCCCGGTCGGCAAACTCCAGGTCGGTCACCGGCAGCGTGCCTGCTGCGGCATTGCGAATGCCTGCTGCCTGCAGTGCAGTGGCCATCTTTGCGTGGTCAAAGGCGGGTGCCTTGCTCTGTTTTTCCGCGTCCACCAGCATAAAGGTGCTCACACCATTGGCGGTGTCCTTGTACCAGAAGCGATCACCTGTCACCGGTGTGGGATCGGTCTTGAGCCAAGTCACACGATCCACCGCGTGGTCCACCAGCGGTGCCGTTTTGTAGCCCATGCGGCTCTCCGCCCGCTGGTAATCGGCTGTGGTCAGCGCTGGCGGCTGCTGAGCCGCAAGCGACGTGGAACCGAACGACACAGTTGCAACCACGCACGCAGCCACGCGGAGCGCGCTTATCCAGGAATCTGAACCTTGCATAAGCGGAGTCTACTACCAGGCCCCGGCCGTTACCTGTTTAGTCAGCGCCGATATTGTTCGTCGCTGACCTCCTCCATCCACACGACTGCCTGGCCGTCGAGCCGCTCCTGAATGGCAATGTGGGTCATGGCGGTTGTGGGCGCGGCACCATGCCAGTGCTTCTTACCTGGGGAGAGCCAGAGGACGTCGCCTGGGCGAATCTCCTCGACAGGCCCACCTTCCCGCTGTGCCCATCCGCAGCCTGCCGTGACGATAAGAGTCTGGCCCAGGGGATGCGTGTGCCACGCGGTGCGTGCGCTCGGTTCAAAGGGCACGCTGGCACCCGCCACGCGCGCCGGCTCAGGTGCTTGAAACAGAGGATCGATGCGAACGGTTCCGGTGAACCACTCTGCCGGTCCCGTTGCGGAGGGCTGTGAGCCGACGCGTCGTATCTCCATGGACAAAGTCTACTGATTCGGGTTCGGGTTCGCTGGGCTGTCCGGTGCCTCTGGACCACGTATCTTCCACAGCACTTGCCGCAGCATACCTAGCCATATGTCCACGTCGTCGCCTGGCAGCGTTAGGTGCCGCACCAGCCGATGCAGGGCATCGTCGCCCACGTTGCCGGGAAAGCGGCGGTCATACTCACTCGCATGCAAGACCTCCCGCAGCAGCGATTCGAATCGCTGGAGTTCTTCGCCGCTGCCCTGCCGCACTGGCGGCGGCAACGTGCGCTGCGGCGGAGCCTCTCGCGCCAATTCATACAGGCACACTGCCACGGCCTGACCAAGGTTCATGCTGATGCCGCCTTCCCGCATGGGCACGGTCAGCAGACTGTGGCAGTAGCTCATTTCCGCCGCGGAAAGACCCGTCTTTTCAGACCCGAACAGGAGGGCGACCCGTCCGCCCGCGGCTGCTGCGGCGTGCATCGGCATGGCGGCGTCGCGTAGCACGTCTACCGGATGCAGCAGCCTGCGTTCGCCCATGGCCGTGGTCCCGACCACCAGCGTGCAGTCCGCCACTGCTTCCGCCACACTGCTGAACTGCTGCGCTGCGTGCAGCACGGGCGCGGCGTCCACGGCACTGCGCGCCTCCTGGAAAGGCACGTCGTAGTCGTTCACCACGCGCAGGTCTGAAAACCCAAAATTGCCCATAGCTCGGGCCGCCGCGCCAATGTTCAGTGGGTTGCGTGCGCGCACAAGCACCACGGTAACTCGGTTCTGAAACTCAGCGGGCATGCTTTCGATTGTACGAAGTGCATCCAACGGCTACAGAACGCACCGGAGCATGCAACCGTATGAAGATCACACGCCTGAGCGACAACTTCACCCAGATCACCTTCCTGGGCATACTCAATTGCTATCTCCTGCGCGAGAGTGACGGCTTCACGCTGATCGACACCACCATCAAGAACCGGCACAAGCAGATCCTGGCGGCTGCGCGGACGGTAGGCGCCGACATCAAGCGCATCCTGCTGACGCACGCGCACGGTGACCACATGGGCTCTCTCGACGGCCTCTTTGACGCGCTGGGCGGCACGACGGACGTGGCCATCTCTGAGCGCGACGCGCCGCTCCTGCGCAAAGACCTGAGTCTGCGCCCGGGTGAGCCGCAGCAGAAGCCCAAGGGCAGCCTGCCCGGCGCGAAGACACGGCCTACGCACCTCTTGGAAGATGGCGAACTCTACGGTTCGCTGCGCTGCTACTACACCAAGGGCCACACGCCCGGCCATATGAGCTTTCTGGACGAGCGTGACGGCACTCTGATTGCCGGAGACGCGCTGATCTCTATGGGCGAACTGCGGCCGCCGAGCAAGCCCGTCTGGTGGTTTCCATTGCCGAAAGTCGCCACGTGGGATAAGCCCATGGCGCTGGACGCTGCACGCAAGCTGGCAGCGCTGCCCGTCACCGGCATCGCTACCGGGCACGGCAAATTCGTGCGGGGTGGACCGGAGGCGATTACTCGCGCTGTAGCAAAGGCTGAGAGGCGCTAGTGCACTACGCCGAATTTGCGGCACAGTAGAAGCATGACGCGCTTTACCTTCCTCGCCTGCCTACTGCTAAGTATGAGCACCCTGGCCTGTGTTGCACAAAAGCGTTCCGCTGCGACGCGGACAGCAGAACCGACCGGCCCGCTGGCCGTCTTCGACACCACGGCGGGCCGCATTACCTGCCGCCTGTACGCAAAGCAGGCACCAAAGACAGCGGCAAACTTCATCGCGCTGGCGCAGGGCACCAAAGACTGGCACGACGCACTGAACACGACCGACGTGCACGGCAAGCCGTTCTATGACGGCACTGCGCTGGCGGGCATCACGGACGGCATTCGCGGCGGCGATCGTCTGGGCGGTGGCGAGGGTCCAGCGGGGCCGCCCATCGCGCGCGAAACTATCCCCGGCCTGACCTTTGACCGACCCGGCAGGTTGGCCATGGCCACGCATCAGGGTGAGATCAGCAGCTCGTTCTTCCTCATCACGCTGCATGCCGATGACGAGTTCGACAAGAACAAACGCGGCGCTATCTTCGGCCAGTGCGACGATGCCGGCGTCGCACTGGCCGCCAATATTTCGCACACGCTGATGCAGGTGGGCAACCGAACCACGCATGCCATCGCCATCAACAAATTGCGCATCGTGCAGCCCGGTGAACCGCTGCCACCCGTTGCTGAAGACATTGCTTTGTCCAGCATTGTGCCGCAGCCCGTTCCACCCGCAACCGCCACGTTGCCATCACCAGACCCGACCGGGCCCACTGCGGTCATCGACACCACCATGGGTTCGCTCACCTGCAAGCTGTTCAGCCGTGAAGCGCCGGTTGCCACCACGACCTTCATCGAACTGGCTGAAGGCAAGCGTGCCTGGACCAACCCGGCTACCCACGTGACCACGCAAAGGCCCTTTTACAACGGCCTGCACATCAATCGCGTCTTGCCCGACTTCATGGTGCAGCAGCAGGATTACCCCGGCAACGCACCCGATGCAGGCTTTGCCTACAGCATCGAAACGGTGCCCGGCCTGGAGTTCGACCGGCCCGGTCGCCTGGCCATGGCGAACGACGGTCCCGACAAGAATGACAGCTCGTTCTTCATCACAGACGCGCCCGCCCACACGCTGGACAACCGCTTCACCATCTTCGGCCAGTGCGATGCGGCCTCCACAAAGCTTGCCGGAGAGATGGCCCGTGTACCGCGCAATGCCCACAATCGCCCGGTCATTCCTATTACCATCCGCGATGTCACTATTCAGCGTTAGGCTGCGGCCTCGCCCAGCTGCATCACTGGTTCGCCATCGGTAAAGTTCGGTATGTCGCCCAACACTTCGTTGCCGTGCTCTGTGAGAGCCTGCTGCAGGTGATTGTCTGACGTGAAATACAGCGTCGTAAGCATGGCAAACGCGGGCGCGCCGCCATCCATGGAGGCTGTGCCGCGCACCATCTCCACCCGCTCCAGGCCCAGCGGCGTCCAGCGCTCTTTCACCAGCGGAATGTGCGTCTGCAGGTAGTAGCCATAGTCGAAGCGCGAGTCGTGGGTCTGCGGGTAGAGCACGGAAACAATCGTCATAGCTGCGATGCTACGCCGAAGGTGTTGTGGTCAGCGCTAGCTGCGCCAGTGCAGTTCCACTGGCCCTGGCAGGGGGTGCTCACCCTTGCCGGTAAGCCGTCTCTGCTTCAGCGCAAAGTACCACTTGGCGGGCTTGTCCGCATCATCAATCAGCATCATGGCCGGGCGGTAGCGCAAACCCGCGGCCTGCTCGACCATCGTTTCCTGGTCCTGCCGCACAAACTTCGCGCCAAAGTAGCGGGCCAGCGCAGGCACCAGCGGCACGCTGTAGAACACGTTCCAGCAGGCCACCACGTCAATGCGACAGCTGGACGGTGTGACGGGTGTGACGGTGGTTAAGGAGGCGAACCACTTGCTGCCTGCGCGAATCGTTTCATACCGCCGGTTGGGCAGGGTAAAGTCGATGGTCGTCGTAATTGCCTCGCCATAGACACCCAGCAGTTTGTACGGTGCGGAGTTGGCGCTGGGCGCGTGTGAACTCATGCGAAAGCCGTCCGGCAGCGGTTCAAAGTGCTTCGTCTTCTCGTGAATCGAGGCAGCCGATCGCCACCACCACGACTGGTGCACAAACGGGCCGTGCGCCGGGTCCATCAGGCCGATGATGCCGTGGTCCACATTGCAGGGTAGGTCTGCCTGAAGGTGCGCGGTGCGAAACTTTGCCGAGAACTTTGGCACCTCTGGCACCCGCGGCAAGTTGGTCTCGTCATGGAGACGTCCTACGCCCGGCTCTGGCAAAAACACCCACGCATAGCCGTCCGCTTCGCGGCAGGGGTACGCGGCCGCGTAGATTTTTGTCGGCTGCAGCGTATCCAACTGCGTCAACGACGGGATCTCGACGCACTGGCCGCCGCACGGCTCAAATTTCCAGCCATGGTACTTGCACTGCACCGTCTCGCCATCAAACCACCCTGCCGACAGCGGAATGCCACGGTGTGGGCACAGGTCACGCAGGGCAAACAGGCTGCCATCGTTCTTGCGGCCTACCAGCAGTGGCACGCCCAGCAACAGCGCCGTGGTCGACTTGCCGCGGCCAACCCCCTCTGTGCGCAGGGCAGGGTACCACTCGCCAAAGATGAGCTCGGTGGCAGGTTGAGCGGCAGGGTCCAGCGCATGTGGAGGTTGGGTCTGGCGCAGCGGCATTCCATTCAAAAGGCTACACCTCGCTCACCTGATCGCTTTGCATCGCTTCGGGTTTGAGTGGAACAGGTGGTACAACCTCAAACAGGTGCGTGCCGTAGGGTCAAGCTGTCCCGTGCGAAACGCGTCTGCTTCACCCCGAAAGGATGTTTCAACCCATGCGCTTTGCGGCACTTACCCTAGCGACGGCCTTCGTGTTTGCGCCGTTCCTCTCTGCACAGACCGCCACCTGGACTCCTGACAAGGCGCACAGTGGTGTCGACTTTTCCATCACGCATCTCAGCATTTCCAAAGTGCGCGGCCACTTCGGCGTGACGGGTGGCGAGATCCTGTGGAACGAAGCGGACATCACCAAGTCCAAGGTCACCATCACGATCGACCTGAACACTGTGGACACCAACAACGCCCGGCGCGACGGAGACCTGAAGAGCGACGGTTGGTTCGACACTGCCAAGTTCCCGACAGGGACCTTCACCAGCACTGCCATCACCAAAGAGGCGGGTGGCTTGCGGCTGGCGGGCAACCTCTCCATCCACGGCATCACCAAGCCCGTGGTGCTCACGGTAGAAGGGCCACAGGGACCGGTGACGGGCATGGACAAGAAGCCTCACATGGGTTTCTCCGCAATGGCCACGGTGAACCGCGGCGACTTTGCCGTGGGGGCCAAGTATCCGGAAGCAGTGGTGGGTAACGAAGTGAAGCTGACCATTGATCTAGACCTGGCAAAACAGTAGACACCTGGTGTCTCTCCCTTGATGTCGGGCAATTCAGGCAAGGCGGCCATTCTGAAGTGAAGAACGGCCGCTACATGCTTGCACACTTAATTTAGGTGCGCTCGAACGCAGCACGCGATGCAAGCTCCTCCCACGGTCTTGAGAAGACCAAACGTCCCATCACGTATAAAGGAGCTTCAGAGGTCTTGACCTCTTGGAGAGCTCACCTTGGGTGTAACTAAGTGGATGGCGGCGCTAGTGTTCGTAGGAGCGACACTTGGAACCGCAGGTGGAGCCCAAGCAGTGCCAAGTGTCAGTGGGCTGCCTGATGCTGAAATCACGGCCATTACGACTTCGTTAAGTCAGGCGTTGGAGGAGCGGTACCCCTTTCCCGAGGTCTCGGCCGCCTGGGCAAAAATGCTGAACAAAAACGCTCGCTCGGGTGTTTACAAGGGCATGTCAGCATGCGCGCTGGACAAAAAATTGACGCAGGACCTGCAGCAGGTGCACAAAGACGTGCATCTGCGCGTCATTTGCAAGGATGAGTTGGACCGGCGAGAAAAGCGGCAGCACCGGTCCGACGGCAAGCAGAAAGACTTTGGCTTCGAGAAGGTAGAACTCGATGCAGACACCGAGACAGCCTACATCCAGAGCAAAGGCGGCTGGTCTGACGCGCCGGAGACATACGAAGCAGCCATCGCCTCCATGAACCTGGCGGCACACTCCAAAAACATCATCCTCGACCTGCGCGATAACGGGGGCGGCACAGGAACGGTGGGCCGTTTGCTCGCCTCGTATTTCTATCCCGTGGGCCAGGAAGAGTATTACCTGTACGGGTTTGAGAAGGATCGAGCGCAGAGCCAACAGGAGTGGACCTACGCGTACACGCCGGGCCCACACATGCCAGACGCCAAGGTGTACATCCTGGTCAATCACGGAACGGCCTCCGCCACTGAAGGGTTCGCGTACGCGATGCAGCGGCTGAAGCGGGCAAAAATCGTCGGGGAGACCACGGTAGGCGCTGGCATCGCGGGCGGTTTCGCGAAACTCGGTTCTGGAACGGAGTCGGCCTTCATTCCCTCAAAGATGATCGTGGCACCGCACACAGAAACCGGTTGGGAGGGCACCGGCGTGGTACCCGATGTGGTCAGCGCGCCGGGACAGGAACGCGCAAAGGCCATGGAACTGATCGAGGCGGAGCGGCCAAAGGGGTAGTTCTAACACCTATCCTGAGGGACCTGGAGACGCCGTGAAGCTCATCTACTCGGTCCAGGTCGCCAGCACTGCTGCATAGGGATCATCTGGTGCGTGATCACACTGTCACGCACTTGCGTTGAAGCAGCGGCAACAAGCCAGACAAGCTTTGCCGCGGGGCGGATTTCGGGACGGCATACTAACGTTATGGGTTTATTGCTGGTTTTTCTGCTGGGCGCATGCACCGGGCTGCGCACCATGACGCCAATTGCCGTGCTGTGCTGGTTTGCGTACCGCAACGCGCTGCACTTGGTCGGCTGGCGATCGTTCACTGCGAACATCATTGCCGTCATCGTCTTCACGCTGATGGCTCTGGGTGAATACGTCGGTGACAAGTTGCCGAACACGCCAAGTCGCACCGCGCCCATTGGCCTGCTGGGCCGGTCGGCCTTTGGCGCGCTTGTGGGATTGCTGCTGGCACAACCGCTGCTGCTCAGCCCGGTCGCCGCCATTGCCCTCGGCATTGTGGGCGCGCTGATTGGTACCTATGCTGGCTGGTTCCTGCGCACCCGCTGTGTCCTCGGTCTAAAGTGCCCGGACTGGCCGGTGGCAGTAGCGGAGGACTGCCTCACCATCCTGTTCAGCATCCTGTTGCTCAATGCGGTGGTCGCCCGTAGCGCGCTGTTTCTGGGCAACGAAGGTGGTTTGCTGCGTTGATGCCCTTTGGTAATTCGGCGCTTTAGAGACGGTATACTCGCGCTGCCAGCACCAGGAGTTTCCTGTTGAGATTGTTTCCCCCGACCTTTGCTTTAGCCGTTGCGTGCGCGGCAACATGCCACGCCCAGTTGGCTGTCTATGGCGGCTTTTCCACCGCCACGTTGAAGACGGCCAATACCCCGCGGCTAAACGGCGGCACGGTGGGGCTGTACTACGACGGCAGTCGCCATATTCTGCTGAACTTCGGCATCGATGTGCGTGGCACCTTTTTGCCCGGGGCGAACTCCACCAGCATCACCGTTGTCACGGCGGGGCCGCGCGTCGCGGTCCACCTGCCGGCAGTGCCACTGCGGCTCTTTGGCGAGGCGCTGGTGGGCGGCGCACATGCGAAAACGGGGCAGGGGTCCGCGTACCAGGACCGCACCAGCTTTGCGGGTGGTGTGGCCGTGGGTGCCGACCTGAAGGTGCTGCCGTTCATTGACTGGCGCGTGCTGGAGTACAGCTACACACGCGTGCAGGCAGTACCCACAACCCAGCAGACGCTGACCACCGGCATCGTCTTCCGCATTCCATTTTCATAAAGTTGCAGGCGGACCTGTAAGCCGGATTCTGTCTCACGCCGCCCGGCCACGCTGTGACCAGGCTTCGGCGCTGAACGATCATTCCTCTAGGCCCGGCATCGCTGCCGGGCTCCAGCAACCTACCCGCGAGTCTGGCGCACCGGGCCGGCACGCTCACACGCCGTGAGGCGCGATCTTCCCGCCTATTTGGTCTTGCTCCGTGTGGGGTTTACCATGCCGCCTGCATTGCTGCCGGCGCGGTGCGCTCTTACCGCACCTTTTAACCCTTAACAGCCACTTGCGCGGATGGCGGTATCGTCTCTGTGGCACTGGCCGTCCCTGTGCCTTGACGCACAGGTCCCGGGCGTTACCCGGCACACTGCCCTGCGGAGTCCGGACTTTCCTCCCCCGCTATTGCCTTGCGGCACTGCGGCAGCGATCGTTCGGTCCGCCTGCCCCTTGAGTATAGCTGCAGCAAACCAACACACCTTTTTGGAATGTGGGTCCCAGGATGTGCTACTTCTCCAGAACCACCGTGATCGGAATCTCGCGGTCCAACGTGTGGTCGAACTTGCCGACGCCATAGGTCTTGGATCGGTTGCCGCGGAAGCTAGCCCATAACGTGTAGTCGCAGTCGGAGCGCAGGTTGCGGAAGTGGTACGTGCCGGTCTCGTTCGTCTCGTAGCTCTGGATCGCAAGCGTGTCCGCAGCCTCAATCTGCACCACGGCACCGCGGATCGGCTCCCGTCCGGCATCCGTCACGGTACCTGTGATGGTGCGTAACGGCGCACGTGTGTACTGCCCCGCAAAGGGTCCGGCCGGGAGCACCAGCAGCGCCAGTAACGCTGCCCGCTTCGCTGTGTCGCTCAGTTTTCTCTCCATGTGTCCCCGGCCACGCCTTCTCCTGTGCAGATGAGTGCTCTTAAACATACGACGCGGCCTCGCGTCATCCGACGCAACTTTGGCGGCATTCAGCACAGGATCCTGGCTCCAGGTGCTCTGGAATACGGCAACTGCATCCCACACCCATGCAGTTGCTGGACCTACTTCTTGGCCGCCCCCTTGCGTCAGAGGAGGACTCGGAACAGCGCGTGGGCGTGGCCGCGGGCGTGCCGACCTTTGGGCTGGACGCACTCGGTTCGGCGGCCTACGGGCCGGAGGCGGCACTGACACTGCTGATTCCGCTGGGTGCCGCGGGGCTGGCATACGTCATGCCCATCAGCCTCATCATCATCGTGCTGCTGACGGTGGTGTATTTCTCCTATCGGCAGACGATCGACGCCTACCCGCGTGGCGGCGGATCGTACACGGTGGCCAGCGAGAACCTGGGCCGCGGCCTCGGCCTGCTGGCGGCTGCAGCTCTCATGCTGGACTACCTGCTAGACGTCGGTGTGGGCATCTCGACCGGCGTGGGCGCGCTGGTTTCAGCGGCGCCCAGCCTCCATGCGCACATGCTTGGCATCTGCCTGCTCATCCTCTTTCTCCTCACAGTCATCAATCTGCGCGGCGTGCGCGAAAGCGGTGTGCTGTTTATGGCGCCCACCTGGATTTTCTGCGCCTGCATGCTGGGCATGCTGGGCTGGGGCATTGCAAAGCAGATGCTCTCCGGCGGCCACGCGCAGCCAGTCGTGGCACCCCCCATGCCCGCGACCAAGACCGTGGCCGCGGTCAGCGCATGGCTGCTAATCCGGGCCTTTGCCAGCGGCTGCACCGCGCTTACAGGCGTGGAGGCCGTCAGCAACGGCGTGATGGCTTTTAAGGAGCCGACCGCCCAAAACGCTCGCCGCACGCTTGCTGTCATCGTCGCGCTGCTGGGCGTGTTTTTGGCAGGCATTGCCCACCTGACCAAGCTGTATGGCATCCAGGCCACCGATCCCAACTCGCCCAACTACCAGAGCCTGCTGTCGATGCTGACTGCCGCGGTCGCGGGCCGGGGCGCGTTCTACTACGTCACTATCGGGTCCATTCTGGTGGTGCTGTCACTTTCTGCAAACACTGCATTTGCGGATTTTCCGCGTCTGTGTCGCGTGGTGGCCGAGGATGGCTACCTGCCGCGCTTCTTTGCCATTCGCGGGCGGCGGCTGGTCTATGCCGAGGGCATTGTGGTGCTCGCCATTCTTTCGGCGCTGGTGCTGATCGCGTTTGGCGGCGTGACGGACCGGCTGATCCCGCTCTTCGCCATCGGTGCCTTCCTGGCGTTCACGCTGTCGCAAGCGGGCATGGTGATGCATTGGCGGCGCGATGGCGGACCGCGCTCGACGTTGTACATGGCCATTAATGGCCTGGGCGCGGCGGCTACGGGCTGCACCGTAGTCATCGTGCTCCTGGCCAAGTTCCTGGAGGGTGCCTGGATCACCGTCATCATGGTGCCGCTGCTCATCCTGCTGATGTACGGCGTGCACCGGTATTACCAACGCTCCAACCGCCTCATGAAAATCGATACCCTGCAGCTGCGGAAGCAGGAGACGCCACTGGCCGTGGTGCCGGTCTCGGTGTGGAATCGCGCCTCGCAGGAGGCGTTGCAATTTGCCTGCAGCCTAACGTCGCGCGTGGAGGTGCTGCACGTCGAATGCCCGGATGAGGCAGGCGAGCATGCCTCAGACCACTGGCAGGAGCAGCTGGACGGTGCCGCGCGCTCCGCGGGCATGGTGCCTCCGCGCATGGTGAGCGTGCCGTCGCCCTTTCGCTTTATTACCAGCCCCATCGTGCGTTACGTGCTAGACGCGGAAAAGCGCGAGAGCGGCGGCAAAGTGATGGTGGTAGTGCCAGAGATGGTGGTCAAGCGCTGGTGGCAATACCTCCTGCACAACCACCGGTCCACTACGCTCAAGGCGTTGCTGCTGCTGCAGGGCAATCGCCGCATCGTGGTGGTCAACGTACCGTGGTACCTGCGGTAGCCGGTTACACCGTGAACGCAGGGCGACGTGGTGAATAAACATCTCGATTGCGCAGTGCGAGACAACACAATGTCATGCCTTGTTTATGACAATGAGCTACCGTGCACAGACAGGATTTCCCTGCGGTGTCGATACACCAAGCCATTCTCCGGAGCTCACGATGCGTTTACGTTCTATCTTCACGGCCCTGTTCGCACTGTCGCTGGGTGTTGCAGCCCACGCAGACACGTTCAACTACGTTCTAAACGGGGGCGCCAGCGGCTTTTCCGGCACGAGCACGCTGACAGCCAATTCCACTGGTACCAACGGCGCATACCTGGTCACAGCCATCACCGGCACGGGCGTCACCGGTCTGATTGCGCCGGGTGGCTACAACAACGGCTTGGCGCCCAGCAGCACCAATGACAACCTGTTGTTTCCCTCTGCAAGTGCGCTTTTCGACATAAGGGGTCTGGCCTTCACCGACCAGAACTCCACGGGCGTGTACCAGATCGACCTGTACAGCATGGGCGGCAACTACTACGCCAATGTGACGAACAGCGGCACATCGAACACAGTACCGGTGCAGTTCGCAGCCACACCCGTCTCGGTCACGCCCGAGCCGTCCGGCCTGGCATTGCTGGGCACGGGCATCGTTGCCGTGGCGGGTCTCGCACGCCGCCGGGACCTCTTCGCTCGCTAAGCCGCAGGCATTACAGAGGAGGCGGTCCTGCAACCGGGCCGCCCTCCGCACTTTGTAACGCCAAACGGCGCAACGGTGCCCACAGCTGCCGGCGTCGGCTATTCGCACACCTGATGTGCTGCACAACTCATGGTGCATGGTGCTGAGGTTGGCACTCTGCCCCGGCTGTTCCTGACGATGTTGCTCTCCCCCTTCCCCTATAATCGTCTCGTAAGAACACATCTGCGGTTTGCCTGGAAGTCTGGCATGCGCAGGGGTGTGTACGGGCGAGTTCCTGCAGTGAGGGTGTTGTTATCAAAACCGTAGAACGGGGTGGCGTAGTTCCTCCCCAACCAAAGCACAGCACTGTGCGGTCCCTCACTTCGCGCCGGTCTCCCGGACTCCGTGGCATCCTCCCCGGCGGCCTGCTTTCCGCCGTCGCCCTTGGCAGCGTCATGGTTGCACAGCCGGTCCCGCTTGCCGCGCAGGCGACTTCCGCACAAACGGCGCTGCCCGCGGCCACGGCAGGCACGGGCGAGCAGGTGCTGTGCGCGCCGCAGGTCATCGGCAACCGGCGCTACCCCAAGGAGTCCATCCTGGCGCGCCTGTTCTCGCGACAGGGGAATGCGTACGACCCAATCGTGGTAGAGCGCGACTTCAATTCCCTGTGGAACTCCGGCTACTTCGAAGACGTGCGCATCGAAAAGGCGGAGGGTGCCGGCTGCGTTCAACTCATCGTGTACGTCCGCGAAAAACCCACCATCGGTGAGATCAACTACAAGGGCCTGAACGCCGTCACCGTATCCGATGTGCTGGAGCGTGACAAGAAAGCCAAGGTGGGCGTCACGGTGGAGAGCCAGTACGATCCCACCCGCATCAAGCGCAAGGAAGTGGTACTGAAGCAACTCTTGGCCGAGCACGGCCACCAGTTCGCCACGGTCCGCACAGAAGTCAAGACCATTCCGCCAGCGCGTGTTGCTGTCACGTTTGTGGTCAAGGAAGGCCCCACGGTCAAGGTCGGCAAAATCGGCTTTGAGGGCAACAACCGCATCAACAGCCGCACCCTGCGCGCGGCCATGAAGAACAGCAAGCCCATTGGCATTCCGCACAGCATCGTGCTGGAAAACCTGTTCGCGCGGACCTTCGACGCAACCAAGCTGGACGAAGACGTGGAGCGCGTGCGCGCTGCCTACCGCGACCGTGGCTACTTCAAGATGCAGCCCGGTGAAGCGGTTACGAAGATCCGCAATTCAGGCGGTTTCAACATCTTCACGTTGCGCCCCAGCAATGGCAAAAGCATCGACATCGAGATCCCGGTGGACGAGGGCAAGCGCTACAAGCTGGGCGGCATCACCTTCTCCGGCTACGACAAGGGCCAGATCAGTACTACCGCCCTCCGTGCCCAGTTCGCTCAAAAAGACGGCGAGTATTTCAATGCCACCCTGTTCGGCAAAGGCATCGATAACCTGCGCAAGGCCTTCGGTTCACTGGGCTACATCAACTTTGTCGGTTCACCCACGCCTAGTTTCGATGAAGCGAAAGACACCATCAGCCTGAACATCGACATCGATCAGGGCAAGCAGTTCTCGGTTTCGCGGATCGAGTTCAGCGGTAACACCATCACGCGCGACCGCGTCATTCGCCGCGAGCTCTTGCTGGAAGAAGGGCAACGCTACAACAACCAGGCGTGGGAAAACTCCATCCTGCGGCTGAACCAACTGAACTATTTCGATACCCTCAAGGCCGACCAGGACAGCGAAGTCCGCACCAATAATGACGAAGGCACCGTCGACCTGTTGCTGAAGCTGAAAGAAAAGGGCAAGAACAGCATCGGCCTCAACGGCGGCCTGTCCGGCCTGTCTGGCTCGTTCGTCGGTCTCAATTACGAGACCAACAACTTCCTGGGCCTGGGCGAAACACTCTCCGTCGTGGCCAACATTGGCAACCTGTCGCGCAACCTGACCTTCGGCTTTACGGAGCCGTACCTGCGCAACAAGCCCATCAGCCTGGGCCTGCAGGTGTTTGCCACCAAGTACGATTACAACCCGGCCAAGAGCTACGGCACGGCGGGCGCGGGCAATACCAACCTTTCCAATGCGCAGCAGTCGCTGCTGACGAACTATAACCAGTCCAGCACCGGTCTGACGCTGAGCGCCAGTACACCGCTGCGTCATCTGTTCCGGCACTCAGCGGGTGTGACCCGCGCGGGTATCTCCTACGCGCTCACCCGGTCCAATATTTCCACCTTCAACGACAACACCCGCAACGTCTTTGAGACATTGAACTTCCGCAGCGGCATTGCGCAGAACAACGCGTTGGACGGTATTATTTCGTCGACTGTCACGCCCTCGTTTACCTACTCCTCGGTAGACCGCCTGGCTGGCCCGCACAGCGGCCGCGATTTCAACCTAGCCATCGCGGTGGCGGGCGCGGGCGGTAACGTCAAATACGTGCAGCCCGTAGCTGCGTTCCGGCAGTTCTATCCCATGAAGGGTTTGCGCATTAACCGCGAGGGCCACAACGTGCTGGCCATGCGCCTCCAACTGGCTCACGTAGAGGGCTTTGGCGGCGAGGTCGCCCCGCCGTTCAACCGCCTGTACAGCGGCGGCGAGCAGGAACTGCGCGGCTTTGACATCCGGTCCGGCACGCCGTACACGTTTATACCCACGCGCGTGAACTTCAACCTGACCAACCCGGACGGCAGCACCGTGCCGCGCGACCCCACCAACAACCTCCTGGGCAACATCCAGATCCCGCTGCCCATTTACCGGCTGGTTACGGTCGGTGGCGACACCTCGTTCACGGGCAATCTCGAGTACCGGATACCGATCGTCAACCAGGTGACCTTTGCACTTTTCACAGACTTCAACACCACATTCGACTCTCGGCCGTCTCAGCTTGAGCAGAGTGCACTGGGTTCGTCGTCCCTTTCCAGCCCACTGTACGGCTGCCCAGTCTTTGCCAATGGTGCCTGTTCCGGCGGCACGCAGATTAGCTTCCCCAGGCAGTTGAGCACGGCACCCGGCACCAACTTTGTGCCGCGTATGTCGAATGGCGCGTATATAAGCGTGCTGCTGCCCATTGTGAATGCACCATTCCAGATCTTCTACGCGTACAACCCCTTGCGCTTGTATGAGGACATACCGCAGAAGTTGGCCATTCCAAACGATGGTCCAGCGGGAACCGCTACGTTCAGGAGCCTGTTCCCTAATTCTGCGGCTGGACGGTATACCTACGCACAGGCCCTGCAACTATACGGAGCGGACTACATCCTGCGTGAGCCGCGCAAGACCATCCGGCTTTCCGTCAGCACCACCTTCTAACGAGCACCCAGCACAAAGGCCCGGCATGAGCCGGGCCTTTGTGCGTTTGCGAACCGTCCGGCGCTTAGTACTCGCGCGGGTACATACGCGAAATGCGGTCATGCCAGCCCAGGCCGTCCTCGTCCAGCGTGGCCCACAAGAGTCCCATGCCCAGCGGCAGGGCTGCCAGCAGGATGGCCAGGAGGCGACGGCGCATGCTGCTGCGGCTAGGATTTTCATCGGAAAAGGTGCACAGCCCGATGCGGGCGTAGCGCATGCCGGGGGTGGCTTCGTTCAGCGTGAAGAACAGCATGTAGTACAGCAGGGCAAAGACAAGCAGCGCACCTGTGAGGGCGACAGCAGCCGCCATGCCGCCGGGCAGCTCTGGCGAGGCGTACGACGCCACCACGGCTGACAGGAGCAGGGCACTCACGATGCAGCACGCATCCACCGTAAATGCCATCACGCGTAGTCCGGCGGGTGCGGTATAGACCGGCAGTCCCAGTGAGGGCTGAGCGACAGCACGGGTTGCCGTGTCAGAGTCCAGGCGAATGGTATGCCACTCGGGCAGCAGGCTTTCCGCGGCAGGCTCCGGCGAAAGCGTGGCTGCTTCCACCTCAAAGATGCGCAGCTGGGCACGCGCCGGTGCGGTATCCGCGTCCTCTCGCAGTGGGCCCTCCGCCAGTCGCGGCCGTGCCTTACGGGCCGCCACCAGCTGACGGGGAAACTCGAGCAGGTTGGCGGGTAGCGGAACGGCAGGCTCCATCGGCTCGGAAGCAGCGTGCTGCCAAAGCTCCGCGGTGTTCTCCGCGGCCACCATTGCGGTGTAGGCGGTCGCTGTGTTCGCCAGTGAGGGCTGCGGCAAAGCGGGTAGGCCGATCGCGCTTTCCGGGGCAGCGGACCAGCGGTCCAGTTCGGTGAGCAGGTCCGTCTGTACAGCGGCCACGGCCTCGGCGGTGCGGCGCGCCACATCTGCGGCGGCTTCTGCCCGTTGGACGGCGATGGCTGCCTCCGCTTCCAGGAAGTCGCGGTAGCTGGTGCTGGTGGCAAAACGAGCCGCCACGGAGTCTGCGACGCGCCGGCGCGCCGGTGTCTGCAGGCCGGCGATGGGCAGCGTTGGCTGCTGGTCGGCAGTGTGGGTTCTGCGCGAACGGTGCTGGTGCAGGCGGCTGCTTACCTCCTGCCGCAGCGATGGCGGCATGGGCGGCAGGGGCGGCGCGGGGAGCGGGCTTGCTGTGCTCAACGTCGTCGGTCTCACTTTCGTAGAATGGAGCTGGCTGTGACAGTTGCACAACACCACGAGGTTGTATCTATCGCGCGGCGTCGGCGTGTGCCGGGGCCGGTCATCACATCTCTTGTGTGGTGTATCACGTTGCTCGCGCTGTCCACCGGCGCGATCTCCGCACAAAGGGTAACCACCAAGGCACCTGCAGGTGCAACCCGGAACACGCTAGATGCGGGAGCAGCAGCCAAGCCTGCGCCGCCGAGTGCACCAGCAGCCCAGCCAAGTCCGCCCACGGTAGCCGACCTGCCGGAGGCCCCGCTCGCAGAGGCCCTGCCCATCGCCGTTCCGGTGCCGCTGAAGACCGGGAGCAAGGTCGTCCTGGAAAGTCAGCGCCAAAGCCGCGACGGCGACGTCCTGGTGTTGGAAGGTGACGTCCACATTCAGTACGGCACCTACAGCGTGGAGGCGGATCGCGTTCAGTACAACGACAATACCGGCGATGTGGTGGCAGCCGGGCACCTGCACGTCTACAGCTCGGCCGACAGCGAAGCCATGCGCGCGAGCCATGCGGAGTTCAATATTCGCACTGAGACCGGCACCTTTTACGATGTGGACGGCTCCATCGGCGTACAGCGCTCCGGGCGCAATACCATTTACACCAACGGTAACCCATTCCTATTTACCGGCAAGCGCGTGGAGAAGCGTGGGCCTGGGCAGTTCGACTTGTACGACGGTACCGTTACCAGTTGCCAGCTACCCCGGCCAGACTGGCAGCTGGTCTCGCACCACTTCGCCATCAGCGATGGCAAGGCGACCGCCACCCGCACCACGTTCCGGTTGTTCAACCTGCCCCTGGTTTTTCTGCCGTATGTTACGCATCCCACGCGCGAGGGTGAGCGGCAGGCAGGCTTCCTGATTCCTATTGTCGGCAACTCGTCAAAAAAGGGCTTTGTGCTGGGCGAGGAGATTTACATGCCGTTGGGCCGCTCCGCCGACCTGACCGTGGGCGCGCAATACTTTTCCAGCCGCGGCTGGCAGCAGGCCGCAAGCTTTCACTTCCGCGGCAACGGCCAGGATTTTGTGAACGCACGCTACTCTGGCTTGCTGGACCGCGGCTATTATCAGTCGACGCCTACCGCTTCGAACCCGGCAGCGACCACCTACGTCAACCAGGGTGGCGAGGACGTGCTGGTCAACGGCCGCCGCGACTTTGGCCCGCACACTCGCGTCGCGGCCAACGCGGAATACCTGAGCAGTTATGTCTATCGCGAAGCCTTTACCGACAACTTTAACCAGGCCGTCTCGTCCGACATCACGTCCTATGCCTACGGCCAGCACGCAGGGAACGGCTATGTGGCCGCGGCGGAGTTCGATCGCTACCAGGGGCTCAAAATTGTCAGTACCGGCGACCAGATCCGCATCTTCCACGCGCCACTGTTCTCGGGTGAGGTGTTGGAGCGGCGGCTGGGTAATACGCCCTTTGTGTGGAGCGCCACCTCCCAGTACACCGCCCTCAAGCGTACGCAGGGCACACCCGCGGCACAGACGGGCTTTGCCTCGGATTTTGTGAGTCGCGTGGATGTGCATCCGCGCCTGTCGCTGCCGTTTGCGTTGGGCGGCTTCCATTTTCGCCCGTCCGTGGGCCTGCGCGACACATGGTACCAGCACTCGCGCACCGCCACCAACCTGCCTGGGCCGCCACCGACCGAACGTGCTGCCAGCCTGAACAGGCTGCTGACCGAGGCTGAGTTCGAACTGCGCGCACCGGTGCTGGAGCGCACCTTCGACACGGGCGTCCTCTCGAAGTTCGTGGGCCGGGAGGCGAAGCACACCATTGAACCGATCCTCAACTACCGCTATACCACCGGCGTCAATGACTTTAACCGCACCCTGCGGTTTGACGAAACGGACGTGGTCAGCAATAAAAACGAGTTGGAGTACGGCTTTGTGCAACGGCTGTTCCTGCGTCCCACTCAAACGCGCGACTGCTCACCCGACGAGACACCCAGCGAAACCGACGGCACCTGCGGCGGCGCACGGGAGACCCTCCGATGGAAGCTGGTGCAGCGCGCCTATTTCGACCCAAGTTTCGGCGGCGTCATCGTGAATGGTCGCGGCAACGTGCTGGATACCACGCTGGACCTGAGCGGCGTCGCCTTCCTAACAGACAGCCGGGCCGCCTCACCCATCGTGTCAGAGATGAAGCTGAGCGCCACCGATCATATCGAGTTGGAGTGGGACATGAACTACGACACCCACGCGGGCAAGTTCACCCAGAGCAACACCTTTCTGGATTACCACCGGGGCAACTACTTTGGCGGTGTGAGCCATGCCCGGCTCAACGCGCCGGGCCGCTTCAACACGGGCACCGGCACCGGCCTGGCCACCATCACCTCCCGCACGTCTGACTTTTCGCAGCTACGCCTCTTGCTGGGCTATGGCACGCCCACCAAGCCCGGCCTGAGCATCGCCACCAACGTGGGGCTGGACCTGAGCGCGGTCCAACCGCAGTCCACCACGGCGCACGTGGTGCGCGCTCCACAAATCCAGTACGGTGCCGCACAGGTGGCCTACAACTGGAACTGCTGCGGCTTTGCCGTGGAGTACCGCAAGTACGAGCTCGGTAGCGTCCGCAACGAGAACAGCTACCGCTTCAACTTCACGCTAGCCAACATCGGCACGGCAGGCAACATCCGTCGCGCGGAACGGCTGTTCTAGCTCCGCCAGCGCACGCTATTGGGACGACTTAGAAGGTGTCGCCTTGTAGCACATTGCATTATGCGATAAACTTATTGCAATCGGTAATACATCCATGAAGCTGTGCGACAAGTTGAAGTACCTACGTGAAATTGAGGGTAGCCTGCGCGGCATGCAGCGGGCGATGACACAGCAGGAACTCACACGGGCGATCGCCGCCGAACTGGGCGAATCCATCAGCCAGAGCTACCTTTCGCAGATCGAATCAGGCAAGCGGCCTCATCTCACCAATACGACCCGTCTGCTGCTGGCTAAGTTCTTCAAAGTGCATCCCGGCTACCTGGTAGAGGATCCGGAGGGTTACAACGCGGAGTTGATGTCCGATTTACGCACCCAGGAGGACAGTCTCGATCTTTGGCTGGTCGCAGGGTCGGACCGCTTCGATCGCGACCCGGAACTGTGCCATGCGCTACGAGCCATAGCGCAGCACGACGATTCGCGGCGCTGCCTGCTCTTGTTGCAGTCGATACTGGAGACCCCTGCGCTGGTACAGCGAATGCTCGCAATCCTTCGCCCCACGACCGACACTGCCCATCCTGCGCCCGGCACAACCCCTGGACGGCGCCCTTCGTCCACGGGAGCTGCCTCGCCCTCACCAAAGGTACCCGGGAGGAAGCGGTGACCTGGAGCCTGTTCTACCTGTGCTGTTTCTGCGTTGGCCTTGTACTGTGTGTCGTGTTGGCGGTGTCGGGTGGTGGACACGGTCCGTTCCACACGCATAGTCCTTTGCGTTTCCACGTGCCGGGCATGCGGCCGGCGGTCGGTCACCAGCATGCGGCCAGCACGTCCGTGTTCAATGGATTTACGCTCACCGCGTTTCTGTGCTGGTTTGGTGGTGCCGGTTACCTGCTGCAACGGCACCCGGGCATGGTCACCTGGGTCACGTTGCTGCTGGCTTTGCTGAGTGGTGTTGTAGGAGCAAACCTGATCTTCTGGTTCCTGTCGAAGTTCCTCCTGTCCCACGAGCGCGCCCTGACGGCTGAAGAGACGGCGATCCCTGGCGTCATTGGCCGGGTCTCAGGCCCGCTTAGCAACGGGCGAACCGGTGAGATTCTCTACACTCAGCTCGGTGTTCGCCGTTCTTGCCCGGCCCGCTCCGCCGATGGAACCAGTATCGATCGTGACGCGGAAGTGCTTGTTCTGCGCTACGACAAAGGCATCGCCTACGTGCGGCTCTGGCACGAATTTGAGATGTAACGGTCGCAAACGCCGTACAGGAACTCGCTGCACCCATGTTCATCTACGAAAGCAGACACTATGCCAAATCCCGCAGTGATCGTCGTCGGTCTCGTTGTGCTGGTGACCGTTGTGTTGTTATCCGTGCTTGCCCGCATGTTCCGGAAAGCCGGGCCCAATGAAGCACTCATCGTCTTTGGCTTTCGAGGGCCGCGCGTCATCAAAGGCCACGGCACCGTCATCTTTCCTGTGGTCGAGCATGCACGCGAACTCTCGCTGGAACTCATGAGCTTCGACGTCGCGCCGCAGCAGGACCTGTACACCCGGCAGGGAGTCGCTGTCACCGTGGAAGCCGTGGCACAGATCAAGGTGCGCTCCGACCAGGAGTCGATCCTGACCGCGGCAGAGCAGTTCCTGACCAAGTCGCCGGACCAGCGCGAAGGGCTCATCCGCCTAGTGATGGAAGGTCACCTGCGCGGCATCATCGGCCAGCTTACGGTCGAACAAATTGTGAAAGAGCCGGAGATGGTGGCAGAGCGGATGCGGTCTACCTGCGCGGGTGACATGAGCAAAATGGGGCTGGAGGTGGTGAGCTTCACCATTCGCGAGGTGCGCGACAAGAACGAGTACATCACCAATATGGGACGGCCGGACGTGGCCCGCATCAAGCGCGATGCAGAGATCGCATCCGCCGAGGCGGAGCGCGACACGGCCATTCGGCGCGCCAACGCGCTGCGTGAGGCTGCGGTGGCAAAGGCCGCCTCCGACCAGGACCGC
The DNA here is from genome assembly GCA_937873305.1 of uncultured Terriglobus sp. Taxonomy (GTDB): domain Bacteria; phylum Acidobacteriota; class Terriglobia; order Terriglobales; family Acidobacteriaceae; genus Terriglobus. The sequence goes on from CALMOM010000148.1 coordinate 25,418, forward strand.
GTCATCGCAGAAACGGCGTCGCTCGCCAAGCAGGCAGAAGCGCAGCGCGACCTGGACATTCAGAAAGCGCAGTTTACAGAGCAGTCGCGCAGGCAGGAAGCGCAGGCTGACAAGGCATACGAACTGCAAACCAATGTCATGCAGCAAAAGGTCATTGCAGAGCACGTGCGTGTGCAGCAGATTGAGAAAGAAGGCCAGGTCAAGGTGCAGGAAGCCGAGATCATGCGTAACGAGAAGGAGTTGATCGCCACGGTCCTCAAGCGGTCTGAAATTGACAAGCAACGCATCGAAAATATGGCCGGTGCTGAGCGGGCACGGCTCATCGCAGAAGCGGAAGGCCGTGCTTCGGCCATTCGCGTCCAGGGCGAGGCGGAAGCCGCCATCATCTTCCAAAAGGGTGAGGCAGAAGCCAAGGCGATGAACGTCAAAGCCGAGGCATACCAGGAGTGGTCGCAGGCTGCCGTTGTCGACAAACTCATCACAAACATGGCAGAGGTGGTGCGCGCCATGAGTGAGCCGTTGAGCAAGGTCGACAAGATCACCATTGTGTCCACGGGCAGCGAAGGCAACATCGGCGCGCACAAACTCACGGGCGAAATGACCGAAATTGCTGCGCAGGTGCCCGCACTGTTCGAAGCCTTGAGCGGCATGAAGATGTCGGACCTCATGTCGAATGTTAAGAGTATGGCCGTCCGTAACGGCGATAGCGGGACGTCACACTAGTCAGTAACAGTGGCCTGCGTCTCAGCAAAGACGCAGCCATTCGAGTCGAACGGGTCAGCGAAGGAGATGGGCATGGCACTTCTGGAACGAGTTACAACACTGTTGCGGGCAAACCTGAACGATCTGATCGATCGTGCGCAGGATCCTGAGAAGATGCTGAAACAGCTCATCCTCGACATGGAAAACCAGCTGCTCCAGGTAAAAACGCAGGTTGCCATCGCGATGGCAGACCAGCATGTGCTGGAGAAGAAACGGGAAGCGCACCAGCAGCAGGCACAGGACTGGAACAAGAAGGCGGCGCTCGCCGTGTCCCGCGACCGGGATGACATGGCAAGGCAGGCGCTTTCCCGGTCCCTGACAGAGACCCGTTCCTTAAACGCGTTCACACAGCAGCTGGACGATCAACGCGCGCAAACCGAAACCCTTCGCGCCAGTTACCTGAAGCTTCAGCAGAAACTGGCAGAAACCAGGAACCGGTGCGAGGTACTGCGCGCCATGAGTCGCCGAGCGCACGTCGTAGGCAGGGCGCAACGCGCCACAACTCCGCTTTCCAGCGGCGCACTGGAACGCTACGGGGAGCACGTGCAGCAGCAAGCAGCAGCCAACCACGCTCGTACCGTGCTGGACAGTCCTGATCTCAGCGAAACGTTTGCGGAGATGGAACGAGAGGAGCAGGTGAACCTCTTGCTGGACCAACTCAAGAGTCAACTCGCATTGAACGCATAGCCTTATCAGGGCCCAACCCTACGTGAGTGCCCTAAGGTACAGAGCTGCGCCACTGCTGCGCAGGACTGTGGCAGCCAAGTGGCTGCAGTCAGTCGGCCAGCACCATTTCGCGCTCGTCCACTGGCTGCCGCAGCCAGCCGTATAGCGGGAACTCCTCAGCCAGCGCGCTTACCTGCTTGTGGATGGCGCGCAGGCATGTGTCGTCGGCGCGGTGCGTGAGTGCCTCGGCGATCCAGCCTGCGATGCGGCGCATTTCGCCCTCGCGCATGCCGCGGGTGGTGAGCGCGGGCGTGCCGAAGCGCACACCGCTCGGCTTCAGCGGCGGATTGGTGTCGTACGGAATGGCATTTTTGTTGACCGTGATGCCGGCCTTGCCCAGCGCCGCCTCGGCCTCGCTGCCCAGCATGCCCTTGGCGAAGACGTCCACCAGCAGCAGGTGCGTGTCCGTGCCGCCAGAGACGATGCGGTAGCCCTCGCCCCGCAGCGCCTCGGCCAGCGCCCGCGCGTTGTTGACGGTTTGCTGCGAGTAGGTGTGGAACTCCGGCTGCAGCGCTTCTTGAAAGGCCACCGCTTTCGCGGCCACCACATGCATCAGCGGCCCGCCCTGCTGACCGGGGAACACGCTGCGGTCCAGCCCCTGCGCGAACTCCGCCTTGCACATGGCCATGCCGCTGCGTGGCCCACGCAGCGTCTTGTGCGTGGTGGTGGTCACCATGTGCGCGTGCGGCACCGGCGAAGGGTGCACGCCGCCCGCGACCAGACCGGCAAAGTGCGCCATATCGACCATCAGGTACGCGCCCACGGCATCAGCAATGCTGCGCATGCGCTCGAAGTCCCACACGCGCGGGTAGGCCGAACCGCCGCCCACGATGACCTTGGGGTTTTCGCGGCGGGCAATGGCTTCCAACTCATCGTAGTTGATGCGCTCCGTCTCGCGGCTCACCTGGTAGGGCACAATGCGATACAGCTTGCCGCTGAAGTTGAGCTTGTGGCCGTGCGTCAGGTGGCCGCCGTGCGCCAGGTCCAGCCCCAGGATAGTGTCGCCCGTCTGGATCAGCGTCATGTATGCCGCGGCGTTGGCCTGTGAGCCCGAATGCGGCTGTACGTTGACGTGGTCCGCGCCAAAGATGCGCCTGGCCCGGTCCCGCGCGATATTCTCGATCACGTCGGCAAACTCGCAGCCGCCGTAGTAGCGCTTGCCCGGGTAGCCCTCGGCGTACTTGTTGGTGAAGACGGTGCCAGTCGCTTCCAGCACGGCGCGCGACACGAAGTTTTCCGACGCAATCATCTCCAGCCCGTCGTGCTGGCGCTCCGCCTCAAAGGCGATCTGCGCGGCAATTTCCGGGTCGGCAAGGGAGAGGGGAGCCTGGAGGTCAATGGGCATGGCGGAAACCTCATCTTTCTGCGGTGGCGTTGTCTGCCACAGGTGGAGATGCACCTTCAAGTTTACAGACCGAGTATGTCACCTGTCCTGAATTGGGACGTCTCGCCTTCTGAAAATCGGCCTCGCCAACGCGACTGATGGTCAGGGAAGTGTGTTCGATAGAGGCAAAGAGGTACTGTTGCAACCATGTCGTACTTACTCTGGTCCGGACTCATCCTGGCAACTGTGGTCTTGCCGTGCGCCATTGTGTATGGCATCCTGCCGCAAAACGATGGCCGTGCCATCTAGCTGCGGGCAATTCGCTCCATGGCACCGCGCCGCAGCCGGAAGCGCTCCCCGCGCCACACGGCATCGTTCCCGGCATAGCTCCAGGCCCACAGCAGCAGGCTGGTGAAGTCTCGCACCGGGAGCAGCCAAAGGTCACGCAACACCTGGCCGTCGCGCAGGATGCCTACGCCCACGTTCAGCAGCACAGCCACCCGCAGCAGTACCACCAGCGAGAGCAGTGAAATGCTGGGCAGCGCAAATCCGCACGCCACCACGTTTAGCGCGGCCCACGGCAGGGCATAGCTCACCACCATGCCAAAGAAGCTCCAGGGGCGGGCATCGCGCACCGTGCGCCACCAGCGGATCTGGTGCTGCCAGAAGCTCCTCGCACTGTAGTTGGGCACAGAGGTCTGCACCGGCTCCGCAACCATGAGTACGCGAAATCCGGCGCGGCTGACGCGCTCGCCCAACTCGTAGTCGTCGGCAATGCGGCCCAGCAGTGGTGCCATGCCGCCGATCTGTTCCAGCGTTGCGGCCCGCAGGGCAAGTGTGCTGCCCAGGCCGAACTTCATGCCCCGGTCCAGCATCCGCGCCGTGAATACGCCGGGCAGGAGGTCGCCCGCGATGCCTAGCGCCTCCAGCCGCGCCCATACCGTTGGGTTCGGCAGGGTACGACCCAGGTACGGCGCGGTCACAAAGCCTACCCCCGGCTGCTGGAGGGCGGCTGCCACGGAAGTAAGGTAGCCCGGCCCGGCCAGGATGTCCGCATCGTTGATGACCAGTACCTCGCCCAGGGCGTGCGGCACCAGTTGCAGCAGCGTGCTCACCTTGCCGTTGGTGCCCAGCCGCTCTGGGCACGGCAGGGCGCGTATCGGCACCTCTGGGAACTCGGCCTGCAGCCGTGCGACGTCGGCCAGCAGCTGCGGGTCATCCGGCTCGGCCATCCCCAGCAGCAGCTCGAACCGGCCCGGGTACTGCTGCAGGCACATGCTGCGGAAGGCTTCGAAGCGGTGCGGATCGGTACCCTTCACCGGCTTCAGAACGGAGATAGTTGGCCATGCTGCGGGTGCGGGGAGAGGTAGCTCGCGCCGGAAGCCTCGCGCAGCGAACAGGGCCAGCAGTAGGAAGACCAGACCGGCCAGGGTGATGAGCGTGGTGGCAAGCGCGACAAGCTGCGGCAGAATGAGAAGGAAACCGGGCGGCACAGGTCCAGTGTACGGAGCCTCTCCTGCCAAAATCGTGGTGCAGAGCGTCTTTCGGCGCGAACATTACAAAGGGTGCCGATTAGCGTGCAGAAAGCGCGTTCTACGTGCGCAAATGGTGCGTCGCGACGTGCGGTTTCGCTCCGATCTTGCTGTTGCAATACCTGTTTTGTGCGCTTGTGAGCCGCTTTTAGTGGCGTATGTGCGCGATGTTGCACGTTACACGGCGCGATGCACTCAGTCGCTCGGAATCGCCGTTAGTTTGGCGCTTCTAGACGACGATGTGCCCGAGGTCTGGTCCATGTACCTTCGCCACCAGAGGGTATTGCGCGGCTCGCCGGTGAACTCCGTTGGCTCACCCGGCTCCGGCACCCACAGGGGCAAGCCTGCCTCGGCAGCCATCTCTGTCAGGCGCTCCGGCGGCTGAAACCAGTCGTGAAAGGCCAGGTTGAAGGTGCCCCAGTGAATGGGCATCAGCACCTTTGCCCGGAGGGCCTGTGCGGCCAGAACGGCGTTGTCCGGACCCATGTGGATGTCGGCCCACAGCGGGTCAAAGGCGCCGATTTCAAGGGTCGCCAGGTCGAATGGCCCGAACTGCTCGCCGATCTCACGAAAACCTGCATACAGTCCAGAGTCGGCCCCGTGGTAGACGTTATGCCCCCCGGTCCGGAGGACGAACGACGACCACAGCGTGGTGTACCGCTTCAGGCTCCTGCCCGAGAAGTGCCGCGCCGGCAAGGCTGTTAGCGTTAGCGGCGTCGGGCTGCTGGAAGGCACGGTTAACGTGTCCATCCAGTTCATCTCCTTAACCTTCGCCGCCGGAACGCCCCACCGTTGCAGGTGGCGGCCGACGCCTTCCGAGCAGATAAATAGCGGCGTCCGCTCCTGCAGCTGCGGGATAGCCGCGGCGTCCAGGTGGTCGTAGTGGTCGTGCGATAGCAGCACTGCGTCCAGCGGCGGCAGTTCGGCAATTGACAGCGGCGCAGGAAAGAAGCGAGCAGGACCAAAGCGCTGCGAAAACGACGCGCGCTTAGAGAAGACCGGGTCTATCAGCAGCGTGGTGCCGTCCATCTCCACCAGCAGCGAAGAATGTCCGATGAGGGTAACGCGTAGGCCGCTTGCGGCTGGTGTCAGGAAGGCTCCGAGATCCGTGCGGAATGGCCCCAGTTGCCGGCGCGGCACACGCTCCTCTTTGCCGAATAGTAGCCTGCGAAAGATCGTAAGAAGGTGCTTGGTTGCACCCACCTCGGTGGGCACCGGGTTTTGGTACCGGCCGGTTTCATAGCGCGCGGGGCGCAGCAGTGACATAGCCCGGTTTGGATGCGCGTCGACCGGGCGGAGTCGCGTTCTGTTCGTCACCTCCAACGCAGTGAAGGACCTGCTCTTGCCCCGGCAGCGGTGCTGCCCGACAGAAAAGCAGGTCCTTCGTCTCCGCTGTGCTCAGCTCAGGATGACGATGTGAATGGCAACTACTCAAGCCAAGTTTGAGATGGCTTCAGCTGTTGACGTACGCTTAAGGCTGACCTCAGCGGCTAAAGCCGCGTCCTTACTCATTTGAATGTGGCACAGCTCAAGCTGTGCCCTTCCAAATTCCCAGACCACATCCGTATCTCAAGCTGTGCCCTATCGGAGCGGCCATTGTCTAAGGCCGTGTCCGCGTGGGCACCTTCCAGCCGTCGTTGGTCAGTACCAGCGTGGTCTGCGCGCTGTTGGTGGCCGCCAGAGCCGAGCTGAGCTGCGGAAAGGCGTTCTGCGTCTCCTGCGCCTGCGCCCAGTCCTTTACGTCGCCCAGCGTGTAGGTGTAGTTCACCGTAGTGGTCGCGCCCACATTGGTGCCCGCAGGTGTGTTGCTCACGATGTCCTTGACCTTGCGGTGCGCGAAGCAGAAGTTGCCGTAGCCCGGTTGGGTGGTGTCCGCGGTCCAGTTGCCGCGGCCCTTGTCCGAGAGGTCGTAGCTGTTGGCCTCTTTCTTTACGAGACCGAGCAGCTTCGATTTCTCGATCGGCGTGCGGGTCAGCAAGCCCTGGTCGACCAGGGCATCGAAGGGCTGCACCTTCTCTGCGTCGTCCTTGTCGTGCTGCTGCGGCATCTGGATGGGCTGCTTGTACAGGCACTCTGGAAACTGGTCATAGTAGCTGTTGATGGCCGTTTTCAGGTTGCCGGTGTCATCCTTCTTCTTGTTGCAGCCGGTGGCTACCAGGGCCAGGGCGGCCACGGCTACGGTTCCAGTACGTAGTGCAGATGTCATCATGTGCGCGGTCTCTCCATCGCGGCAGCAGGCTGCTCGCTGCGTGGTGAGATGCAGCGCCATGGCATATGCCGCCTATGCGACATTGATGAGTCCGCAGCACGATCTTGTTTGTTTGCAGGTGCAGCTACTTGCTGCAGGGCTTGCCGCCGTTGGCGCGGTCGCCCTCGGCCTTGGCTGCGTCCTCTGTCATGTATTTGCCGGCCTTGGTCTTGCCGTAGTAGGCGGTGCCTGGGCAGTGGTACACCTTGCTGCTGGTGTTGACCCATACCTGGCCGGGGCCGCCACCGGGTGCGGCGGCAACCTCTTTAAGTGACTTGCGCGCCGCCGCAGGTACCTTGGCCGACGGTGCGGGTGCGGCTGGAGCAGGAGCAGCGGGGCTGGCGGGTGCAGTTTGCGGGCTCTGCGCGTGCAGAGGCAGCAAACTGAACAGTGCAGCCAACAGGAGAGCCGCGGGGGTGCGGAGCTTCATAGTGGTTTGACCTCAGACGAAGAGACAAAATGTTACCGCCATGACTATACGCAAAGTGCGCTGTTGCGTGCTGCTACTGAGCCGATGCAACGAAAACAGTCGCTACCAGGACGCCCTACTCCTATCTATGGCACGGAGGCCCTCGATATGACGAATCTGCAGTTGCTGCAGTCCATCGGCATTCCATCCGTGCTGATCGTTCTTGGCTGGCTTTCTCAAAGCCAGCGTCTCACGGCTCTCCGCGAGAGCGTGCGTGGGGATATAAACGGTCTCCGCGACGAGATGAAAGACCTGCGCGGCGAAATGATTTCGCTTCGCGACCAGATGCACGCAGACATGGTGGTGCTGCACGACGCGTCGCCGTGATTGAGGGCAAGCGCACCTAGGCGCATCGTCCATACAAGCTGGCCAGAGTTTCGAGGGGCGTTCAGGACGTTTCGGAGCGCATGAGTTTAGCCATCTTGACCAGAGCCTCTTGAAAATTACGGCTCAAGGCCACTGTCCGAAACGAACGACACAATAGTGCTGAAGCTGGGCCATCCAAAATCGGCTGGCTGCTGTACCGTCATTACGCATACTCTGCGACCTGACCACCTCGAACGGGACTGGTTGCGCGTGCGATAGGCTGATGCGAGGGATGCTGCGCGCCTTTTCGCAGATTCCAGAGGAGACGGTGTGGACGAGAAAGACGTTCTGCGAATGGATCGGCGTGCCTTTTTGCGCAACTCAGGTTTGGCTGCAGCTGCAGTCGTGGCTACGGCAGAGGGTGCTACCGCAGCTGCTGAGTCCCCTGCGACGTTTGCCGCAAAGGACGCTGCAACAGGCAATACCGCTGATCTCACCACGTTCGTCAACCTTCTGCAGGGCACCAACTCCGAGTACGAGTTTTCGCGCGGCAACACCCTGCCCATTGCCGCGATGCCGTTCGGCATGGCGCACTGGACGCTGCAGTCGCGCCCGCGAGACGGCTGGATGTTCCAGCCCAACGAGCGCCGCCTGCAGGGCTTCCGCCTTACGCACCAGCTTTCGCCGTGGCTGGGCGACTACGGCAACGCCACATTCATGCCGACGTGCGGTACCGTGCGGCCAGACCCGGCGGCGCGCGGCAGCTCATTCCGGCCAGAGGAGTCAAAGCTATTGCCGCACAGCATGCAGGTGGAGCTGCTGCGCTACGGCATTGACGCGGAGCTGATTCCGACCGAGCGTGGCTGCGTCATCACGGCGAAGTTCCGTAAGGCGGGCGACCGCGCGTTCTACTTCGACATTCCCGGTGAGAAGAACGCGCCAGAGATGCAGCAGGACGCGGCGACGCGCACGCTGCGCTTTACCAGCAGCCACAACAATGGCGGTGTTGCACCCGGATTCGCCACGTACTACGTGCTGCGGTTCGCGCAGCCGTGGACCGGTTTTGAACTGCGCACCGTTAAGGACCACCACACCGGCATCGTCTCGCTCCCGCCGGACACGCAGTCGATGGAAGTGCGCATCGCCACATCGTTCATTTCGTTCGAGCAAGCGCAAATGAACCTAGACCGCGAGATCGGCACCAAGTCTGTCGACGCGCTGCGCGATGAGGGCAAGGCGGTGTGGAACAAGCACCTGGGCCGCATCGAGATCGGCGGCGCAACGCCGGTGCAGCAGCGCACGTTTTACAGCTGCCTGTACCGCACGCTGCTGTTTCCGCGCATGTGGCACGAGCCGGCGGCGGATGGCAGCATGCACCACCGCAGCGCGTTCAACGGCAAGGTCGAGCCGGGCGTGATGTACGCCGACCACGGCTACTGGGACGTATATCGCGCGTGGTATCCGATGATGACGATCCTGTTCCCGGAGCGGCTTGGCGAGATACTGCAAGCCTGGGTGAACGCGAGTAAGGAAGGCGGCTGGCTGCCGCAGTTCCCATGCCCTGGGTACCGCGCCTGCATGACGGGCAGCCTCATCGACTCTGTCTTTGGGGACGCGGCGGCAAAGGGCATCCAGGGCTACGACGTGCAGGCGGCTTACGCCGGCCTAAAGAAGCACGCCACGCAGCCCGGCGATCCTGACGCAGGCTGGGGACGGCGCGGCATTACCGAGTACCTGAAGTACGGCTACGCGCCCGCGGGCTTGGTGGACCAGGCTGCCGCCGAGACAGTGGATCAGGCCTACGGCGACTTCTGCATTGCGCAGGTAGCCAAGGCGGCTGGCCATGCGGATGACGCGGCCATGTTTATGAAGCGGTCGGAGAACTGGAAGCACATCTTCGACACCGGCACCGGCTTTATTCGAGGCAAGAAGGCGGATGGTACTTGGCTGACGCCGTTCGACCCCATTCAGTGGGGTAATCCGTACGTGGAGGGTGGCCCATGGCAGCATCGCTGGGATGCGCCGCATGACGAGGACACGCTCATCACCCTGCTGGGCGGCAAGGAAAAGGCGGTCGCCACGCTGGAAGAGATGCTCACCATGGCGCCGGACTTCAACACGGGCGCGTACGACCAGGAGATCCACGAGATGTCGGAGATGGCTGCCGTCCACTTTGGCCAGTACGCGCACTCAAACCAGCCGGTGCACCACGTGTTGTATGTGTTTACCGCCGCGGGTCGCCGCGACCGCACCGCGTACTGGGCGCGACGCGTGATGGACGAGCTGTACACGCCGGACACGTTTGCGGGCGACGAGGACACCGGCAGCATGGCCGCGTGGTACGTGCTCAGCGCGCTGGGCTTTTACCCGCTGTGCCCCGGCAAACCGGAGTATGTGCTGGGTGGCCCGCTGTTCCCACGTGCCACGGTGCACATGCCCAACGGCAAGGAACTCGTCGTCGAGCGGGCGGCCAAGGGCAAGGAGGACGGGCCGGTTCGACTAAGTGGTAAGACGCTCACCGCAACCATCACCCACGAGGAAGTGCTGGCGGGCGGCAGGCTCAGCTTTCCGGCGTAACGTGAAAGGGACCGGCGGTAAGCCGGTCCCTGCTTGCGCTAGGACTGTGTGTGTTAGCGAGGCGTGGTTGAACCGCTGCCGCTCGTTCCCGCACCGTTGCCGCCTGCAC